>NZ_JBTVPY010000004.1:0-320723 GCF_054720805.1 Pseudomonas sp. MT3
TGGTGCCAACCCTCAGAGGTGTAAACCTATTTCAGGACTAGACACTGTGTTTTTATGCCGGACGGCGGTCCGCGCCGAAATCCTCACGAAGAACAAACGTAGGATGGCGTGGAGCGCAGCGATACCCATCGATCCTCGCGCCGGCAGGATGCGGTTCGCGAGCAAGCTCGCTCCTACGAAAAGCGTACCGGAGTATGGGCTGGGCTGTGTAGGAGCGAGCTTGCTCGCGAACAGACCGTAGGGCGCATAACCCGTGCCGGGTTATGCGCCCTACGCACTGCATGGATGCAGGAGGTAGAGCGAGGCAGGATGCCAAAGTCGAGGGCTGGGGTGAGGGGAAAGCATGGGCAGGGGTTATCCCGGAAGAAGACAGTTGCTCCTGCGAAAAGCCATGCCGCGCTGCTCTGTCTCGAGCTTTGTTTTTTGATGTCTTCCAGCGAAATATCCGCGCACGCCGAGTGCCCCTTTCAGGAGGCCGAAGAGCCGAGGGTACTTTTCGCGAAGCGAAAAGCCGGATGGCAGGGGCGAGCTTTTTGGTTACTTTTTGGGGGCGGCCTTCCGTCGTTTGGAAAGGTAACTCGCCCGAGGGGGCGAAACATGGAGTCCACGCGCAAGCCGCAGCGGCGCAAAAACACCGGATCCGAAGCCGCAGGCCTGTAACACCGAAGCCGAAGCAGGTGCCGGCCTTGCCGGCGGATCGTGGGCATGGGCCAGGCGCCCCCGCCCTTCCTACGGTGTGCTACTCACCCACCGGTAACATTTTCCTGCGACAAAATGAGGCGCCAGGAAACAATTTGCACAGTTTCGGTGCGTCTTTCTTGTCTGTCAGGAGTGGGTCGATATCGCGCACCCCACAAGGTGTCTGGGGTTCGGTATTTGTGGCCCAATTACTGCAGGTAAATTGGGTTTTACTATCCGCTTTCGGATCACGTAAACTCCTCGCCGTCAAGCCGCTGGGGCCCTCTCTCCGGCGCTTCTATAATTACTTGTCGCATTGAAGAAATAACCGCTCAGGGGCTGTCGCTAGAATGCCGCTCACCCCGGTAGGCGTGCTTTTCCACGAGAAAGACGCCGGCAATGCGCAGAAAACAACAACCTTCACTTCTGCACGGGCAGCCTGGGACAACCCCTTTCTCCTGCCAATCGAAGTCCTACCCTCGAAGGAGTTACTGATGAAGAAGTTTGCACTTCTCGGTGCGCTGGCCCTGTCCGCGCTTTCCCTGGTTGCCCACGCTGACGACAAGCCGGTTCGCATCGGCATCGAAGCCGGCTATCCGCCGTTCTCCTTCAAGACTCCCGACGGCAAGCTCGCCGGTTTCGACGTGGATATCGGCAACGCCCTGTGCGAAGAGATGAAGGTCAAGTGCACCTGGGTCGAGCAGGAATTCGACGGCCTGATCCCGGCGCTGAAGGTCCGCAAGATCGACGCCATCCTCTCGTCCATGACCATCACCGACGAGCGCAAGAAGTCCGTCGACTTCACCAACAAGTACTACCACACCCCCGCGCGCTTCGTGATGAAGCAGGGTGTGACCCTGAACGATCCGCTGGTCGACCTCAAGGGCAAGAAGGTTGGTGTGCTGCGCGCTTCCACCCATGACCGCTACGCCACCGACGTCCTGGCCCCGGCCGGCATCGAGGTCGTGCGCTACAACTCGCAGAACGAAGCCAACATGGACCTGGTCTCCGGCCGCATCGACGCGACCATGGCCGACTCGGTCAACCTCGACGATGGCTTCCTGAAAACCGACGCTGGCAAGGGCTACGCCTTCGTAGGTCCGGAATACAACGATCCGAAGTACTTCGGTGGCGGCGCCGGCATCGCCGTGCGCAAGGGCGATACCGCCCTGGCCGAGAAATTCAACACGGCCATCGCCGGCATCCGTGCCAACGGCAAGTACAAGGAAGTACAGGACAAGTACTTCAAGTTCGACGTCTACGGCGAGAACTGATCCACGTCCGGAAGTGGCACAGACCCAGGCTTGAACCTGAAGTTTGTGCCACTTTTTTATTGGGGGCGATCCGGCGTCGGGTGATCGCCCAGCAGCGTCCGTGTGATTGCGAGCCGCTTTCGGTCTAGAGGTACGAAACTATGTTCAATGGCTACGGAGCCACCATCGTCGATGGTGCCTGGCTGACGCTTCAGCTGTCGTTGCTGTCGATGGCTCTGGCGATCGCCCTGGGATTGCTCGGTGCCGCCATCCGCCTGTCGCCGGTGAAGTGGCTGGCCTGGTGTGGCGACCTCTATGCGACCGTGATCCGCGGCGTACCGGACCTGGTGCTGATCCTGCTGATCTTCTACGGCGGCCAGGCCGCGGTGAACTGGATCGCGCCGATGGTCGGCTATGACGACTACATCGACCTCAATCCCTTCGCTTCCGGTGTCGGCACCCTGGGCTTCATCTTCGGCGCCTACCTGTCCGAGACCTTCCGTGGCGCCTTCATGGCCATCCCGAAAGGGCAGGGCGAGGCCGGTTTCGCCTACGGCATGAGCCCGCTTCAGGTGTTCTTCCGCATCCAGGTGCCGCAGATGATCCGCCTGGCCATTCCCGGCTTCACCAACAACTGGCTGGTGCTGGTCAAGGCCACCGCGCTGATCTCCGTGGTCGGCCTGCAGGACATGATGTTCAAGGCCAAGCAGGCTTCGGACGCCACCCGCGAACCCTTCACCTATTTCCTCGCCGTGGCGGCGCTGTACCTGGTGGTCACCAGCGTCTCCCTGCTGCTGCTGCGCATGCTCGAACGCCGCTATTCGGTCGGCGTGAAAGTCGCTGAGCTTTGAGTCCGGGAGCGCCACTATGATTTTCGACTTCTCCGTCATCTGGGACAGCCTGCCGCTCTACTTCAGCGGTCTGTTGGTGACCCTCAAGCTGCTGGCGATCTCGCTGTTCTTCGGTCTCGTGGCGGCCGTGCCGCTGGCGCTGATGCGCTGCTCGAAGAATACGGCGGTGAACCTGCCGGCCTGGCTGTACACCTACGTGATCCGCGGCACCCCGATGCTGGTGCAACTGTTCCTCATCTACTACGGCCTGGCGCAGTTCGAGGCGGTTCGCGAAAGCGCAATGTGGCCGCTGCTGTCCAACGCCACCTTCTGCGCCTGCGCAGCCTTCGCCATCAATACCAGCGCCTACACCGCGGAAATCCTCGCCGGCAGCCTGAAGGCCACGCCCCACGGCGAGATCGAGGCCGCCAAGGCGATGGGCATGTCGCGCCTGAAGATGTACCGCCGCATCCTGCTGCCCTCGGCCCTGCGCCGCGCGCTGCCGCAGTACAGCAACGAGGTGATCATGATGCTGCAGACCACCAGCCTGGCGTCCATCGTGACCCTGGTGGACATCACCGGCGCCGCGCGTACCGTGTACTCGCAGTACTACCTGCCGTTCGAAGCGTTCATCACCGCCGGCATCTTCTACCTGATCATGACCTTCACCCTGGTGCGCCTGTTCAAGCTGGCCGAACGCCGCTGGCTGGCCTATCTCGCGCCGCGCAAGCACTGAGGAGTCGACTGTGGAACGTATCGATCATCTGTTGCCGTGGAGCAGCCTGGGCAGCGAGCGCCGCTTGAGCGTGTTCCGCTACGGCAAGGGCCCGCGCAAGGTCTACATCCAGTCCAGCCTGCACGCCGACGAACTGCCGGGCATGCGCACCGCCTGGGAACTCAAGCAGCGCCTGGCCGACCTGGAATCGCGCGGGCAACTGAACTGCGTCGTCGAACTGGTGCCGGTGGCTAACCCCATCGGCCTGGGCCAGACCCTGCAGGCCAGCCACCTGGGACGCTTCGAGTTCGCCAGCGGGAAGAACTTCAACCGCGATTTCGTCGAGCTGAGTGCTCTGGTTGCCGAGCGCGTCGGCGACCAGCTGGGCGCCGATGAAGCTGCCAACGTCGAGCTGATCCGCCAGGCCATGCGTGACGGGCTCGACGCGCTGCCGCCGGCCTCGTCCGAGCTGCAGGGCATGCAGCGCATCCTGCTGCGCCACGCCTGCGACGCCGAAGTGGTGCTCGACCTGCACTGCGACTTCGACGCTGCCATCCACGTCTACGCGATTCCGCAGCACTGGCCGCGTTGGAAGTCGCTGGCTGCGCGTCTGAAAGCCGGCGTCGCTCTGCTTGCCGAAGATTCCGGCGGCAGCTCCTTCGACGAATCCTGCTCGCTGCCCTGGCTGCGTCTGGCGCAGGCCTTCCCGCAGGCGGCGATTCCGCTCGCGTGCCTGGCCACGACCGTCGAGCTGGGCGGCGTGGGCGATACCCGCGTCGATCAAGGGCAGGCCAATGCCGAGGCAATCCTCGGCTTTCTCGCCGAGCAGGGCCTGATCGCCGGCGACTGGCCGGCGGCACCGGCCGAATGCTGCGAAGGCATGCCCTTCGAAGGCACCGAATATCTCTACGCACCCCACGTTGGCGTGGTGAGTTTCCTGCGCAAGGCGGGGGAGTGGGTGGAGAAGGGCGACGCACTGTTCGAAGTGGTCGACCCGCTGAACGACCAGGTCAGCACCGTTCGCGCCGGGACTTCCGGCGTGCTGTTCGCCATCGAGCGTGGGCGCTACGCCCAGCCGGGGCTTTGGCTGGCCAAGGTGGCCGGGCGTGAGCCGTTCCGCAAGGGCCGGCTGATCAACGACTGAATTCGAGAACCGACACCATGTACAAACTGGAAATCCAGGACCTGCACAAGCGCTACGGCACCCACGAGGTGCTCAAGGGCGTCTCCCTGGCGGCGAAGGCGGGCGACGTGATCAGCATCATCGGCTCCTCCGGCTCGGGCAAGAGCACCTTCCTGCGTTGCATCAACCTGCTCGAGCAGCCCCATGCGGGCAAGATCCTGCTCAACGGCGAAGAGCTCAAGCTCGTGCCGAACAAGGACGGCGCGCTCAAGGCCGCCGACGCCAAGCAGTTGCAGCGCATGCGCTCGCGCCTGTCGATGGTGTTCCAGCACTTCAACCTGTGGTCGCACATGAGCGCCCTGGAGAACGTCATCGAGGCGCCGGTCCACGTACTGGGCGTGTCGAAGAAGGAAGCGCTGGAAAAGGCCGAGCACTACCTGGCGAAAGTCGGCGTGGCGCACCGCAAGGATGCCTACCCGGCCCACATGTCCGGCGGCGAGCAGCAGCGCGTGGCCATCGCCCGTGCCCTGGCGGTCGAGCCGGAAGTCATGCTGTTCGACGAGCCGACCTCGGCGCTCGACCCGGAGCTGGTCGGCGAAGTCCTGCGGGTGATGCAGGACCTGGCCCAGGAAGGCCGCACCATGGTGGTGGTGACCCACGAGATGGGCTTTGCCCGCGAGGTATCCAACCAGTTGGTGTTCCTGCACAAGGGGCTGGTGGAAGAGGCGGGCTGTCCGAAGGAAGTCCTGGCCAATCCGCAATCGGAACGCCTCAAGCAGTTCCTTTCCGGCAGCTTGAAGTAAGCTGTCTGTCATCGTCGCCTGGTGATCTAGCCGCATGACCGCACAACGCATCGGATTCCTCCTCTGGCCGCATACGCGGGCGTTGACCCTGGCGCTGGCCGAGGAGGCCCTGCGGGTCGCCCGCCGGCTGCACCCCGAAGCACTCTACGAACCGGTGTTCATGAGCGCCGAAGCGGTCGCCGAGGCTGATGGCTGGCGTCTGCCGGGGCAGTCCTGGAACGGCGTGCTGGAGCAGTGCCAGCGCATCTTCCTGGTGGCCGACGAGATTCCCCAGCCGGTCTCCGCGCCGCTGGCTGCCGCGCTCAAGCAACTTTCGCGCAGCGGCGTGAGCATCGGCGCGCTGTCCGCCGGCATCTACCCGCTGGCGCAGTTGGGCCTGCTCGACGGCTACCGCGCCGCCGTGCACTGGCGCTGGCACGACGACTTCACCGAGCGTCACCCCAAGGTCATCGCCACCAACCATCTGTTCGAATGGGATCGCGACCGCCTCAGCGCCTGCGGTGGCATGGCCGTGCTCGACCTGTTGCTGGCCGTGCTCTCCCGCGACCACGGCGCGGAACTGGCTGGCGCGGTCTCCGAAGAACTGGTGGTGGAGCGTATCCGCGAAGGCTCCGAGCGCCAGCGCATCCCGCTGAAGAACCGCCTCGGCTCCAGCCACCCGAAGCTCACCCAGGCGGTGCTGCTGATGGAGGCGAACATCGAGGAGCCGCTGACCACCGACGAGATCGCCCAGCACGTGTGCGTCTCGCGCCGCCAGTTGGAACGCATCTTCAAGCAGTACCTGACCCGCGTGCCCAGCCAGTACTACCTGGAGCTGCGCCTGAACCGCGCGCGGCAGATGCTGATGCAGACCAGCAAATCGATCATCCAGATCGGCCTGTCCTGCGGCTTCTCCAGCGGCCCGCACTTCTCCAGCGCCTACCGCAACTTCTTCGGCGTGACCCCGCGCGAAGACCGCAACCAGCGTCGCGGCCAGGGCGCCACCGAAGCCGCTCCGGTTGCAGCCGAGCGCGGCTGAGTCACTGCTCTTCGTAGGAGCGAGCTTGCTCGCGAACCATCTGGCCGGATGTATCGGTGTAGTGCGGTTCGCGAGCAAGCTCGCTCCTACAGCGAATCCTCTTCCTGCCTTATTCCTTTTCCCCTCGTTCGCAACGCGAACAAATTCCACGCCCGCGTGTACCCGCAGCAGCCCGCAGGCCGTACACTGCGCCTTCCCGACGCTTTCTGTCGCATTTCCGTAAAGCTCGGCAATCCGTGGGTTGGCGCTATAACAAGTTGTCGCATGGCGACAATGCCGACCCGACAATCGTCCCTACAATCCTTCCATCGATAGCCGCCTCAACCAGGCAGGAGAACACCGATGTCTGCTCCGCAAGCTCAGGTCCAACGCTCCGACTTCGACCAGGTCATGGTTCCCAACTACTCGCCGGCTGCCTTCATTCCGGTGCGTGGCGAGGGCTCGCGAGTCTGGGACCAGAACGGCCGAGAGCTGATCGACTTCGCCGGCGGCATCGCAGTGAACTCCCTGGGGCATGCGCACCCGGCGCTGATGCAGGCGCTGACCGAGCAGGCCGGCAAGATCTGGCACGTCTCCAACGTGTTCACCAACGAGCCGGCCCTGCGCCTGGCCAAGAAGCTGATCGACGCCACCTTCGCCGAGCGCGCGTTCTTCGCCAACTCCGGCGCCGAGGCCAACGAGGCCGCGTTGAAGCTGGCGCGCCGCTATGCCCACGATGTCTACGGCCCCGAGAAGTACGAGATCATCTCGATGGTCAACAGCTTCCACGGCCGTACCCTGTTCACCGTCAATGTCGGTGGCCAGGCCAAGTATTCCGATGGTTTCGGCCCGAAGATCGAAGGTATCACCCACATTCCGTTCAACGACCTGGAAGCCCTGAAGGCGGCCATTTCCGACAAGACCTGCGCCGTGATCCTCGAACCGGTGCAGGGCGAGAGTGGCGTGCTGCCGGCCGACCAGGCCTACCTGGAAGGCGTGCGCAAGCTGTGCGACGAGAACAACGCGCTGCTGATCTTCGACGAAGTGCAGAGCGGCTTCGGCCGTATCGGCTACCTCTACGCCCACCAGTACTACGGCGTGAACCCGGACATCCTTTCCAGTGCCAAGGGCCTGGGCGGCGGCTTCCCGATCGGCGCCATGCTGACCACCGCGAAGATCGCCGAGCACCTGGTCGTCGGCACCCACGGCACCACCTACGGCGGTAACCCGCTGGCCTGCGCCGTCGCCGGCGCGGCCTTCGACGTGATCAACACCCCGGAAGTGCTCGAAGGCGTGAAAGCCAAGCATGAGCGCTTCAAGGTCCGCCTGGAGAAGATTGCCGCCGAGTACGGCATCTTCACCCAGGTGCGCGGCATGGGCATGCTGATCGGCGCCGTACTGGCCGATGCCTGGAAAGGCAAGGCCAAGGATGTGCTGAACGCTGCCGAGAAAGAGGCCGTGATGGTCCTGCAGGCCGGCCCGGACGTGGTGCGCTTCGCGCCCAGCCTGGTGATCCCTGACGCGGACATCGACGAAGGTCTGGATCGCCTCGAGCGCGCCATCGCCAAGCTGACCCGCGGCTGACGCCTGCGGCTAAGCTGAATCGGCGGCGGAGCGATTTCGCCGCCCCACCGGCCGGGATACCCCGGCCGGTTTTCGAAAATGCCCTGGTGAGTGCGGCACGAGTCGTGTCGCGCCCACGAATCATGAAACTTTTGTCTGGTTAGAGGAGTGACGCCATGTTGGTGATGCGCCCCGCCCAAGTGGCCGACCTGCAGCAGGTGCAGCGTCTTGCCGCGGACAGCCCGGTCGGCGTCACGTCGCTGCCGGACGACGCGGAACGCCTGCGGGAAAAGATCCTCGCCTCGGAGGCCTCGTTCGCCGCCGAAGTGAGCTTCAACGGTGAAGAGAGCTATTTCTTCGTGCTGGAAGACAGCGTCAGCGGCCGCCTGGTCGGCTGCTCGGCGATCGTTGCGTCGGCCGGTTTCTCCGAGCCGTTCTACAGCTTCCGCAACGAGACCTTCGTGCACGCTTCCCGGTCGCTTTCGATCCACAACAAGATCCACGTCCTCTCGCTGTGCCACGACCTCACCGGCAACAGCCTGCTGACCAGTTTCTACGTCGAGCGCGACCTGGTGAACACACCCATCGCCGAGCTCAACTCCCGTGGCCGCCTGCTGTTCATGGCCAGCCATCCGGAACGCTTCGCCGATGCGGTGGTGGTGGAGATCGTCGGCTACAGCGACGACCAGGGCCAGTCGCCGTTCTGGAACGCCATCGGGCGCAACTTCTTCGACCTCGACTACTCCGCGGCCGAGAAGCTCTCGGGTCTGAAGAGCCGGACCTTCCTCGCCGAACTGATGCCGCATTACCCGATCTACGTACCGCTGCTGCCGGACGAGGCGCAGGAGTCTATGGGCCAGGTGCACCCGCGTGCGCAGATCACCTTCGACATCCTGATGCGCGATGGCTTCGAGTCCGACAACTACGTCGACATCTTCGACGGCGGCCCGACCCTGCACGCGCCCACCTCCAGCATCCGCTCCATCGCCCAGAGCCGGCAGGTACCGGTGCGTATCGGCGCGAGCGGCAAGGGCAACCGTGGTTATCTGGTCACCAACGGCCAGTTGCAGGACTTCCGCGCCATCGTCACCGAACTCGACTGGGCACCCGGCAAGCCGGTGACCCTGAACCAGGAAACCGCCGACGCCCTGGGTATCGGCGAGGGCGCCAGCGTGCGCCTGGTCGCGATCTGAGGGGAGAGAGCATGATCGTCCGTCCCGTAACCAGTGCCGACCTTCCGGCCCTGTTCGACCTGGCGCGCAGCACCGGCACCGGCCTGACCACGCTGCCGGCCAACGAGCAGCGCCTGCAGCACCGCGTGAGCTGGGCCGAGAAGGCCTTCCGTGGCGAGGCCGAGCGCGCCGATGCCGACTACCTGTTCGTCCTCGAGAACGACGATGGCAAGGTGGTGGGGATTTCCGCCGTGGCCGGCGCGGTCGGCCTGCGCGAGCCCTGGTACAACTACCGCGTCGGCCTGACCGTCAGCGCCTCCCAGGAACTGGGTATCCACCGCGAGATTCCCACGCTGTTCCTGGCCAACGACCTCACCGGGCAGTCCGAGCTGTGCTCGCTGTTCCTGCATGCCGACCACCGCGCGGGCCTGAACGGCCGGTTGCTGTCCAAGGCGCGCTTCCTGTTCATCGCCGAATTCCGCGAGCTGTTCGGCGACAAGGTGATCGCCGAAATGCGCGGCATGTCCGACGAGGACGGTCGCTCGCCGTTCTGGGAAAGCCTGGGCCGGCACTTCTTCAAGATGGAGTTCAGCCAGGCCGACTACCTGACCGGCGTGGGCAACAAGTCCTTCATCGCCGAGCTGATGCCCAAGTTCCCGCTCTACACCTGCTTCCTCTCCGAGGATGCGCGGGAGGTGATCGGCCGCGTGCACCCACACACCGAACCGGCGCTGGCCATGCTCAAGGCCGAGGGCTTCAGTTACCAGGGGTACGTCGACATCTTCGACGCCGGCCCCGCCATCGAGGCGCCGACCGAGAAGATCCGTGCCATCGCCGACAGCCAGAACCTGGTGTTGGCCATTGGCACACCGGGCGACGACGCCGAGCCCTACCTGGTCCACAACCGCAAGCGCGAGGAGTGCCGCATCACCGCGGCGCCGGCGCGCGTGGCCGCCGGCTCGCTGGTGGTCGATGCGCAGACCGCCAAGCGCCTGCGCCTGTCCGCCGGGGCTTCGGTCCGCGCGGTGCCCCTCTCCGGAAAACGCAACTGACGCCGCGAGGCGTCAGGGGAGCCTGATGATGAATACCCACTACATTGCCGGCCAGTGGCTGGCGGGCGAAGGCGAGCTGCTGGAATCCCTCTGCCCGGTTAGCCAGACCGTGGTCTGGAGCGGTCACGCCGCCTCGGCCGCGCAGGTCGCCGCCGCCGTCGCCGCCGCGCGCAGCGCCTTCCCGGCCTGGGCGCGCCGCCCGCTGGAAGAGCGCATCGCCGTGCTGGAGCGCTTCGCCGCTGCCCTCAAGGGCCGTTCCGAGGAGCTGGCCCGTGCCATTGGCGAGGAAACCGGCAAGCCGCTGTGGGAAGCTGCCACCGAAGTGACCAGCATGGTCAACAAGATCGCCATCTCGGTCCAGGCTTTGCGTGAACGCACCGGCGAGAAGAGCGGGCCCCTGGCCGACGCCACTGCCGTGCTGCGCCACAAGCCCCACGGCGTGGTCGCGGTGTTCGGCCCGTACAACTTCCCCGGCCACCTGCCCAACGGCCACATCGTGCCGGCCCTGCTGGCGGGCAATGCCGTGGTGTTCAAGCCCAGCGAGCTGACCCCGAAGGTCGCCGAACTGACCCTGCAGGCCTGGATAGAAGCCGGCATCCCCGCCGGTGTGATCAACCTGGTGCAGGGCGCCCGCGATACTGGCGTGGCATTGGCTGGCAACGACGATATCGATGGCCTGTTCTTCACCGGCTCCAGCCGCACCGGCAATCTGCTGCACAGCCAGTTCGGCGGCCGCCCGCAGAAGATCCTGGCGCTGGAGATGGGGGGCAACAACCCGCTGATCGTCGACGAGGTGAAGGACCTGGACGCCGCCGTCTACACCATCATCCAGTCCGCCTTCATTTCCGCCGGCCAGCGCTGCACCTGCGCCCGCCGCCTGCTGGTGCCGCAGGGCGCCTGGGGCGACACGCTGATCGAGCGCCTGGTGGCCGTGGCCGCGACCATCAAGGTCGGTGCCTTCGATGAACAACCGGCGCCCTTCATGGGCTCGGTGATCTCGCTGGCCGCCGCGCAGCACCTGATCAAGGCCCAGGAACAATTGCTGGCCAAGGGCGCCAAGCCGCTGCTGGCGATGACCCAGCCGCTGGCCACCGCCGCGCTGCTGACCCCCGGCATCCTCGACGTGAGCGCCGTCAGCGAGCGCCCGGACGAAGAGTTCTTCGGCCCGCTGCTGCAGGTGATTCGTTACTCAAGCTTCGACGCCGCCGTGCGTGAAGCCAATGCCACCCAGTACGGCCTCGCCGCCGGCCTGCTGTCGGACTCCCGCGAGCGCTTTGAGGACTTCCTCATCGAGAGCCGCGCCGGCATCGTCAACTGGAACAAGCAACTGACCGGCGCCGCCAGTAGCGCGCCGTTCGGCGGCATCGGCGCCTCCGGCAACCACCGCCCGAGCGCCTACTACGCAGCCGACTACTGCGCGTACCCGGTCGCCTCGCTGGAAAGCGACAGCCTGAGCCTGCCTGCAACCCTGACTCCGGGAGTGAGCCTGTGATGACCGCCTATGAAATGAACTTCGACGGTCTGGTCGGGCCGACGCACAACTACGGCGGCCTGTCCTACGGCAACGTGGCTTCGCAGAGCAACAGCCAGGCGGCCTCCAACCCGCGCGAAGCGGCAAAGCAGGGCCTGTCGAAGATGAAGGCGCTGATGGAAATGGGCTTCAAGCAGGGCGTGTTCGCCCCGCAGGAGCGTCCGGCCGTTGCCTCGCTGCGGGCCCTGGGCTTCTCCGGAACCGACGCCGAAGTGATCGCCAGGGCGGCGAAAGAAGCCATGCCGCTGCTCGCCGCCGTCAGCTCTGCATCCTGCATGTGGACCGCCAACGCCGCCACTGTCAGCCCCGGTGCCGACACTGCCGATGGCCGCGTGCACTTCACCGCCGCCAACCTGAACTGCAAGTTCCACCGTTCCATCGAGCATCCGCAGACCAGCCGCATCCTCGCGGCGATGTTCAATGACGAGCAGCACTTCGCCCACCACGCCGCCCTGCCGGCAGTCGCCCAGTTCGGCGACGAGGGCGCGGCCAACCACACGCGCTTCTGCAAGTCCTATGGCGAAGCCGGCGTCGAGTTCTTCGTGTTCGGTCGCAGCGCCTTCGACAGCCGCTTCCCGGCACCGCAGCGCTACCCGGCGCGGCAGACCCTGGAAGCCTGCCAGGCGGTCGCCCGCCTGCACGGCCTGAGTGACGACGGCGTGGTCTACGCCCAGCAGAACCCGGCGGTAATCGACCAGGGCGTGTTCCACAACGATGTGATCGCGGTCGGTAACGGCGAAGTGCTGTTCCACCACGAAGACGCCTTCCTCGACACCGAGCGCGTGCTCGCCGAGCTGCACGACAAGCTGGGCCGCCGTGGCGGTCGCTTCCGCGCCGTGTGTGTGCCGAGCGACCAGGTCACGGTCGAGGACGCGGTGAAGTCCTACCTGTTCAACAGCCAACTGCTCACCCGTGCCGACGGCAACATGCTGCTGATCGTCCCGGAGGAGTGCCGCAAGAACGAGCGCGTGTGGCAATACCTTTCGCGCCTGACCGCCGAGGACGGGCCGATCCGCGAGGTGAAGGTGTTCGACCTCAAGCAGAGCATGCAGAACGGTGGTGGCCCGGCCTGCCTGCGACTGCGCGTGGCGCTCAATGACGCCGAGCTGGCAGCGGTGAATCCAGGCGTGATCATGACCCCGACCCTGCACGACACCCTGGTCACCTGGGTCGACAAGCACTACCGCGATCGCCTGGCCGAAGCCGACCTGGCCGACCCGCAATTGCTCGTTGAGTGCCGGACGGCGTTGGATGAATTGAGCCAGATCCTTAAACTGGGCTCGGTTTATCCGTTCCAGCAGATCTGATGACCCGTTCACTGCCTGCCTGCGCTTGCTCATGCAGCGTTAAAAACAGGCTCAAGATGCTCATTTACAGCGCGTAAACTGCGCTCTTTCGCCTGTTCTTGCCTCGCCTGAGCTGCGCTCGGCGAGGCATTGAACGGGTCAGGTGACTGACATGACCGAAAGCCTCCCGCTGATTCTCGAAGACAACCAGGGCGAGCGCCGCGAGACCCACACCGCGCGCCTGGCCATCCGCCTGGAAGGGCGCGAGCTGTGGCTGGAGGCCGATGGCAAGGGCGGCCTTACGATCTACGCCGACTCCCATGAGGACGACGCCGAGATCCCGCTGCTGGTGGTGCGTCCGCAGGCGGTGAACCAGTTGGGCCTGAGCCTTGAACTGGAAGCCGCCGAAGTCCACGAACATGGTCCAGACTGTGGATGTGACCACCACCACTGATCGCGGAGCCCGCGGCCGCTCCGGCCGCGGGGAATGATGGAGGCGTCCGCATGCTAGCCCTGGGCAAACTGCTCGAACTGACCCTCGCCGGCCGTGAGCCGACGGAAAAGATCCAGCTCACCGCGGATGGCACCCGCCTGCACTGGCTGGCGGAAGGCGCGCTGGAAATCACCCCTTCGACCACCCGCGACCAGGGTCGCGACCTGCTGCTCTCGGCGGGCATCCACGGTAACGAGACCGCGCCCATCGAACTGCTCGACCGTCTGGTGCAGCGCATTGCCCGTGGCGAGCTCAAGCCTGCGGCGCGCACCCTGATCCTGCTGGGCAACCCCGAGGCCATGCGTCGCGGCGAGCGCTACCTGGAGCAGGATATCAACCGCCTGTTCTGCGGTCGTCACGAGGAGGGCAGCGGCAACGAAGCCTTGCGCGCCGCCGAACTGGAGCGTCTGGCTGCCGCCTTCTTCGCCCGTGCCGGGCGTACCCGCCTGCACTACGACCTGCATACCGCCATCCGTGGGTCGAAGATCGAACAGTTTGCCCTTTATCCCTGGAGCGAGGGTCGCCAGCACTCCCGCGATGAACTGGCGCGCCTGCGCAGTGCCGGCATCGATGCGGTACTGCTGCAGAACAAGCCGGGCATTACCTTCAGTGCTTACACCTACAGTCGCCTCGACGCCGAAGCCTTTACCCTGGAACTGGGCAAGGCGCGGCCGTTCGGACAGAACCAGGTGGTCAACCTCGATCGTCTGGAAGCCATGCTGCAGAGCCTGATCCGTGGCGACGCCGCCGTCGTCGATGGGGCGCCACTCGATGGCCTGAAGCTGTTCGCCGTATCCCGCGAAGTGATCAAGCACAGCGACCATTTTCGCCTGCACCTGGACGACGCGGTGGATAACTTCACCGAACTGGACCAGGGCTACCTGCTCGCCGAGGACATCGGCGGCACCCGCTGGATCGTGGAAGAGCAGGGCGCACGAATCATCTTCCCCAACCCGCGGGTGAAGAACGGCTTGCGCGCCGGAATCCTGGTCGTCCCCACCGAGCTTTGACGGCGTTTGTAGGAGCGAGCTTGCTCGCGAACCGCCCGACGCCGAAGTCGCCGGGAAAATGGGTTCGCGAGCAAGAACTGGTCGTCCCCTCGACCCTGCGCACTCAACCCTTGTTCCTCCTCTGGTGAGCGCTTAGCATCGGCGCTTTCCGCCTGATGCCCGAGGAGCCTTGCCATGTCCATCATCGACCTTCGCAGCGACACCGTGACCTTGCCCACCACCGGCATGCGCGAGGCGATGGCGCGGGCCGAACTGGGCGATGACGTCTACGGCGAAGACCCGACGGTGAACCGCCTGGAAGCGACCCTCGCCGAGCGCCTGGGCTTCGCCGCCGCGCTGTTCGTGCCCACCGGCACCATGAGCAACCTGCTCGGCCTGATGGCCCACTGCGGCCGGGGCGACGAGTACATCGTCGGCCAGCAGGCGCACACCTATAAATATGAAGGCGGCGGCGCCGCGGTCCTGGGCTCGATCCAGCCGCAGCCCATCGAGGGTGAAGCCGACGGCTCGCTGGACCTGGCCAAGGTCGAGGCGGCGATCAAGCAGGACGATTTCCACTTCGCCCGCACCCGCCTGCTGGCGCTGGAAAACACCATGCAGGGCAAGGTCCTGCCGCTGACCTACCTGGCTGCCGCGCGGGAGATGACCCGCCGTCGTGGCCTGGCGCTGCACCTGGACGGCGCGCGCCTGTACAACGCGGCGGTGAAGCTGGGCGTGGACGCCCGCGAGATTACTCGCCACTTCGACTCCGTCTCGGTGTGCCTGTCCAAGGGCCTTGGCGCGCCGGTAGGGTCGGTGCTCTGCGGCGATGCCGAGCTGATCGGCCGTGCGCGTCGCCTGCGCAAGATGGTCGGCGGCGGCATGCGTCAGGCCGGTGGCCTCGCGGCGGCGGCGCTGTATGCGTTGGACCATCAGGTCGAGCGCCTGGCCGAGGACCACGCCAACGCCGAAGCGCTGGGCCGTGGCCTGGCCGAACTGGGCTACGCCATCGAGCCGGTGCAGAGCAACATGGTCTACGTTGGCATCGGCGAGCAGGCCGGTGCCCTGGGCGAGCACCTTGCCAAGCAGGGCATCCGCGTCAGCCCGGCGGCGCGCCTGCGCCTGGTCACCCACCTGGATGTGAAAAACGCCGATATCCCGCGTATCGTCGAAGCTTTTGCCGCCTTTCGTCGTTCCTGACAGAAATTATTGCGCGATAGGGGTTAACTATCGCGCAAAGACACTACAACCTTGATGCGGGGCCGATATAATGCGGCCCTTTGCCGGCGATTCGTGGCCGCATTTTTCCGTGGAAGAACCTATGAAAAGCGCTGAAATCCGTGAAGCCTTCCTCCGCTTCTTCGAAGAGAAGGGGCACACCCGCGTAGCGTCCAGTTCGCTGATCCCCGCGAACGACCCGACCCTGCTGTTCACCAACGCAGGCATGAACCAGTTCAAGGATTGCTTCCTGGGCCTGGAAAAGCGCGCCTACACCCGCGCCACCACCAGCCAGAAGTGCGTGCGTGCCGGCGGCAAGCACAACGACCTGGAAAACGTCGGTTACACCGCGCGCCACCACACCTTCTTCGAAATGCTGGGCAACTTCAGCTTCGGCGACTATTTCAAGCGCGACGCCATCACCTACGCCTGGGAATTCCTGACCTCGGACAAGTGGCTGAACCTGCCCAAGGAAAAACTCTGGGTCACCGTTTACGCCAGCGATGACGAGGCCTACGACATCTGGACCCAGGAAGTCGGTATTCCCGCCGAGCGCATGGTCCGCATCGGCGACAACAAGGGCGCTCCCTACGCGTCGGACAACTTCTGGGCGATGGGCGATACCGGCCCGTGCGGCCCGTGCACCGAGATCTTCTTCGACCACGGCGCCGACATCTGGGGCGGCCCGCCCGGCTCGCCGGAAGAAGACGGCGACCGCTACATCGAGATCTGGAACAACGTGTTCATGCAGTTCAACCGCACCGCGGACGGCGTCATGCACCCGCTGCCGGCGCCGAGCGTGGACACCGGCATGGGCCTGGAGCGCATCAGCGCGGTGCTGCAGCACGTCCACTCGAACTACGAGATCGACCTGTTCCAGAGCCTGCTGAAGGCTTCGGCCGACGCCATCGGCTGCGCCAACGACGACGCACCGTCGCTGAAAGTGGTGGCCGACCACATCCGTTCCTGCGGCTTCCTGATCGCAGACGGCGTGCTGCCGTCCAACGAAGGCCGTGGCTACGTGCTGCGTCGCATCATCCGTCGTGCCTGCCGCCACGGTAACAAGCTGGGTGCCAAGGGCACCTTCTTCCACAAGATCGTCTCCGCCCTGGTCGGCGAGATGGGCGAGGCCTTCGTCGAGCTCAAGCAGCAGCAGGCGCACATCGAGCGCGTGCTGAAGACCGAGGAAGAGCAGTTCGCCAAGACCCTGGAGCAGGGTCTGAAGATCCTCGAGCAGGACCTGTCCGAGCTCAAGGGCAGCGTCATTCCCGGCAACGTGGTGTTCAAGCTGTACGACACCTACGGCTTCCCGGTTGACCTGACCAACGACATCGCCCGCGAGCGCAGCCTGACCCTCGACGAGGAAGGCTTCGAGCGCGAGATGGAGGCCCAGCGCGAGCGCGCCCGCTCCGCCAGCGCCTTCGGCATGGACTACAACAGCCTGGTTAAAGTGGAGGGCGACACCCGCTTCCTCGGCTACCAGGGCGTATCCGGCGCGGGCCAGATCATCGCGCTGTTCAAGGACGGCAAGGCCGTCGAGCAACTGGGTGAAGGCGAGGAGGGCGTGGTCGTCCTCGACCAGACCCCGTTCTACGCCGAATCCGGCGGCCAGGTCGGCGACTGCGGCTACCTCGCGGGTGCCGGCGTGCGCTTCGACGTGCGCGACACGACCAAGGCGGGCGGCGCCCACCTGCACCACGGCGTGGTTGCCCAAGGCAGTCTGAGCGTTGGCGCTGCTGTGAAAGCCGAGGTCGACGCCACCGTGCGCCAGGCCACCGCGCTGAATCACTCCGCTACCCACCTGCTGCACGCTGCGCTGCGCCAGGTGCTGGGCGATCACGTCCAGCAGAAGGGCTCGCTGGTCGACAGCCAGCGCCTGCGCTTCGACTTCAGCCACTTCGAGGCGATCAAGCCCGAGCAATTGAAGCAGCTGGAAGACATCGTCAACCGCGAAATCCGCAAGAACTCCGAGGTCGAGACCGAGGAAACCGACATCGACACCGCCAAGGCCAAGGGTGCAATGGCACTGTTCGGTGAGAAGTACGGCGACCAGGTACGTGTGCTGAGCATGGGCGGCAAGTTCTCCGTCGAGCTGTGCGGCGGCACCCACGTGTCCCGTACCGGTGATATCGGCCTGTTCAAGATCACCAGCGAAGGCGGTGTGGCTTCCGGCGTTCGCCGTATCGAAGCGGTCACCGGCGGCGCTGCGCTGGCTTATCTCAACGGTGCCGAAGAGCAGCTCAAGGAAGCGGCCGGCCTGGTCAAGGGTAGTCGTGACAACCTGCTGGACAAGCTCTCCGGCCTGATCGAGCGCAATCGTCAGCTGGAGAAAGAGCTGGAACAGCTCAAGGCCAAGGCTGCCAGCGCGGCCGGGGATGACCTGGCGGGCTCCGCCGTGGAAGTCGGCGGCGTGAAGGTGCTGTCCTCCCGTCTCGACGGCCTGGACGGCAAGGCGCTGCTGGCGCTGGTCGACCAGCTCAAGAACAAGCTCGGCAGCGGTGTGATCCTGCTGGGCGGCGTGTTCGAGGAGAAGGTCGTGCTGGTTGCCGGTGTGACCCAGGACCTGACCGCCAAGCTGAAAGCTGGCGATCTGATGAGGCAGGCCGCTGCGGCCGTGGGCGGGAAGGGCGGTGGTCGCCCGGACATGGCCCAGGGCGGTGGCGTCGATGCCGGCAAGCTGGACGAGGCTCTGACGCTGGCGCGTACATTTGTCGAACAGGGCCTCTAAGAACCTGCTTACGATCTGCTGCGCGTCGGCATAACGGCGTTGAAATCGGTTTCGGGATGCTCATTTACTGTGTGTAAACTCCGCTCCCTCAACCGATTTCGCCTTGTTCTGCTCTAGCTCGCGAGATCGTAAACAGGCTCTAAAGGCCCTGAAATACCGGGGTCCGCAGCGCGTCCGGCGGTCCTTGGCAGCATGCGGTGATGCATGTTAAATGGGCGCCCTTCAGGAATCAGGCGGCTTTTGAAATGGCTTTGATCGTACAGAAGTTTGGAGGGACCTCCGTCGGCACCGTCGAGCGAATCGAGCAGGTGGCCGAGAAGGTGAAGAAATTCCGTGAAGCGGGCGATGACATCGTCGTGGTGGTATCCGCCATGAGCGGCGAGACCAACCGCCTGATTGGTCTGGCGAAACAGATCATGGACGTGCCGATTCCGCGCGAGCTGGACGTGATGGTATCCACCGGCGAGCAGGTGACCATCGCGCTGCTGAGCATGGCGCTGATGAAGCGCGGCGTGCCGGCGGTGTCCTACACCGGCAATCAGGTTCGTATCCTGACCGACAGTTCCCACACCAAGGCGCGTATCCTGAGCATTGATGATGCGAATATTCGTGCAGATCTGAAAGCTGGCCGTGTTGTAGTGGTCGCAGGCTTCCAGGGGGTGGACGAGCACGGCAACATCACCACCCTCGGCCGTGGCGGTTCCGACACCACTGGCGTGGCCCTGGCCGCGGCGCTGAAGGCCGACGAGTGCCAGATCTACACAGATGTCGATGGCGTCTACACCACCGACCCACGCGTCGTGCCGCAGGCGCGCCGCCTGAGCAAGATCACCTTCGAGGAGATGCTGGAAATGGCCAGCCTCGGCTCCAAGGTCCTGCAGATCCGTTCGGTCGAGTTCGCCGGCAAGTACAACGTCCCGCTGCGCGTGCTGCACAGCTTCCAGGAGGGTCCGGGCACCCTCATTACCCTTGATGAAGAGGAATCCATGGAACAGCCGATCATCTCCGGCATCGCCTTCAATCGCGACGAAGCCAAGCTGACCATCCGTGGCGTACCGGATACCCCCGGCGTTGCTTTCAAGATTCTTGGCCCAATCAGTGCCGCCAATGTAGAAGTCGATATGATCGTGCAGAACGTTTCGCACGATAACACCACCGACTTCACCTTCACCGTGCACCGCAACGACTACCAGGCCGCCCTGGAGATCCTCAAGCAGACCGCCATCAGTATCGGTGCGCGCGAAGCTACCGGCGACACCAACATCGCCAAGGTTTCCATCGTCGGTGTCGGCATGCGTTCCCATGCCGGTGTTGCCAGCCGCATGTTCGAGGCGCTGGCCAAGGAGTCCATCAATATCCAGATGATCTCCACCTCGGAAATCAAGGTTTCCGTGGTCATCGAAGAGAAGTACCTGGAGCTGGCGGTGCGTGCCCTGCACACGGCGTTCGAGCTCGACGCCCCGGCCCACCAGGGCGAATAAGGGGAGTGGACCCAGAAAGGCGCGGCTAACCCGCGCCTTTTGTCGTTTTTGACTGGCCGTTAGGAACTTTCATTCCGACAAGACTGGTCAATACTTGGGTGAAGGATTCGCGCACTTGAACTGCGCGAATCTGCCACCATTTCTTTTTTGCAGACTGTTTATCCGTAATTCGTAAGGAGAAAGGAATGCTGATTCTGACTCGCCGGGTCGGAGAGACCCTGATGGTCGGTGATGACGTCACCGTGACTGTGTTGGGTGTCAAGGGAAATCAGGTGCGTATCGGTGTGAATGCGCCGAAGGAAGTCGCTGTGCACCGTGAGGAAATCTACCAGCGCATCCAGAAAGAGAAAGACCAAGAACCAAACCATTAATTTTTCTAAAAATTTTCTTTGCAAACGGGGAAAACCTGGATATTATGCGCCCCGTGTTGCGGAGAGGTGGCCGAGTGGCCGAAGGCGCTCCCCTGCTAAGGGAGTACATCTCAAAAGGGTGTCGGGGGTTCGAATCCCCCCCTCTCCGCCATTGCATCTCCTGGTGCAGTGAGTTGTCCAGTTACGTAAGTGACTGAAAAGATTGAAAAAATCTTGTTGACAGGTCAGAAAGATAGCACTAGAATTTGCGCCCTCATCAGCGCACTCATAGCTCAGCTGGATAGAGTACTCGGCTACGAACCGAGCGGTCGGAGGTTCGAATCCTCCTGAGTGCGCCATATACGAAGTAGCGCGAAAGCGGGGCTTCAGTGGCGAAAGGGCTGAAAAGCCATTAGCTGCAACCAGTTGGTGAATCTGGTTAAACTTTACCGACGACGCACTCATAGCTCAGCTGGATAGAGTACTCGGCTACGAACCGAGCGGTCGGAGGTTCGAATCCTCCTGAGTGCGCCATATACGAAAGGGCCTGCAGCAATGCAGGCCCTTTTTCTTTGTCCCGTGAAAAACCGACGCCGCGAATCTCAGCGTTTCGCCTTGCCTGCCACGCAGCCGTCCTCGTCGAAAGTCACGGTGCGCGCACCATGCTGCCTGTCCGCTTTGTAGTGGTAGCGCAGTGTTCCATTGTTCTGGCTGACCTTGTCCGGTCGCCCCAGCGTGCTTTCCACATCGCCGCGGGTCATTCCGCTCCTGATCCTGCCTTCGATGATCGCTTTGCGTCTGGCTGAGCCGGTCACGCGATTGCCGCAGCCATTCTGCTGCTCTCCCACGACGACGATGGCCTTGTCGTTCTCTTGGCCCTTCTCGCGCGCTACAGGGCGGGTTCGCGGTGTGGGCATGGGGTTCGCCAGGGGGACCGGCTTGTCGCCTCCTGGCGTGGGATTTGAGGCTTCCTGATTGCTCTGCAGCCGGTCGCCGGGGCAGCCATACTGGCTGAAGAGTACGCTGCCGTCCGCGGCAGTGCAGCGGAACACCGCTGCCGCCTCAGCGGTCGGTAGCAGAAGCAGGATTGAAAACAGCGTGACGGGCAGGCGCATGATGTCCTCCATGACGGCGGGCCTGCCAGCAGCCTAGGAGGGGAATTTGTAAGCCGGTGCCGGGTGTCTTGTCGGGGATTTCGCGCGTCGAACCGTGCGATGAGCCGACGCTGAGCTTTCGGGCGCAAGCGATTGTTCTAGCCGTGATTTTGTAACGCCTATTGCACCCCGGAGTGTTATCATTTCCCGCATCTGCCCTTGATGGGCGCATGGGACAACCACCATGGACTTACCCAGTAGTTACTCAGAACCCCGATTGCGTACACACGACCTGATGTACTGATCCCCAATGGCGCGTTCTGCCACTGGGGGTGGAGCGTGCTATGACCGAAGTAGAAGCCAAGAAGCCGCAGGAAAGCCTGCAGGACCGCCTCAACCAGGTGGTCGACCTGCTGCACAAGCACAAGCTGGTGGAAGACCTGACGCACCGTCAGGAAGGCCAGCATCAAGACCTCGTCGAAAACCTCGTGCACCGCCAGAACCTGGCGGAACTCCAGCGCAAGCTGGAAGAGCTGCACCCGGCCGACATCGCCCACATCCTCGAATCCCTTCCGCTGGACGACCGCCTGACGGTCTGGCAGTTGGTCAAGGCCGAGCGCGACGGCGACATCCTCCTCGAAGTCTCCGACGCCGTGCGGGAAACTCTGATCGCCGACATGGACGATCACGAGATCCTCGCCGCCGCCAAGGACATGGACGCCGACGAACTCGCGGATCTGGCGCCGGAGCTGCCGCGCGATGTAGTCCACGAACTGATGGAAAGCCTCGATCAGCAGCAGCGCGAACGTGTGCGTTCGGCGCTGTCCTACGAGGAAGACCAGGTCGGCGCGCTGATGGACTTCGAGATGGTCACCATCCGCGATGACGTCAGCCTGGAGGTGGTGCTGCGCTATCTGCGCCGCCTCAAGGAACTGCCCGGCCACACCGACAAGCTCTTCGTGGTCGACTATGACGGCGTGCTCAAGGGCGTACTGCCGATCAAGCGCCTGCTGGTGAATGACCCGGACAAGGACGTGGCCGAGGTCATGGCGACCGATCCGGTGACCTTCACCCCCGACGAGGACGGCTACGACGCCGCCCAGGCCTTCGAGCGCTACGACCTGATTTCCGCCCCGGTGGTGGACAAGAACGGCAAGCTGATCGGTCGTCTGACCATCGACGAGATGGTCGACCTGATCCGTGAGGAGAGCGAAAGCGAAGTACTGAGCATGGCCGGTCTGCGAGAAGAGGAAGACATCTTCGCCTCGGTCTGGAAGTCGGTGCGCAACCGCTGGGCCTGGCTGGCCACCAACCTGATCACCGCCTTCATCGCCTCGCGGGTGATTGGTCTGTTCGAAGGCTCCATCGAGAAGCTGGTGGCGCTGGCCGCGCTGATGCCTATCGTCGCCGGCATCGGCGGCAACTCTGGCAACCAGACCATTACCATGATCGTCCGCGCGATGGCGCTGGATCAGATCCAGACCAACAGCGCCAACCGCCTGCTGCGCAAGGAGCTGGGTGTGGCGCTGGTCAACGGCCTGGTGTGGGGTGGGGTGATCGGTTTCGTCGCCTTCTACCTGTACGGCAACTGGGAGCTGGGTGCGGTGATGACCGGCGCCATGACCCTGAACCTGCTGCTGGCGGCATTGATGGGCGTGTTGATTCCCATGACCCTGTTGCGTCTGGGGCGCGATCCGGCGATGGGCTCCAGCGTGATGATCACCGCCATGACCGACAGCGGCGGCTTCTTCATCTTCCTCGGGCTGGCCACGCTGTTCCTGATGTAGTCCCGGCTCCGCCAGAGACGCCGAAAAGGCCCGCCCGGGAGGCGGCTTTTTTGTGCCTGTTGCGAGTCGCTGTTGGAAACGAAACTGCAGACATGAAAAAGCCGGCTCGAGGCCGGCTGTTTTCGGTACTGCTTACGACTCAGGCGTCGTTCTGCGCCATCTCGGCGTCGTGCGCGATCAGGGCGATCAGGGCATTCTGCTGGCGATGGGTCAGTTGGCGGAAGCGTTGCAGCAACTCGCGCTCGTGCAGGCTCAGCTCCGGGCTGTCCAGACGAATGCCGAGATTGTCCTGCAGTGCGCCTTCCTGAAGCAGGCTCTGCTCCAGGCGCGCGATGATCTCGGAGTTCATGCTGCGATGGTGGCTGCGAGCGACTTCAGCGATACGCTCGCGCATGCCTTCCGGCAGACGTACGACGAATTTGTCAGCGGTGCGGCTGGAGTAGGTAGGAGTTGCCTGTTTCAGTGGGCGCATACATTAAACCTGTAAGTCAGGGAGGCCGATGCCAGGGGTCAGCGTTCGTTCAGGCCCTTTGACAGCAATTTCCGTTGGCCGTTCAGCGTGTCGTCAATGGTTTTTGAAAAACACCAATAACTTGACGTCAAATCTGCGACTCATTGTGGCTCGGATGGAGGCTAAATGCCAGCACCAATCATCCGAAATGCGATGCCCTCGGCAGACCGCCCTTTCGATGGGTTCAGGTGACGTCAGGCCCGATGTTGGCAGCGTAGCCGAGGCGCAGAGGGCCCCGCGCCATCATCGCGACAGGGGGCGGTGTGCATCCGATGGAGGGCGGGCGCATGATGGCACAGTGAGCTGGCCGCGTGCAGGGCCGGTCGATCTTAAGGCCATTTCCGATAGCAATTCTTCTGATCTCCTGCGCAGCGGACGGTATCATCTGGCCTGCGGATCAGAAACGACGTAATGCCGAGCCGCCGGCTCCAGAGAGTGTCATGACCCCAGGCAGACTCATTTATCTGATGGGCCCTTCGGGCTCCGGCAAGGACAGCCTGTTGCAAGCCGCCGCCGTCCCCCTGGCCGCGCGGGACTGCCGTATCGCGCGGCGGGTGATAACCCGTTCGGCGGAAGCCCGGGGAGAGGATGCACGCCCGGTGACGGGCGAAGAATTTGAACGCCTGGAACAGGCGGCCGCCTTTGCCATGAGCTGGCGTGCCAATGGCCTGTACTACGGCATCCCCCGTGAAATCGATGACTGGCTGGCGGCGGGGCACGATGTGCTGGTCAATGGCTCGCGCAAGTACCTGCCTCGGGCCAGGGAGCTTTATCCACAGCTGCTGGCGGTGCTGTTGCGGGTTTCGCCGGATGTCCTGCGGGCGCGCCTGCTGGCGCGAGGGCGGGAGAGCCTGCCGCAGGTCGAGGCACGACTGGCGCGCAATGCGCACTTCGCCGATGGCCTGCCGGGGCCGCTGGTCGAACTGGACAATTCCCTGTCGCTGGATACGACGGTGCGCGATTTGCTCGAAGTGCTGGATGGCCCTACCGCCGAGGCGGTCTGAGTCCGGTCAACCCAGTTGCAGCGAGAGGCTGACGCCGTGGGGCGCGAAGCCCATCGCCGCGTAGAATCGGTGGGCCATTTCCCGATCCTGGTGGCTGGACAGCGCCAGTTTGTAGCAGCCCCAACCGCCGGCCCACTCCACGGCGCGTCGGATCAGCGCCTGGCCGATGCCCTGGCCACGGGCGCGATTGTCCACCACCATGTCTTCGAGGATCGCCGAGCGCGCGAAGCCGTGGGCGATGTGCTCGATGAGATGCAGGGTGCAGGTGCCCAGCAGGGTGCCGTCGCGTTCGGCCACCAGCGTGACCCGCGTCGGGCGCTGATTGCCCAGTTCCAATGCCAGCAAGGCGACATCCGGGCTGGGGTCCTGGGCGCCCAGTTGCCGCAGCAGCAGCGCGAGGGTCGGGGCGTCGTCCGGCGTGGCGACGCGTACGTCGAATGTGGCGAAAGGCGAGTCGGGCGTCGCCTGGTGGTCCGGTGGGCTGTTGTTCACGGTATTCCTCCCCTGTCGAAAAAATTATGGGCCCGCCCGGTGGCAGCGGCATGACAAATTCGCCACCGCTCGTTAACATGCCGACCCGATCGTGTCCCGGTAGCTCAATTGGATAGAGCGTCCCCCTCCTAAGGGGAAGGTTGGAGGTTCGACCCCTCTCCGGGACACCACGTTTTCCGCTGCATCGAGCCTATTCGGCTTTCTCTTCGCTCTTCGTTTGACAGCACGCTACCAGCAGCAGGCAATTACGGTGCCTTGCTGGACTTCCGCGGGATGGGGTCTGGCTCTTTGCTGTGTTCGCCTGTTACGGCGTGAGCAGTCAGCCCGGGACAGACCAGTTCACCCCTTCGCGCAGCAGGTTGTCGCGGGACTTCTTGGTCGGCGGGAGGTGCGGGTCGGCGATCACCGCGATGAGCCGGCGGTTGGCTTCTTCCGGCCACGGCTGGCGGATGTTGCCGCTGCGCAGGCCCGACTCGACGTGGGCCACCGGAGTCTGCCGGTGGAAGGCGGTGAGGGCGGCGATGAAGCTGGTGGTGGGGTCGCCATGCGCCAGCACGATGTCGGGGTGGTGGCGGTCGTAGCTGTCCTCCAGGCGTGCCACCAACTGCTGCGACAGGCCGTTGAGCGTCTGGCCCTGGGTCATCACGTCGAAGTCTTCGTCGACCTCCAGTTCGAAGGATTCCAGCACTTGCTGTAGCATCTCCCGGCGCTGGCCGGTGGAGCAGATGCGCAGCTCGATCTCCGGGGTGCGTCGCAGGACCCTGGCCAGCGGCGCCATCTTGATGGCCTCGGGGCGTGTCTCGAAGACCATTGTGACCTTGTACTTCATCAGTGCTCCCTGAGCGGCCCTCGTGAGGCCTCGATTGATTTCCGTGTGGAAATTTTCCAAAGGGCAATGAAAGTCGTTGAGGCCCGTGCTGCCCAGGCCCAAGGGCCTTTGTCAGTCATATAGGTCATGTATGTTGACCTTTCTGGACGCTGCGGACAGACGGCCAGGCCCGTGGCCAGAGGGCTGGCGTCGGATTGCCGGCGGCGCTTGGAAAAATGTTGATGAATTTTACGAACCAGCGGGTCTAGCGGATGCTGAGTGCAGAACTGAAAGCGTTCTATCGGGTGGCGAAGCTGGGTAGCATCACCCAAGCGGCAAAGAAGCTCGGCCTGAGCCAGCCCACCGTCACCACCCAGATCCGCAACCTGGAAAGCCAGTACGCGGTGGAGCTGTTCTACCGTGGCGGTCGCCGCCTGACCCTGAGCGACGAGGGCGCGCGCCTGCTGCCGATGGTCGAGGCGCTGCTGCGGCAGGAAGCCGACATCGAGTTCTACCTGCGCAATTGCGGGCAGATGCAGGGGGCGCTGCGCATCGGCGCCACCTCTCCTTACTACGTGCTCGGGCTGATCAAGAGCTTCCGCGAGCGTCATCCGCAAATCGAAGTGTCGGTGGAGATCGGCAACTCCCAGCAGGTGCTCGAAGCGCTGGTGGAGTGCCGGGTCGACCTGGCGGCGTCCTCGCAGCAGGTGGACGATGCGCGCCTGACCCGCGTGGTGCTCGGCAGCGATCCGCTGGTGCTGGCGGTGCACCGCAGCCATCCGCTGGCGATGCAGGCGTCGGTGGCCCTGGGTGATCTGCGCAATCACTGCCTGCTGATGCGCGAGGCGGGTTCGACCACTCGCGAACTCACCGAGGCGATGTTGCAGGAAGCCGGGGTGACGCCGGCCTCGATGCTGGAAATCGGCAGCCGCGAATCGATCCGCGAGGCGGTGATCCGCAACCTGGGCGTGAGCATCATTTCTCGCCAGGAGGTGCCGGATAATCCGCAACTGAGCGTGCTGGAGATCGTTGGTGCGCGGCGGATCGATGAGTATCTGTATTGCCTGAAGGATCGGCGGCAGGCGCGGTTGCCGAGTGCGTTCCTGGGGTTGGCGCAGGTGTAGGAGCGAACTCTGTCCGCAGTGCTTTTCTTTTGGGTTTAGGGGTTTCCGCGCCGCTTCGGCGTGTGTTGGTAGATTTTGTTTCGCCCTCTCGGGCGAGTCACTTTCTCAAACGCGAGAAAGTAACCAAAGCGCTTGCCCCTGCATCCGGCCCCGGCTTCGCCGGGGTTCCCTCGCTCCATCGAAGTTTCAGGGGCCCGCGTCGATGGGCCATCCATGGCCCAACGACGCTCTCGCGACATCCATGTCGCTCAACCCCTGAAACTCCGATTCCACTCGGCCTCCTGAAGGGGCGTTCCGGCGTGTGCGGAGGTTTCTCTGGAAGCCTTATAAAGCGAGAGCCAGAGCGGAAGCTGTGCTCTCGTAGTAGCGGACTCCGTCCGCGATCCGCTTGACGACTAGGCCGCAGACCAAACCATTCAATCCCGCCGTTTCGCAAAATTTTTCACCCTCATACCAAAATTTGCCTATGGATCTATCGGTGCACTTTTCATCATCGCAATAGAGCCGTCGCATTCGCTCCCTAGCATGAGCCTCGTCAAGTCACGCCGCTGCCCACGGCGCGTGAGCCACAGGAGCACGAGGTACCGCCATGCATCCCACCCTCGCCGGCACGCCGCTCAGCGTGCGCCACATCCGTAAACGCTTCGGCCAGTTCGTCGCCCTCGACGGCGTGTCGCTGGACGTCAAGGCCGGTGAGCTGGTCTGTCTGCTCGGCCCCTCCGGTTGCGGCAAGACCACGCTGCTGCGCTGCATCGCCGGCCTGGAGCGTCAGGACGAAGGCAGCCTGCACCTGGGCGAGCGCGATGTCTCGCTGCTGCCGCCGCAGGCGCGGGACTACGGCATCCTGTTCCAGTCCTACGCGCTGTTCCCCAACCTGACCGTCGAGCAGAACATCGCCTACGGCCTGGCCAATGCCAGCAAGGGCGAATCCCGCCGCCGCGTTGGCGAGATGCTGGAACTGGTCGGCCTGGCCGGCAGCGAGAAGAAGTATCCCGGCCAGCTCTCCGGTGGCCAGCAGCAGCGTGTGGCGATGGCCCGCGCGCTGGCGCCGAGCCCGTCGCTGCTGCTGCTCGACGAACCGATGTCGGCGCTGGACGCCCGCGTCCGCGAGCACCTGTGCGGCGAGTTGCGCCAGTTGCAGAAGAGCCTGGGCATCACCACCGTGATGGTCACCCACAATCAGGACGAAGCCATGCTGATGGCTGATCGCATCGCGGTGATGAACCACGGGCGCATCGAGCAGTACGGCACCGCCCAGGAGATCTACAGCGCCCCGAGCACGCCCTTCGTCGCCGAGTTCGTCGGCCAGGGCAACTGGCTGCCGTTCGAGCGTGGCAGTGACGGCCAGGTTCGCGTCGGCACTCTCAGCCTGTGCCTGCAGGACCAGGCTGCGAGCGCCTCGGGCCGACTGTTCTGCCGCCCGGAGGCGATCAGCGTGAACCCGGCGGTGCACCAGGAGAACCTGTTCCGCGCGCAGATCCGCGAGATCACCTTCCTCGGCAACCGCTGCCGCATGAGCTTCGAGCTGGAGCAACTGCCGGGATATGCGCTGCTGGCGGAGCTGGCGCCGGAAGACATGCCGCGCCTGGGCACCCCGGATATCTGGGTGTCGCTGCCTCCGCGCAGCCTGCAGGTGTTCGCCTGAGATGGAGGCCGTGGTGAATCGCAGTCCGGCGCTGGCCGCCGACAAGCTCCGTGGCGATCTGGGCGATCGGCTGTTCGTGCGTGGCGGCAAGTGGCTGCTGCTGGTCCTGCTCATCCTCGCCGTGCTGTTGCCGCTGTTGGCGATCTTCTGGCGCGGCTTCAGCGGCGAAGCGGGGCAGGGCGGTGGTCTGGCCGCCATGAGCGAGTTGCTGCGCAGCGACAACTTCCACTGGTTGCTGGGCAACAGCCTGAAGGTTTCCCTGGGCGTGGCGGCCATCGTGGTGCCGGCCGCCTACCTGTTCGCTTATGCGCTGCAACGCACGCTGATCCCGGCCAAGGGCCTGTGGCGCGGGATCTCCCTGCTGCCGCTGCTGGCGCCGTCGATGCTGCCGGGCATCGCGCTGATCTACCTGTTCGGCAACCAGGGCCTGCTGCGCGGTTGGATACCGGACAACATCTACGGCTTCTGGGGCATCGTCCTGGGCGAGGCCATCTACACCTTCCCCCATGCACTGATGATCCTGCTGTCGGCCCTGTCGCTGGCCGATGCGCGGCTGTTCGACGCCGCCTCCAGCATGGGCGCCAGTCCCTGGAAAGCCTTCCGCAGCATCACCTGGCCGGGCTCGCGGCAGGGTGTGTTCGCCGCCTTCTGCCTGGTGTTCACCCTGACCATCACCGACTTCGGCGTGCCGGTCGTGGTGGGCGGCGATTACCAGGTGCTGGCGCTGGAAGCCTACAAGGCGGTGGTCGGCCAGCAGCAGTTCGGCCGCGGCGCGCAGATCGGCATGGTCCTGCTGCTGCCGGCGCTGCTCAGTTTTGCCGTGGACGCCTGGCTGCGCCGCAGCCAGCGCGACGCCATGAGCGGCCGCGCGCAGGTCTACCACCCGAAGCCGTCGCGTCGTCGCGATGCCGCCTTCCTCGCCATCGTCGTGCTGATCTGCGCGGTGCTGCTGGGTGTGCTGGGCATGGCGGTGTACTCCTCGCTGGTGAAGTTCTGGCCCTACAACCTGTCGCTGTCGCTGCGCCACTATGACTTCGACGCCACCGCCGGCGGCGGCTGGCTGGCCTACCGCAACAGCCTGACGATGGCCGCCTGCACGGCGATCATCGGCAGCGCGGTGATCTTCACCGGCGCCTACCTGATCGAGAAGACCCGCGAGCAGCAATGGCTGAACCAACTGCTGCGCATGCTCTGCTTCGTGCCGATGGCCGTGCCGGGCCTGGTGCTGGGCCTGGGCTACGTGTTCTTCTTCAACCTGCCGGGCAACCCGCTGCATGTGTTCTACGGCAGCATGGCGCTGCTGGTGGTGTGCACCATCGCCCACTACCTGACCACCGCGCAGATGACCGCCACCGCCGCGCTGCGCCAGCTCGACGGCGAGTTCGAGGCCGCCGCGCTGTCGCTGAAGATGCCGCTGTGGCGCCACTACCTGCGCATCACCGTGCCGATCTGCCTGCCGGCGCTGCTGGACATCATCCGCTACCTGTTCGTCTCGGCGATGACCACCGTCTCGGCGGCGATCTTCCTCTACAACCCGGACACCATCCTCGCCGCCGTCGCCGTGCTGAACATGGACGACTCCGGCAACGTCGGCGGCGCCGCCGCCATGTCCACCCTGATCCTGCTCACCTCCGCCGCCGTGTCGCTGCTGCTGGCCGGCGCCTCGCGAGGGCTGCTGCGCCGCTCCCAGGCCTGGAGGAAGTGACCACCGGTTTTCCGTTGCACCTCGTTGAACTCTCACCGTTGTACTGATCGTCATCCCCGCGAAGCCGGGGGCCCCAGGAATAAAAGGAGCTCCACATGTTCAAACGTCTTGCCCTCGCCGCCGCCGTGGTTGCTGGTTTCGCCGCACAGGCGCACGCCGCCGACACCGAGCTGACCGTCTACACCGCTCTGGAACCGGAACAGCTGAGCGCCTACAAGCAGGCCTTCGAAGCCGAGAACCCGGACATCAGGATCAAGTGGGTGCGCGACTCCACCGGTATCGTCACCGCCAAGCTGCTGGCCGAGAAAGACCGTCCGCAGGCCGACGCCGTCTGGGGCCTGGCTGCTTCCAGCCTGGCCATCCTCGACCAGCAGGGCATGCTCGAGCCCTACGCGCCCAAGCACCTGGACGCCATCGGCAAGAACTACCGCGACGCCGCCAATCCGCCGACCTGGGTCGGCATGGACGTGTGGGCCGCGACCATCTGCTTCAACACCATCGAGGCCGAGAAGCTGGGCCTGGAAAAACCCATCAGCTGGCAGGACCTGACCAAGCCCGAGTACAAGGGCAAGATCGTCATGCCGAACCCGGCGTCCTCCGGCACTGGCTTCCTCGACGTCTCCGCCTGGCTGCAGACCTTCGGCGAGAAGCAGGGCTGGGCCTACATGGACGCCCTGCACGAGAACATCGGCCAGTACGTCCACTCCGGCTCCAAGCCGTGCAAGCTGGCCGCCGCCGGCGAGTTCCCGATCGGCATCTCCTTCGAGTACCCGGCCGTGCAGCTCAAGCGCCAGGGTGCGCCGCTGGACATCGTCCTGCCCAAGGAAGGCCTGGGCTGGGAGATCGAAGCCACCGGTATCGTCAAGGGCACCCAGCATGAAGCCGCCGCGAAGAAACTCGCCGACTTCTCCGCCAGCCCCAAGGCGATGGAGCTGTACAAGGAAAACTTCGCCGTGCTGGCACAGCCGGGCATCGCCAAGCCGCAGACCGAACTGCCGGCCGACTACGAGCAGCGCCTGATCAAGAACGACTTCGCCTGGGCCTCGAAGAACCGCGACAGCATCCTCGCCGAGTGGCGCAAGCGCTACGACGGCAAGTCGGAGAAGGTCGCGCAGAAGTAAGCGCGCAAGCCCTCTTCGCGCACCGGAAGAGGGCGCCGCGCCGACGACGGCGCGGCCACATCGTTGAACCCTCGCGCCTGCCGCCATCCGTGCGGCAGGCGCGACGGGCACCTCGCAAGAAGGATTCCTCCATGAGCCAGACCCACTGCGACGTCGCCATCGTCGGCGCCGGCATCCTCGGCCTTTCCCACGCCTACGCCGCCGCCCGCCGCGGCCTCTGCGTGCGCGTCTTCGAGCGCTCCGCCACGCCCCTGGGCGCCTCGGTGCGCAACTTCGGCCAGGCGCTGGTCACCGGCCAGCCGCCGGGCGTGATGTCGGACCTGGCGCGGGCCAGCCGGTCGATCTGGGCGCACTGGGCCGAGCGGGCCGGGTTCTCCCTGCGCCGCAACGGCTCGCTGCTGTTCGCCCGCACCGAGGCCGAAGAAGCGCTGCTGGAAGCCTTCTGCGCTGGCCGCGCGAAGGAGCAGGAGTACAAGGTCGAGCTGCTGCGCGGCAGTGCGCTGAACGACCTCTACCAGGGCCACTTCCGCCATCACCGCGCGGCGCTGCACGGCTTCGACGACCAGCAGCTGTACTCCCGCGAGGCACTGCCGACGCTGATCGAATACCTGCGCCGCGAACTGGGCGTGCGGTTCCATTTCTCCACCCTGGTCCGCGACGTCGATACCGGCGTGCTGCGCACCACGGCGGGCACCTTCACCGCCGGGCAGGTGATCGTCTGCTCCGGCCACGACTACCAGACGCTGCTGGCCGAGGCCATCGCGCCACTGGAGCCGCAGGTGTGCCGCCTGCAGATGCTGCGGGCGCGTCCGCAGTTCGACTTCGGCCTGGGTCATGCGCTGCTCACCGGGCTGAGCTGCGTGCACTACGGCGCCTTCGCCGACCTGCCGGAAGCTGAAGCGATCCGGGGGCAGATTCGCCGCGAGACGCCGGAGCTGGAAGCGCAGGGCATCCACCTGCTGATCAGCCCGACGCCTTATGGCGAGCTGATCATCGGCGACTCGCATCATTACGGTAGCGATGCCGCGCCGTTCAATGCAGAGGCTGTGGACACGCTGATGCTGGCGCTGGCCGAGGACACCCTGGGCATGCGCGTGGAGGTGGTCGAGCGCTGGCAGGGCGTCTATGGCTCGCGCGGGCCGGGTCCGTTCTCGGTGCTGCAGGCGGCGGACGGGGTCACTGCGGTGTTGATGCATACGGGCGTGGGCATGAGCGTCGGGCCGGAGCTGGGCGAGCGGACCGTCGCGGCCCTGTTTGGCTGACATGTAGCTGTCACCTGACTTTCATGGGCATCTGATAACACCAAGGGGCGGGTGTGATCTGCTCTTCGTAGGAGCGAGCTTGCTCGCGAACAGTCCGTGCCGTGCGGGTTCGCGAGCAAGCTCGCTCCTACAAGGTTGGACATACGTCCGCAGCGGAGTCCCATGAACCACAGCATCGTCCAGAGCCATCAGGATTCCGACCTGTTCGGCCTGCTCTATGGCTTCAGCTTCCGTCCCGGCCAGCCTGGCCTGGAAATCGATTCGTCCACCGCGCTGCAGCGCCTGCGGGAGCCGCGCGCGGCGGACGAGTTTCTCTGGCTGCACCTGAACCTGGCGCACGCGGCTTGCGAGCGCTGGATGAAGTCGTACCTGGAGCTGCCGGACTACTTCTTCGAAACCCTGCGCGAAGGCTCGCGTTCGACCCGCATCGAGCATGTGGATGGCGCGTTGCTGGCGGTGGTCAACGATGTGGTGTTCGACTTCGGCAGTCGCATGTCCTCGGACGTCTCCACCTTGTGGGTGTGCGCCCGCGGCCGCCTGCTGGTCACCGCCCGCGCCCAGCCGCTGCGCTCGGTGGATACCCTGCGTTCCTCGGTTAAGCACGGCGAGTGCTTCCACTCGCCGCTGGAGTTGCTGATCCATCTGCTGCGCGACCAGGCTGAGATCCTCACCCGCATCGTCCGCGAGACCAGCACCAGCGTCGATCGCATCGAGGACCAGCTGTTGTCCTCGCGCCTCTCGACCAGCCGCGCCGACCTGGGTGCCATGCGCCGTGTGCTGGTACGCCTGCAACGCCTGCTGGCGCTGGAGCCGGGCGCGCTGATGCGCCTGCTCAACCGTCCGCCGGAGTGGTTGAAGGACGACGACGTGCGGGTGCTGCGCGAGGCCACCGAAGAGTTTTCCCTGGTGATCAACGACCTCACCGCGCTGGGCGAACGCATCAAGCTGCTGCAGGAAGAGATCGCCGCGAAGATCAACGAGCAGAGCAACCGCACGCTGTTCACCCTCACCGTGGTCACGGTGCTGGCGTTGCCGATCAACATCATCGCCGGCTTCTTCGGCATGAACGTCGGCGGTATTCCGTTTTCCGGCGATCCGGAGGGGTTCTGGATCCTGGTGGTGCTGGTGGCCAGCTTCACCGGCCTGGCGGGACGCTGGGCGTTTCGCAAGCGGGATGATTACTGAGCGCCCGGCAGCTCTTCTGTCGAGGGGAATGCCCCTCGGGTTCGCGAGCAAGCTCGCTCCTACAAGGTCGGGCTGACCCATTGGCGGATCTTCCTGTAAGCGGGCCATGCCTGCGAATCGCGCGCAAGGCGCGCTCATACGGTGGTGCGGGTCCCGTAGGCGCGGACGGTATGGCCTTTCCTGCAGGAGCGGACGCTGTCCGCGATTCGGCCGCCAAGCCGACAGAAGAGCATCGCGGACGACGTCCGCTTGTACGGAAACTTCCTTCTCCTCGCTGCTTGAAATATCGAACGAGTGGTGCGTATTTTGTACAGGCCACGCACCGTGCGCGGCCTCGTATTACAAGGATAAGAAGTCATGAGTAGCGATCTGCGCAGCCTGCTCGCCGAGCGTCTGGCTGGAGTCGAAGAGATCGAGTGCGTCACCCCCGACCTCAACGGGGTGCCGCGTGGCAAGGTGATGACCGGGGAAGGTTTCCTCACCGGCCGCCGCCTGCAACTGGCGCGTGGCGTCCTGTTGCAGTGCATCATGGGCGGCTACCCGCCGGCGAAATTCTATGGCAGCGATGACGGCGACCTCGCCCTGGTCGCCGAGCCGACCCAGATCCACCGTCTGCCCTGGAGCGACGAGCCACGCGCCTTCGCCATCTGCGACGCGGTGGAACTCGACGGCCAGCCCTCCGGTCTGTCCACCCGCGGCCTGCTCAAGCGAGTGCTGGCGCGCTATGCCGAGCGTGGCTGGAGCCCGGTGGTGGCGACCGAGCTGGAGTTCTTCGTCTTCGCGCCCAATCCCGACGCCAGCGAAGCCTTCCAGGCGCCGGTGGGCCTCGACGGTCGCCGCGAGATCGGCCACTCGGCCTTCAGCGTGTCTTCCAACAACGGCCTGCGCCCGTTCTTCCAGGACGTCTACCGCTGCATGGCAGCGGTGGGGCTGGAACGCGACACCTTCATGCATGAGATGGGTACTACCCAGTTCGAGATCAACTTCCTGCATGGCGACCCGGTGCTGCTGGCCGACCAGACTTTCCTGTTCAAGCATCTGCTCAAGGAAGTGGCGCTCAAGCACGGGCTGATCGTGGTCTGCATGGCCAAGCCGCTGGCGCACACGCCGGGTAGCTCGATGCACATCCACCAGAGCATCGTCGACGGCGAAGGGCGCAACATCTTCACCGATGCCAACGGCGAGGCGACGCCGGCGTTCCGTCACTTCATCGGCGGTCAGCAGGCGTGCCTGGCGGACTTCACCCTGCTGTTCGCGCCGAACGTGAACTCCTTCCAGCGCCTGTGCCACCCGTACGCGTCGCCGAACAACGCCTGCTGGTCCCACGACAACCGCGCCGCCGGCCTGCGCATTCCGGCCAGCGCGCCGGTGGCCCGCCGCGTGGAAAACCGCCTGCCGGGCGCCGACGCCAACCCCTACCTGGCCATCGCCGCCAGCCTGGCGGCCGGCCTGCACGGCATCGAGCGCGAACTGGAGCCGACCGAGGCGATCCAGGGCGAGTTCGAGGTCCCCGAGGAACTGTTGCTGCCCTGCACGATGTACGACGCCCTGCAGCGCCTGAAGCGCAGCGAGCTGGCCCGCGAGGCGTTCGGCAACGAGTTCATCGACGGCTACGTGGCGACCAAGTCGATGGAGCTGACCAGCTTCTTCGACGAGATCACCCCGTGGGAGCGCCGCGTGCTGGCCGCCCAGGCCTGACCGCTGCGCGGGCACGCCGACACAGTCGCGCCGAAACACTGGTGCGGCTGCGATCGGCGGGCATTTCTCCAGCATCCTCGCGCATCCCGCCGCCATCCTCCAGGATGCTCCGCAACACGCTTCGCGACCCCCTCTGTTCCACGCCCGGCAGGGCTCTCGACGCGCCCTCCGGCACGCTCTAAGGTGTCATCGCACGTCCCGCTTTCCGCTGTCCGGGCGCCGCCAGCCGCGCTCGGGGCCGTTCTGGACCAGGAGGTCCGATGCACCGGATTTTCACCGCCTTCCGCGCACTCTATTTCGCCACCGTGATGTTGTTGACCGGCTCCGGCCTGCTCAGTACCTACCTCGCCCTGCGCCTGGCGGAGGCGAAGGTGGATGGGCTGTGGGTGGGCGCCATGATGGCGGCCTATTACCTGGGGCTGGTGCTGGGCGGCAAGATCGGCCACCGGCTGATCGCCCGCGTCGGCCACATCCGCGCCTATGTCGCCTGCGGCGGGGTGGTCACCGCGGCGGTGCTGGGCATCGGCCTGCTGCCCTGGCTGTCGGGCTGGCTGGTGCTGCGGACGCTGATCGGCCTGGGGATGATGTGCCAGTACATGGTCATCGAAAGCTGGCTCAACGAGCAGGCGGAGGCGCGCCAGCGCGGCGCGGTGTTCGCCGGCTACATGGTGGCGTCCTACCTCGGCCTGGTGGCTGGCCAACTGGTGCTGGTGGTGCATCCGACCCTGGGCCAGGAACTGCCGATGATGATCGCGCTGAGCTTCGCCCTGTCGCTGGTGCCGGTGGCTATCACCCACAAGGTTCACCCCGCGCCGCTGCGCCCGGCGCCGCTGGAGCCGCGTTTCTTCATCCAGCGTGTGCCGCAGTCGCTGACCACGGTGCTGGTGTCCGGGCTGGTGATCGGTTCCTTCTACGGCCTGGCCCCCCTGTACGCCACGCGGCAGGGCCTTTCCAACGAGCAGGTCGGCCTGTTCATGGGCGGCTGCATCTTCGCCGGCCTGCTGGTGCAGTGGCCGCTGGGCTGGCTGTCTGACCGCTACGACCGCGCCGTGCTGATCCGCAATGCGGCGATCCTGCTGCTGCTGTTCGCCTTGCCGCTGGCGCTGCTGCCGATGTTGCCGCTGCCGGAGATGTCGTTGTCCCTGGCGCTGCTGCTGCCGATGGGGTTCCTGGTCTGCCTGGTGCAGTTCACCCTCTATCCGCTGGCGGTGGCGTTCTCCAACGACCACGTCGAGGGCGATCGCCGCGTGTCATTGACGGCGATGCTGCTGGTGACCTTCGGTGTCGGCGCCTGCATCGGGCCGCTGGCGGCCGGTGCGCTGATGAAGGTGTTCGGTGCGAACATGCTGTATGCCTTCGTCAGCGCCTGTTCGCTGATCCTGATCTGGCGCGTGCAGCCGGAGAAGGTCAGCGGCGTGCACCGGGTCGACGAGGCGCCGGTCAAGCACGTGGCCACGCCGGACAGCCTGGCGTCCTCGCCGCTGTCCGCCGCACTCGATCCGCGGGTCGATGAAGCGGCGGTGGAGGAGCAGATGAAGGGCAACGACAGCAGCGTGTCGGCGCCGGAAGCCGAAGAGGAAAGCCGGCCCGCCTGAGGGGCCGTGAGGAGGGCGGCAAACGCTTGCCGCCCGGCGTCAGGTGCGGGTCAGAACAGCTCGTCCTTCTCGAAGCGCCGGGCTTCGCGCTGCAACTGGTAGACGAAGCGCTCGATGTTGCGCTGGACCAGGCCGCTGACCTGCAGGAAGCGCAGGCCGGCGAAGCTGACGCCGACCTTTTCCTCGAAGTGCACGTGGCGCAGTTCCACTTCCAGGGTGATGGCGCCGAAGGGCAGGCGGGCGGTGAAGCGCTCGTAGACCTGTCCCGGTTGCAGGCGGTCGCTGGCGTTGCCGTCCAGGCGAATCTTGCAGCCGGTGGCGGAGATGTCGATCAGGTTGCCCTTGATCGGGGCCTTGAGCTTTTCGCCGGCGATTTCCACCGCCACCGGCTGGCCCTGGCTGACGCTGGCGCGGAAGGCATTGCGGCGCTGGTGGTAGAGCACTTCGTCCGGCACGGGCAGCCAGTAGCAGCGGGCGCCGTCGATCTCGGCGAAATAGGCGTTCTGCCGGCATTCCCAGGCGATGCGCACGCCCTCGTGGAAGGCTTCGATGCGGAACGCTTCGCCGTTCTGCAGGAAGCGCTCGCCGTCGTTGGGGATGAGTTCGTCCAGGGCGATCAGGTTGCGCTCGCGGTTGACCGCGACGACGAAGCTCTGGAAGCGCTGGTTGCGGTCGTCGAAGGTGATCACCAGGGGATCGTGGCTGTCCATGAGCATCCGCAGGCTGGCATGGATCTCCACCGGGGCCTTGAGCCGCTTCGGTGGTTGAGGGCCGTTTTCCTCGACAAACAGGTTGGCCACGGTCCGCGGATCTCCATCTTGATTGTGTTTGTTATGGATAGGGCATGGGATATGCCGATGATGGCATTGTGCCCAAAGGCCGGCCGCCAGGCCAGTGCTCAGGCCTGGCTGAGCGGACGCTGTCGGCTGCCCTGAGTCGAGCTGCCGCGACGGTCGTAGAGATTGGGAGTGTCCTGCCCGCGCAGAATGTCGAGCAGGCGGCCGGTGCTGGCCTGGCCGGCGCGGATGATCCGGCCGTTGCGCTGGCTGGCGTCCTGGCATCGTTCGAGCAGCGCGCCCAGCTCATCGCCACGCGCCAGCAGTTCGGCGTTGCCGCTGCGCTCGGCGAGTTGCGTCAGTCCCTGGCGATCCACGCTGACACCCGCTTGCTGCAGCGCGGTGGCGCGCTCGCGGCCATTGCGTTCGAGCTGCTGCATCAACGGCACCTTGCGTTCGAGCAGCTGTTGCAGCTGCGCCAGATCGCGCGCTTGCAGCGCCTGGTACTCGTCATCGATCAACTGCAGCAACTGACGGGCTGCGTCGATGTCGCCGTCGATCAGGGAAAGCAGGGCATCGGACATCTTGGGCTCGGCACTCGGGCTAGCGGGTTACCCAGCGCGACGCAGGCGTCAGCGCTGGGACTCGAAATCGAGCAGCTTGCTGGCGACTTTCTGGCTGTCGACCTGATAGCTGCCATCGGCGATCGCCTGCTTGATGCGGGCCACCTTTTCCTTGTCGACCACGGGCTGGTCCTTCAGTTGATCGCTGACTTTCTGCAACTGCTGGGCGGTATCGCTGAGCTGTACCGATTCGCCGCTCTTGGGCGGAGCGTTGGCGGTGGCGGGCTCGGCCGGGGCTTCGCTGCGACCGTTCTGCGCAGCACCGCTACGGCCAGCGGTGGCTGGCGTAGAGGCCGGGTTCAGCCGGTTGAAGTCGATAACCATGTTGGAAACCTCTGGAGGTATTTGGACGCTTGCCAAGCTTTTCGGCCGGCAGGCGGAAAACTTTAGGCCGATTTTTTGCGCACCCGAGCACAGTTTAGTGAAGGCTGCGCCCATCATGCCAGACTCGGCGCACTACAGGTTGACTTCGACGGCTCCGGGCTCCACCACGCGCGCCTTGACGATACGCTGCGAACGCAGGTTGCGCACGCGGATCTGTTGGCCGGGCACGCCGTCGGAGAGGGCTTCGCCGGGCATCATCACGTGGATGGCGCTGGTGCGGGCGCGGATCACCACCTGGTCGCCCTTGCGGATCGCCTCGGCCTGTTCCAGGAAGACCGGTGCGAGCACCTGGTCGATCATTGCCGGGCGCCGGAGCTTGAAGCCGATCACCCGCTCGGGGTCGGTCAGGTAGCCCTGGGTCAGCGGGCCGACGTCGCGCTCCACCATCGAGATGTCGGCGGCTTCGATGACGTGGTCGCGCTTGAGCGGAAGGGTGGTGACGACCACCTGGCGGAACAGCTTCACCGTGGCCGGTACGAATACCGTCCACGGCGAACTGCCGTCGCAGCGCACCCGTACGGTGACGCGGCCGACCGGCTGGGCCGGGCTTTCCAGGGCCTGCGTCAAGTCCTTGTCGCATTGCACCAGGCGCAGGCGGGGGTCGATGCGCGCCACTTCGATTTCATAGCGCGCGTCGATTCCGCTGGTCCGCAGATAATCTTCCACTTTGAACTCAAGAAAGCCCTGGGTGGAGCCGATAAGGATTTCAGGCGCGGTGAAGCCGCCGGCCCTCGTGGGGCCGGCGGCCAGTGCGGCACATACACCGAGCAGGGCGGCCATGAGGTCGCGCGCGCTTCGGAACTGTCGGAAAAATGTCGTTGCCTGTTTCATGCAACGGGTTAAGCAATGGTCGTGCCGCCTGACGGGGTCGGGCGGCGTTGCGTGCAGGGGAGGCTCAATGGCCGGAGTCATGGATTCAGTCAACCAGCGGACGCAGCTGGTCGGCCAGAATCGTCTCGAGCTGCTGCTGTTCCGGCTGAACGGCAGCCAGTTGTACGGGATCAATGTGTTCAAGGTGAAAGAGGTACTGCAGTGCCCGCGCCTGACCGTGATGCCCAAGTCCAGCCAGGTGGTGCGCGGGGTGGCGAACATCCGTGGCGGCACCATTCCGATCCTCGATCTGGCGCTGGCCACGGGGCGTCACGCCCTGCGGGACATCGGCAACAGCTTCGTGATCATCACCGAGTACAACACCAAGGTGCAGGGCTTCCTGGTGCACTCGGTGGAGCGCATCGTCAACATGAACTGGGAGTCGATCCACCCGCCGCCCAAGGGCACCGGCCGCGACCACTACCTGACGGCGGTGACGCGAGTCGATAACCAGCTGGTGGAAATCATCGACGTGGAGAAGATCCTCGCCGAGGTGGCGCCAACCCCGGAAGACATCTCCGAGGGCGTGCTGGATGCCGACACCCAGGCCCGCGCGGTGAGCAAGCGCGTGCTGGTGGTGGACGATTCCTCGGTGGCGCGCAAGCAACTGGTGCGCTGCCTGGAGACCGTCGGCGTCGAGGTGCTGGCGCTGGGCGATGGCCGCCAGGCGCTGGACTACCTGCGGCAGATGGTGGAGGCGGGCGGGCATCCGGGCAGCGAGCTGCTGATGGTGATCTCGGACATCGAGATGCCGGAAATGGATGGCTACACCCTGACCGCGGAAATCCGTCACGACCCGCGCATGCAGGATGTGCATATTCTCCTGCATACTTCGCTGTCCGGGGTGTTCAACCAGGCGATGGTGAAGAAGGTCGGCGCTGACGACTTCCTCGCCAAGTTCCGTCCCGACGACCTGGCCGCCCGCGTGGCGGACCGGATCAAGGCGGTGGACGGCACGGCGGCCTGAGTAGGCCCGTGCGGGTCAATGGGGCGGCGCCGGTGCCGCCCCCCGGTCTTCGGCTATGGTTTTTGAACACCGGTCAGGCAGTTGCCGCCGTGTCGACGGCAACCGTCCATGAGTAAAGAGGCGTATCTGTGACATCCACCAATGCTGATTTCGAGCTGTTCCGGGATTTCCTGGAGAAGACCTGCGGCATCCTTCTGGGCGCCAACAAGCAGTATCTGGTCGCCAGCCGCTTGAACAAGTTGATGGAGCAGCAGGGCATCAAGTCCCTCGGGGAACTGGTGCAGAAGGTCCAGGGCCGCAGCCAGTTGCGCGAGCAGGTGGTGGACGCCATGACCACTAACGAGACCCTGTGGTTTCGCGATACCTATCCCTTCGACGTGCTGAAAAGCCGGGTGCTGCCGGAGATGATCAAGGCCAGCCCCGGCCAGCGCCTGCGCATCTGGTCGGCGGCCTGCTCCTCGGGACAGGAACCCTATTCGCTGTCGATGTCCATCGACGAATTCGAGCGCACCAACCTCGGCCAGCTCAAGGCCGGCGTGCAGATCGTCGCCACCGATCTTTCCGGCTCCATGCTCACTGCCTGCCGCGCCGGCGAGTACGACAGCCTGGCCATCGGCCGCGGCCTGTCGCAGGAGCGCCTGGCCCGCTACTTCGACCAGAAGACGCCGGGGCGCTGGACGGTCAAGCCGGCGATCAGGAGCCGCGTGGAGTTTCGCGCGCTGAACCTGCTGGACAGCTATGCCACGCTGGGCAAGTTCGACATGGTGTTCTGCCGCAATGTGCTGATCTATTTCTCGGCGGAGATGAAGCGCGACATCCTGCTGCGCATCCATGCCACGTTGAAGCCGGGCGGGTACCTGTTCCTCGGTGCGTCGGAAGCGCTCAATGCGTTGCCGGACCATTACCAGATGGTCCAGTGCAGTCCGGGGATCATCTACAAGGCCAAGTGATGGGGGGGCGGGGGCTTGATGGTTTTTCAGGATGAATGACGTTTCAAGCGTTATCCGCCGTCTTGGTCGGTGTTTCTGCGTCGCTCCGCCCCTACGAAAGGCAACCAGAAGCGGCAGCGGTGCAGAAGGGCGGCGCGCTTGCCGCCTTGCTCCCGGCGGCAAGGAAACCGGTTGCCGCTTGCCGCTGTTTGCCGCCCCTTGCCGCTCTCGATATGCACTCAAGCCATTGATATTAAAGGATATGTAAATCTGGCACGCACCTTGCTGAAGTGTTGGCAAGCCCACACCGGCAAACAGGTTCGCGACCATGAGCATCAGCTTCGACAAAGCCCTCGGCATCCACCAGCAAGCGCTGAGCTTCCGCTCCCAGCGCGCTGAAGTCCTGGCCAACAACCTGGCCAACGCCGACACGCCGAACTACAAGGCGCGCGACCTGGATTTCGCCTCGGTGCTGGCGGCCCAGTCCGACAAGCTCAAGAACGGTACCTTCAACGCCACCCGGACCAACGCGCACCACATCGCCGCCGAGGGTTTCGGCATGGGCGACGAGTCGCTGAAGTACCGCAACCCGACCCAGCCGTCGATCGACCAGAACACCGTCGATGAACAGATCGAACAGTCCAACTACGCGGAGAACTCCGTGCAGTTCCAGGCCTCCTTCACCTTCCTCAACAACAAGTTCAAAGGGCTGATGAACGCCCTGCGCGGGGAGTAATCGCCATGTCGCTCGCCAGTGTCTTCAACATCGCCGGTACCGGCATGAGTGCCCAGACCACCCGTCTGAACACCACCGCGTCGAACATCGCCAACGCTGAGACCGTCTCCTCCAGCGTCGACCAGACCTACCGTGCCCGCCACCCGGTGTTTGCCACCCTGTTCCAGCAGGCCTGGGGCGGCGACCAGGGTTCGCTGTTCGGCGAGACCGACCAGGCCGGCACCGGCGTGCAGGTGCTGGGCGTGGTCGAGGACAAGAGCTCGCTGATCCCGCGCTACGAGCCCAACCACCCGGCCGCCGACAAGGATGGCTACGTCTACTACCCCAACGTCAACGTGGTGGAGGAGATGGCCGACATGATCTCCGCCAGCCGCGCGTTCCAGACCAACGCGGAAATGATGAACACCGCCAAGCAGATGATGCAGAAGGTCCTGACCCTGGGTCAGTAAGCGCTGAGGAAGCACGATGAGCATCGACAACAGCAGCATCAATGGCACCGGCTCGGTTCTGGACCAGTACTCGATCCAGAACGACAGCAAGGGCACGACCGGCAAGAACAACCTCGGCAAGGATGAGTTCCTCAAGCTGCTGGTCGCGCAGATGAACAACCAGGACCCGATGTCGCCGCAGGAAAACGGCGAGTTCATCGCCCAGCTGGCGCAGTTCAGTACCGTGGAAGGCATCCAGTCGCTGAACAGCAGCATGGACAGCATCCTCTCCAACTACCAGTCGTCCCAGGCCCTGCAGGCCTCGTCGCTGGTGGGGCGCAAGGTCATCGTGCCGACCGACAAGTCGATGGTCGACACCGCCGAAACCTTCAAGGGCACCTACACCCTGCCGGTTTCCACGGCCAACAGCTGGGTCAACATCTATGACGACAAGGGCACCCTGGTGAACCGCATCGAGATGGGCCAGCAGACCGCCGGCAACGTCAACTTCATGTGGGACGGCAAGGATTCGAGCGGCAATCTCATGCCGCCGGGACGCTACAAGTTCGAGGCGCAGACCAACTACGAAGGCCAGACCTACGGCCTGACCACCTTCCTGCCGGCCAACGTCGACAGCGTGACCCTCGGGCAGAACGGCGGCGAGCTGACGCTGAACCTCGCCGGGCTGGGCAGCATCGGCCTGTCCAAAGTGCAGATCATCGGCCAGTAACGGACCAGACCAGGAGCCATCGAGCTGGCGCTGGGCAAGGCTGAAGTGGACGAGGACGCGGTTTGCAAATGAGCCGTCCGAGCCCGCTTCCAACACCGCCCAGCCGACGCGCAGAGGCTCCTGAACAGATTCGCGTCGGCGATACCGACAAGGAGATTAGAGATGTCTTTCAATATCGGACTCAGCGGCATCAAGGCCGCCTCCAGTGACCTGAACACCACCGGCAACAACATCGCCAACGCCAGCACCGTCGGCTTCAAGCAGTCACGTTCGGAGTTCTCCGATGTCTATGCCGCCTCCGTGCTGGGCTCCGGCAGCAACCCGGTCGGCAGCGGCGTGCTGCTGTCCAACGTCTCGCAGCTGTTCAACCAGGGCACCATCGATTCCACGCAGAACGCGCTGGACATGGCCATCAACGGCAACGGCTTCTTCGTCACCAGCAACAACGGCGCGATCAGCTACACCCGTGCCGGCTACTTCGGTACCGACAAGAACGGCTATGTGGTCGACAACAACGGCTACCGCCTGCAGGGCTACCCGGTGAACGGCCAGGGCCAGTTGCAGAACGGCGTGGTCGGAGACCTGCGCATCGAAACCGGCAACCAGGCGCCGAAGGCCACCAGCCAGATCGCCCAGACCTTCAACCTGAACTCCACCAACACCACGCCGACGGTCACCCCGTTCAACGCCAACGACCCGACCACCTACAACTCCTCGACCTCGGTGAACGTCTACGACAGCCAGGGCAATGCCCATGTGCTGACCCAGTACTTCACCAAGACCGGTCCCAACGACTGGACCATGAACGTGCTGGTTGACGGCCGCAACCCGGGCAATCCGACCGACGATACCGCCGCCATCACCGCTGCGACCAATGCGGCGGGTGCGACGGGGGCCGATGCGGCGAGCGTTCTTGCGGCGGTCAGCGACCCTGCCGCCGGTGCCTCGGCGGCTGCCGTCGCCGCCGCCACCGCAGCGGCCAATGCTCCGGGCGCCACCGCCGCCAGCGTGCTGGCCGCGGTCAACGGCATGGGCAGCAGCCCGTACCAGGTCAACCTGACCTTCAGCGCGGCCGGCCAGTTGCTGACCCAGACGCCGGTGAACAACCTCACGGGCGATGGCTTCACCCCGAACCCAAATGGCGACGGCACCCTGGTGCTGGGGGACTGGATCCCGGCGATCTCCGACGGCAAGACCCCGCCGACCTGGAACGCCAACGGCGCCACCCCGAACACGGGTGGCATCACCCTGGACGTGCGCAAGTCCACCCAGTACGCCACGGCCTTCGCGGTGAACAGCGTCAACCAGGACGGCTACACCACCGGCCAGCTATCGGGCCTGGAAATCGACGACCAGGGCAACATCTTCGCCCGTTACACCAACGGCCAGTCCAAGGTGCAGGGCCAGGTGGTGCTGGCGAACTTCGCCAACGTCCAGGGCCTGAACCCGATCGGCAAGACCTCCTGGGTGCAGTCCTCGGAGTCCGGCGAGCCGGTGATCGGCACCCCGCGTTCGGGCACCCTTGGCGCGTTGCAGTCCGGTGCGCTGGAGGCGTCCAACGTCGACCTGTCCAACGAACTGGTGGACCTGATCGTCGCCCAGCGCAACTACCAGGCCAACGCCAAGACCATCCAGACCGAGGATGCGGTCACCCAGACCATCATCAACCTGCGCTAAGGCCCTGCTCGCTCCTGCAACTGGCCACCTGCGCCGACGTTCAACTGTAGAGTGGACTTCGTCCGCAATGCTTTTCGTAGGAACACAACGTTATCCGCCGCGCTGGGTACCGCTTCGCTCGGCGCCATCCTGCAGAGAGCGGCAAGTCCCCTTGCCGGTGGCGGCAGGGCATCGCCGCCGCCGGCTTCGAAAGGCTCCTTCGGGAGCCTTTTCTTTTTAAAAGCACTTGTAAATCAATCTCTTGGACTCGATATCCAGTTCTGGCACGTCCCTTGCTGAATAGCCTTCAAACGCCCGCGAGCGGCAATCGACGCGGGCCTGGAGGATTCGATGGACAAGATGCTGTACGTGTCGATGAGCGGGGCGAGCCAGAACACCCTGGCCATGCGCGCTCACGCCAACAACCTGGCGAACATTTCCACCAACGGCTTCCGCCGCGACTTCGAGCAGGCGCGTTCGATGCAGGTGTTCGGCGACAGTTTCCCGTCGCGGGTCTACGCCATGAGCGAGCGCCCGGCCACCGACTTCTCCGCCGGCAGCCTGCAGGAAACCGGTCGCGACCTCGATGTCGCCGCCAGGGGCGACGCCTGGATCGCCGTGCAGGCGCCCGACGGCAGTGAAGCCTATGTGCGCACCGGCAGCCTGGAAATCGACGCCCTCGGCCAACTGCGCACCGGCGACGGTTTGCCGGTGATCGGCAATGGCGGGCCGATCGCCGTGCCGCCGCAGGAAAAGATCGACATCGGCGAAGACGGCACCATCAGCATCCGTGGCCTGGGCGACAACCCCAGCGTGGTGGCCGAGGTGGACCGCATCAAGCTGGTCACCCCGGATCCCAGGCAACTGGAGAAGGGCCTCGACGGCCTGGTGCGGGTCAAGCAGCAGCCGGGCCAGCCGGCGCCGCAGGCCGACGCCAACGCCAACGCCACGATCGAGTCGGGCTTCCTCGAAGCGAGCAACGTCAACGCGGTGGAAGAGATGACCTCGATCCTCTCGCTGTCCCGCCAGTTCGAGCTCCACGTAAAGATGATGCGCACTGCCGAAGACGATTCGGCAGCGATGGCGCGGGTTTTGCAATTCAGCTAATCACCTGATCGAGGCGCCATGAATCCGGCGCCCGAGGAGAACGACGATGCTTCCGGCACTGTGGGTCAGCAAGACGGGTCTTTCGGCCCAGGACATGAACCTGACCACCATTTCCAACAACCTGGCGAACGTTTCGACCACGGGCTTCAAGCGCGACCGCGCGGAGTTCCAGGACCTGCTGTACCAGATCAAACGTCAGCCGGGCGCCAATTCCACCCAGGACAGCCAACTGCCGTCGGGCCTGCAACTGGGCACCGGCGTGCGCATCGTCGGCACCCAGAAGAACTTTACCGAAGGCAGCCTGCAGACCACCGACCAGCCGCTGGACATGGCGGTCAACGGCCGCGGCTTCTTCCAGGTCCTGATGCCGGACGGCACCGTCGGCTACACCCGCGACGGCAGCTTCCACCTGGACTCCGACGGCCAGATCGTCACCGCCAACGGCTACGCGCTGGAGCCGGCCGTGGTGGTGCCGAACGAGACCCAGACCTTCACCGTCGGCCAGGACGGCACCGTCTCGGTGACCACCAACGCCAACCCGCAGCCGCAGATCATCGGCAACATCCAGACCGCCGACTTCATCAACCCGGCCGGCCTGCAGGCGATCGGCAACAACCTGTTCCTGGAGACCGGCTCCAGCGGCGCGCCGCAGGTCGGCACGCCGGGGCTGAACGGCCTGGGCACCGTGCAGCAGAACACCCTGGAAAACTCCAACGTCAACGTGGTCGAGGAACTGGTGAACATGATCACCACCCAGCGCGCCTACGAGATGAACTCCAAGGTGATCTCCACCGCCGACCAGATGCTCTCCTTCGTCACCCAGAACTTGTAGTGAATGACGGAGCCCCAGGCTCCCGTGAGTCGTAATCGCTCTCCCCGAGAGGTAGCTGTAAATGAACCGTTCCCACCTTCTTCCGCTGCTGGCCATCGCCGCGCTGGCCGGGTGCGTCAGTCCTCCGCCGAAACCGGACGACCCCTATTACGCCCCCGTGCTGCCGCGTACCCCGGTGCCCGCCGCGCAGAACAACGGTTCGATCTACCAGGCCGGTTTCGACAACAACCTCTATGGCGACCGCAAGGCCTTCCGCGTGGGTGACATCATCACCATCACCCTCAACGAGAAGACCCAGGCCAGCAAGAAAGCCAACTCGGACATCTCCAAGGACAGCAACACCAAGCTCGGCCTGACCTCGATGTTCGGCAGCGGCCTGACCACCAACAACCCCATCGGCGGCGGCGACCTCAGCCTGAGCGCCGAGTACGGCGGCTCCCGCGATGCCAAGGGCGACAGCCAGGCCGGGCAGAGCAACAGCCTGACCGGCTCGGTGACCGTCACCGTGGCCGACGTCATGCCCAACGGCATCCTCGCCGTGCGCGGCGAGAAGTGGATGACCCTGAACACCGGCAACGAGCTGGTGCGCATCGCAGGGCTCATCCGCGCCGACGACATCGCCACCGACAACACCGTGCCGTCCACTCGCGTGGCCGATGCGCGCATCACCTACTCGGGCACCGGTGCGTTCGCCGATGCGAGCCAGCCGGGCTGGTTCGATCGCTTCTTCCTCAGCCCGCTGTTCCCGTTCTGAACAGGGTGAATGTCATGCTCATCGTAGGAGCGAGCTTGCTCGCGAAATTCTCTGCCAAAGGTGTTCGCGAGCAAGCTCGCTCCTACATCTTCCTGATGCTCTGTGCGCTGCTGGCCGTGCCGGCCGCCCATGCCGAGCGGCTCAAGGACATCGCCAGCATCCAGGGCGTACGCAACAACCAGCTGATCGGCTACGGCCTGGTGGTGGGCCTCAACGGCAGCGGCGACCAGACCACCCAGACGCCGTTCACCCTGCAGACCTTCAACAACATGCTGGCGCAGTTCGGCATCAAGGTGCCGGCCAACGTCGGCAACGTGCAGCTCAAGAACGTCGCGGCGGTGTCCGTGCACGCCGACCTGCCGCCCTTCGCCAAGCCGGGCCAGGCCATCGACATCACCGTGTCCTCCATCGGCAACGCCAAGAGCCTGCGCGGCGGCAGCCTGCTGATGACCCAGCTCAAGGGCATCGACGGCCAGACCTACGCCGTGGCCCAGGGTAACCTGGTGGTCGGCGGCTTCGACGCCGAAGGCCGCGACGGCTCGAAGATCACCGTCAACGTGCCGTCGGCCGGCCGCATCCCGGCGGGCGCCATCGTGGAACGCGCGGTGCCCAGCGGCTTCGACCAGGGCAACAGCCTGACCCTGAACCTCAACCGCCCGGACTTCACCACCGCCAAGCACATCGTCGACCGCATCAACGACCTGCTCGGCCCGGGCGTGGCCCAGGCCATCGACGGCGGCTCGGTTCGCGTCAGCGCGCCGCTGGACCCTAACCAGCGCGTGGACTACATGTCGGTCCTGGAAAACCTCGACGTGCAGGCCGGCGAAGCCGTGGCCAAGGTCATCATCAACTCGCGCACCGGCACCATCGTGATCGGCCAGAACGTGCGCGTGTCGCCGGCCGCCGTGACCCACGGCAGCCTCACCGTGACCATTACCGAAGACCCCATCGTCAGCCAGCCCGGCCCCTTCTCCAACGGCCAGACCGCCGTGGTGCCGCGCTCGCGGGTGAACGCCGACCAGGAAGCCAAGCCGATGTTCAAGTTCGGCCCGGGCACCACGCTGGATGAAATCGTCCGCGCCGTTAACCAGGTGGGCGCCGCGCCCAGCGACCTGATGGCGATCCTCGAAGCCCTGAAACAGGCCGGCGCGCTGCAAGCCGACCTGATCGTGATCTGAGGACGCCAGCGTGGACGCCAAACTCTTCTCTGCCGGCACCTCCGGCGGCAACTCCGGGGCCTACACCGACCTCAACCGCCTGGCGCAGCTGAAAAGCGGCGCCGGACGCGACAGCGAAGGCAACATCCGCAAGGTCGCCCAGGAGTTCGAATCGCTGTTCATGAACGAAATGCTCAAGTCGATGCGCTCGGCCAACGACGTGCTCGCCGAAGGCAACTTCATGAACACCTCGACCACCAAGCAGTACCAGGAAATGTACGACCAGCAACTGGCCGTCAGCCTGTCCACCAAGGGCCACGGCATCGGCCTGTCGGACGTGCTGACCCGCCAGTTGTCGCAGATGAACGGCGGCAAGCGCAGCGCGGCGGCGAACCCCTTCGCCAAGGTTGCCGAGACGTCCACCTGGCCGTCCACCCAGGGTGTCAACGCCAGCGGCAAGACCTTGCCGCAACCGGCGCAAGGCCGCGACGACTCCAGGCTGCTCAATGCCCGTCGCCTGTCCCTGCCGGGCAAATTGGCCGACCGCGTGATGGCCGGCATCGTGCCGGGCGCCGCCAGCGCGGAAGGGCCGGGCAAGCCGCTGGCCAGCAACGATTGGCAGACCGCCAAGTCCTACGCCAGCGCCGTGGACGCCATCGACGCCGCCGCCGGCGCCCAGGACCTCAGCGGCCGCCGCTACGCCCAGCCGCCGCTGGCGCCGGGCAAGTCGGCGTTCGGCTCGCGGGATGAGTTCATCTCCACCATGCTGCCGATGGCGCAGAAGGCTGCCGAGCGCATCGGCGTCGACCCGCGCTACCTGGTGGCCCAGGCCGCGCTGGAAACCGGCTGGGGCAAATCCATCATCCGCGACCAGGACGGCTCCAGCAGCCACAACCTGTTCGGCATCAAGTCCGGTTCCAGCTGGGACGGCGACTCCGCGCGGGCGGTGACCAGCGAATACGTGAACGGCAAGAAAGTGAAGGAAGTCGCGGCGTTCCGCTCCTACGACTCCTTCGAGCAGAGCTTCAACGACTACGTGAGCTTCCTGCAGAACAACGACCGCTATTCGGACGCCCTGGATTCCACCCAGCGCCCCGAACAGTTCATGAAGGAACTGCAGCGCGCCGGCTATGCCACCGATCCGAACTACGCCCGCAAGGTTGCGCAGATCGCCAAGCAGATGCAGGTGTACCAGGCGGTCGCCGCGGCGGACACCCCGCCCCTGGGTTAGTAGGGCCTGTCGATGCTCCGTTGTGGCCTCGACGGTTCCCGTTTTGCGCAGGGTAGGGCGCAAGGAGAAGTTTTAGTGATTTCAAATAGACAACCCAGCAGCGCACGCTGCGCAAAACAGGAACCGTCCCTTCGGGTTGCGCGGCAAATCGCGCCATGCTGCGTTGCGGGACTTGCCAAGGGACTGACCATTGCCTGCGTCCCGCGTCTGGCCTGGCGCGATTTGGCGCAGCAACGCGGCTCACAACGAAACACCGACAGGCCCTAAGGAAAACAAGCAATGAGCGATCTACTGTCCATTGGCCTGTCCGGCATCCGGTCCAACCAGACGTCGCTGGGGGTGACCGGCCACAACATCGCCAACGTCAACACCCCCGGCTATTCCCGCCAGCAATCGGTGCAGCAGACCGGTATCCCGCAGTACAGCGGCGCCGGCTACATCGGTTCGGGCAGCCAGGTGGTGGACGTGCGCCGGCTGGCCAGCGACTTCCTGTTCTCCCAGGTGCGCACCGCCACCAGCCAGTCCAACGAGCTGAGCGCCTTCCAGGGACAGATCGAACAGCTCGACGCCTTGCTGTCGGACACCACCACCGGCATCAGCCCTGCGCTGCAGAAGTTTTTCGCCGCGCTGCAGACCGCCGCCGCCAACCCCTCCGCCACCGAGGGCCGCGAGGCGCTGCTGGCGGAAGCGCAGGGGGTGTCGAAGTCCTTCAACACCCTGTACGACCAGCTCGACAAGCAGAACAGCCTGATCAACCAGCAGCTCGGCTCGCTGGCCAACCAGGTCAACGCCCTGGCGACCAGCGTCGCCAGCTACAACGATGCCATCGCCAAGGCCAAGGCCGCCGGCGGCCAGCCCAACGACCTGATCGACGCCCGCGAGGAGACCATCCGCAAGCTCTCCGAGCTGATCGGCGTGCAGGCCGTGCCCCAGGACGACAGCAGCGTCAACCTGTTCATCGGCACCGGCCAGCCGCTGGTGGTGGGTACCACCACCTCGGCGCTGCAGGTAGTGCCGGGCAAGGACGACCCCACCCGCTTCCAGGTGCAACTGGTCAGCGGCAGCGCCGTGCAGACCATCACCAGCCAGGTTTCCGGCGGCCAGATGGGCGGCCTGCTGGCTTATCGCGATACCGCGCTGGACGCCTCGTACAACAAGCTCGGGCAGATCGCCGTGACCTTCGCCGATGTCGTCAACAAGCAGCTCGGCCAGGGCCTGGACCTGTCCGGCAATGCCGGCAGCAAGCTGTTCGGCGACATCAACGACCCGACCATCACCGCGCTGCGGGTTGTTGCCCTGTCCGGCAACACTGGCACCGTCAGCCCCAGCCTGAACATCACCGACACCAGCAAGCTCGGCGTCAGCGACTACCGCCTGGAATACGACGGCACCAACTTCACCGCGCGGCGCCTCTCCGACAATGCACCGATCAACGTCACCGTGACCGGTACCGGCCCCTACACCCTGAGCTTCGCCGACGGCAGCGGTGGCGACCAGGGCTTCCAGGCGACCATGAACAGCCTGCCGCCGGCCGGTGACGGCTTCACCCTGCAGCCCACCCGCCGCGGCGCCTCGGACATCAATACGGCGCTGACCAAGGGCGACCAACTGGCCTTCGCCGGCACCGCCCGCAGCGAGGCCACCACCAACAACCGGGGCACTGGCGCCATCGGCCAGCCCAAGCTCACCAGCGGCCCCTCGCCGGTGGTGATCGGCGATCTGCAGAACCTGTTCGGCGCGGGCGGCCTGAGCCTGAGCTTCGACGCCACCGGCAATACCCTGACCGGTACGCTGCCGGCGGGCGCCACGCTGAACTACGTTTCGCCCGCGACCACCGTCCTGACCTCCGGGCAGACCAACACCCTGCGCCTGGACTACACCGACCCGGGCACCGGCAATAAGTACAGCTACGAGTTCACCCTGAGCGGCGTGCCCCAGGCCGGCGATACCTTCACCCTGGGCATGAACACCAAGGGCATCTCCGACAACAGCAACGCCCTGGCGCTCTCCGGCCTGCAAAGCAAGCCCACCGTCGGCGGCACCGGCAGCACCGGCGCCAGCTTCAACGACTCCTACGGCGGCCTGGTGGAGCGCATCGGCACCCTGACCGCGCAGGTGCGCAACAACGCTGACGCCAGCGCCACCGTGCTCAAGCAGGCCCAGGACAACCGTGACTCGCTGTCAGGCGTGAACCTGGACGAAGAGGCGGCTAACCTCATCCAGTTCCAGCAGTACTACAGTGCGTCGGCCCAGGTGATCCAGGTCGCTCGTTCCCTGTTCGACACGCTGATTGGCGCGTTCCGCTGATAGAGGAAGTTGACCATGCGCATCTCCACCATCCAGGCATACAACAACTCGGTCGGCGGCCTGCAGAAGAACTACGGCAACGTCACCCGCACCCAGGAGCAGATCAGCACCGGCAAACGCATCCTCACCCCGGCGGACGACCCGGTGGCGTCGGTGCGGCTGCTGCAGCTGAGCCAGGAGCAGTCGCTCAACGACCAGTACAAGAGCAACATTACGGCGGCGAAGAATAGCCTGACTTCCGAAGAAGCAGTGCTGCAATCGGTGGGCAACGTCATCCAGCGCATACGCGAGATCGCTGTCGAGGCCGGCAACGGCGCGCAGGATTCCTCCGACAAGAGCTCGCTGGCCACCGAACTCGCCCAGCGCGAGGACGAACTGATGAACCTGCTCAACAGCAAGGACGCCAGCGGCAAGTACCTGTTCTCCGGGAGCCAGGGCGACACCCAGCCCTTCGTGCGCAACCCGGACGGCACCTATACCTACCAGGGCGATGAGAGCCAGCGCCAGGTGCAGATCGCCAGTAGCACCTTCCTCGGCATCAGCGACAGCGGCAAGCTGCTGTTCGACAGCGCCAACAACGTCAACCGCGTGACCACCGGCAGTGGCGGCACCAACACCGGCACCGGCCGTATCTCGCTGGGCCTGGTGAACGACAAGCAAGCCTACGACGGCACCTTCCCGTCGAGCGTGCCGCCGGCCGCCACCGATGGCATCGGCATCCGCTTCCTCGACGACAAGAACTACGAGGTCTACGACCTCAACGACCCGGCCCTGCCGGGCAGCTACACGCCGCTGAAGACCGGGGCCATCGACGACAACCCGCAGACCAACGACTTCATCGAGTACGGTGGCGTGAAGGTGCAGATCGACGGCAAGCCCGCGACTGGCGACACCTTCACCATCAACCGAGACCCGTCCACCGAGAAGAAGGGGCTGCTCAACGTCGTAGCCGACCTGCGCAAGGCGCTGTCGAGCGCGACCGACGACCAGGAAGGCAACTACCGGATCCGCGACGCCACCGCCGTGGCCATCTCCAACCTCGACTCGGTGAACACCCAGGTGCTTTCCGGGCAGGGCAAGATCGGCGCGCGGCTCAACGTGATCGACTCCACCGAGACCTTCATCGACGACGTGAAGCTGGTGAACACCGGCGTGATCTCCGACCTCCAGGACCTGGACTACGCCGAAGCGCTGTCGCGCCTGTCGATGCAGTCCACCATCCTCCAGGCGGCACAGCAGAGCTACGTGAAGATCAGCGGGCTGAGCCTGTTCAATTTCCTCAACTGATCGCTCGCCGATGATTAAAAGCCCACGCGCCTAAAGCCGTGGGCTTTTTTGTCGAAAACATTTTGCACGGAACCTGCTTTTCGTAGGAGCGAGCTTGCTCGCGAACCGCCTCGGCTCCGGAGTCGCCAGTGAATCCGTTCGCGAGCAAGCTCGCTCCTACAGGTTCGTTTGGCGGGATTGATCTGCAAGTGACTGATTCAAAAGATGAAAAAAATCTCTTGAATTTTCTCTAAAGCTCACTGGATCAGCGCCGATACATAAATCGAATGCGAATTCTTGGTGTCCCTGAGCAAGCAGGCCGAGATATCGCAAGCTCAGGAACGAACAGGACCTCTGAAGGAGACCATCATGGCCCTTACCGTCAACACGAACATTGCTTCCCTCAACACCCAGCGTAACCTCAATGGCTCGTCCAACGCGCTGAGCACCTCGCTGCAGCGTCTGTCCACCGGTTACCGCATCAACAGCGCCAAGGATGACGCCGCCGGCCTGCAGATCTCCAACCGTCTGACCAACCAGATCAACGGCCTGAACGTTGCCACCCGCAACGCCAACGACGGTATCTCCCTGGCGCAGACCGCTGAAGGCGCCCTGCAGCAGTCCACCAACATCCTGTCGCGTATCCGTGACCTGTCCCTGCAGTCCGCCAACGGCTCCAACAGCGATGCCGACCGCGCTGCCCTGCAGAAGGAAGTTGCTGCCCAGCAGGCCGAACTGACCCGTATCGCCGATACCACCACCTTCGGCGGCCGCAAGCTGCTGGACGGCTCCTTCGGTACCTCCAGCTTCCAGGTCGGTTCCAACGCCTACGAAAACATCAATGTCAGTCTGAATGATGCATCTGCGGACTCCATTGGTTCTTACCAGGTTGGTTCTAAAACCGGTACTACCAAGACCGCCGGCCTGGTGGCGGATCCGGCCGCCGCGTTCACTGCTGGAACTATCACTGTCGTTGGTGGTGGTGCTACCAAAGACGTTGCGGTGGTAGCAGGCGATAGCGCCAAGACCCTGGCTTCAAAGTTCGATGGTGCTATCCCTGGGCTTTCCGCCACTGCTCGGACAGTATTCAAGGCCGACATTTCTGGCGCGAACGCCGCAGGCCTGACCTTCGACGTATCGGTTGGTAGCTCCACTGTAAAACTAGTTGGCGTGACTGATACCAAGGATCTGGCTGATCAGCTCAAATCCAACGCTTCCAAGCTGGGGATTTCGGTCAACCTGGATGACACTGGCGTATTGACGGTGGAATCGGCTACCGGCGAAAACGTCAAATTTGGTGTGATCACCGGTACTGGAGCTTTGAACGTCAATGCCCAGGATGCCTCCGGTAACTTTGCAGCTGCTGCTTCGCCAGTTGCCGCTGCCACGGGGGGGGCGGTTGTTGGCTACCTGCAGCTGAACTCCTCGAGCGCGTACTCTGTGAGCGGTACTAGCGTGGCTGAAGTCTTCGGTCAAACCAAAGCGGTCCAAAGCAAGGTATCTGACGTGGATATCTCGACCGTCGACGGCGCTCAGCGCGCGATCGCTGTGATCGACAACGCCATGGCCGCGATCGACTCCCAGCGTGCCGACCTCGGTGCCGTGCAGAACCGCTTCAGCAACACTATCGACAACCTGACCAACATCTCGGAAAACGCCACCTCCGCCCGTAGCCGTATCAAGGACACCGACTTCGCCGCGGAAACCGCGTCGCTGTCGAAGAACCAGGTACTGCAGCAGGCCGGTACCGCGATTCTGGCCCAGGCCAACCAGCTGCCGCAGTCGGTACTTAGCCTGCTCCGCTAATACCGGAACGAGTTTTAAGGCAGCCACAGGAGGAGGGGGAAACCCTTCCTCCTTTTTGCCTTTTGCGAGGGGATGCAGATGGACATCATGAATATCGCTTCGACTACGCTGCTGGGTAGCGGCAAGTCTCCGATGGCCACCGCGCCTGCCGGGGCTGTGCGTGCTGCAGGTGCCCCGACGGAAGCACAGCAGGATGCCGCCAGCTCTGCGCAGGACCAGCGTGGACAGCTGGATACTGCAGTTGCCAATATTCAGTCCTATGCACAGTCGGTTACGCGAAACCTGAATTTCAGCATCGATGACTCCACCGGCGACGTGGTGGTCAAGGTCATCGATGGCGAATCCGGAAAGGTTGTGCGGCAAATTCCTTCCGAGGAAGTGCTAAAGCTTGCCGCCCAGCTCGATGATATTCGCAGTCTGATGTTCGAAGCCCACGCCTGACACGGGTTGGATGTATTGGCATGGTGCTTGCCTTATCGATACGGCAAGGACTATTGCTCGCGGAATTTTGACGGAGGTGGAAGATGGCAGGTGTAACCGGGATCGCGACAGGGAATGACTACACAGCCCTGATCACGTCGATCGTCAATCTCGAGAGGGCTCCCAAGCAGTCGCAATTGGATACGCTCGAGAAGAACACCACCACCAAACTCACTTCCCTGGGGCAACTCAAGAGTGCCATCAGTGATTTCCAGGCGGCACTGACAGCACTTAACAGCCCATCGTCATTTCTGGCGCGTACCGCCAAGTCTTCCGACGAAACCATTTTCAAGGCTACTGCTACACAGAGTGCCGCTGCAGGCAGCTATCAGATCCAGGTCCAGCAGTTGGCTGGCACAAGCAAGGTAGCTCTTCAGTCGGTTTCCAACAGCGCTGATGCCAAGTTCAATAGCGGCACGCTGAAGATATCCCTGGGCGACAGCGAGGTAGTGTCGATTGATATCGACCCCTCCAACAACACCTTGGCTGGCGTGCGGGATGCAATCAACAAGCAGTCTTCCACTTCAGGCGTCACAGCCACGGTTATTTCGGACGCGTCCGGCTCCCGCTTGGTGCTCAATAGCACAAAATCCGGTGATGGCAAGGACATCAAGGTCGAGGTTTCGGGAGAGGGGACTGATGGCGATACCAGCCTGAGCAAGCTGGCTTTCGACCCTGCCACTGCCAGGAGCCTGGCCTCGCTGACGGATGCCGAGAAAGCGGCAGGGCTTGGCGGCTATGTGAGTAAGGCGCAAAGCGCGAAGCTGACCGTGGATGGCCTCTCGGTCGTGAGCGAGACAAATACCGTGACCTCCGCGATTGAGGGCGTCAGCATCAATCTGACCAAGGTCACCGCAGTCGACACACCTGTCACCCTGACCGTTGGCCGTGACGAGGATGGTGTCAAGGCGAACGTGCAGAAATTCGTCGATGCCTACAACAAGCTCATCACCTACACCAATGCGCAAACCAAGGTGACTTCCGTTGGCGAGGACAAGGCTCCCGTCACCGGCGCGTTGGTGGGTGACGCTTCGGTCCGCTCGATGCTCAATGCCGTGCGCAATGAAATGGTCGCTCCCAATGCCAATGGCGGCAGCTTCAACAGTCTGGCCAGCCTTGGTGTGACCACGAAGAAAGACGGTACCCTGGAAATCGACAGCGACAAGCTTGCCAAGGCAGTCAGCGCCGACTTCGAAGGCGTTTCGGCCTATTTCACCGGTGATAATGGGCTGGCCAACCGGCTGGGCAACAAGCTCAAGGCCTATAGCGACGCCGATGGCATCCTCGATCAACGTACGGACATCCTGCAGCGCACGCTGACCAGCGTCGACAAGCAACAGGCCGATCTGGATCGCCGCATCTCTGCCTTGCAGGATCGTCTGAACAAGCAGTTCTCGACCATGGACAATCTGGTCGCTCAGCTCACCAAGACCGGCAACAACCTCGCAAGCCAACTGGCCAGCATGCCCTTCGCCAACAAGAGCAGCAGCTAAGCCCATGATTCGCGCGACGCCCTGGCCGGGCTCGCGCGGCCACGGCAAAAAATTTCTCCAACCCGCCTTCAAGCTCCTGCTTCACTGGCCGATACCCTGGTCAGTAGATGAATTCCCCGCAGGAGCCTGCCATGTACGCCATGAGAGCCATGAAGCAATACCAGCAAGTCAGTCTGGAGTCGCGCGTTGCCGAGTCCTCGCCGCACGCTCTGATCCAGATGCTGATGCAGGGTGGTCTGGAGCGCATGGCGCAGGCTCGTGGCGCCATCGAGCGTGGCCAGCTGGCCGAGCGTGGCGAGCTGATCAGCAAGGCCATCGGCATCGTCGGCGGTCTGCGCGAGGCGCTGAACCTGGAGCTGGGCGGCGAACTGGCGTTGAACCTCGATCGACTTTACGGTTACATGACCGAGCGCCTGCTGGAGGCCAACCGCAGTGGCGATGCCGCGATCCTCGACGAGGTGTCCGGCCTGCTGCGTGAAGTGAAATCGGGCTGGGATGCGATCTCCGCCTGAAGGAAGGACGAGTCATGAATCAGGCCATGCAACAACTCAACGAAACCCGCGCCGCGCTCTCCGCAGCGATGCACAGCAAGGACTGGGACGCCATCGGCGAACTGGACCGCATGTGCCGCGAGCAGGTGGACGTGGCCATGCAGGACGCCGAGCGCGACGAGCAGGCCCTGCGTGACACCATGGAGCAGCTGCTGGCGCTCTACGGTGAGCTGGTCAAGGTCTGTACCGCCCAGCGTACCGCCATCGGCGAGGAACTGACCGCCGTGCGTCGCTCCAGCCAGGGCGCCAAGGTCTACCAGATGTTCGGCTGATCCGGTCGGATCAGCTTCCCCCCGGCGGCCCGCGGGCCGCCGCCGTGTTTGTGCGAACCGCTCCTCGGTTCGATTGCCATGATCCGGGTCAACGCCCTTCGTCGGGCAGTATCAAAAAAAGCACGCCATAAATTTGACTCTTCCCGTGTTTTTGACTTTACTAGTGGCCAAATGCTGGCGATCACGGGGAATTGTGTCATCGCCAGGCTCGTGTCAGCAGCCGTTCGACGGCCTCAAAGCCCCGGGATGACAAGCTAAAGATGTGGCGCGAAACCAAGATTCTCCTGATCGACGACAACCAGGATCGGTGCCGTGACCTCTCGGTCATCATCGGTTTCCTGGGTGAAGACCAACTCTCCTGCGGCAGCCGCGAGTGGCGCCAGGCGGTCGACGCGTTGCCCAACGGCAGCCGCGACGTGCTCTGCGTGCTGCTCGGCAACGTGGAAAGCAAGGGCGGATCGCTGGAACTGCTCAAGCAACTGGCGAGCTGGGACGAGTACCTGCCCGTGTTGCTGCTCGGCGAGCCGGCGCCCGGCGACTGGCCCGAGGAGTTGCGCCGCCGCGTGCTGGCCAGTCTCGAGATGCCGCCCAGCTACAACAAGCTGCTCGACTCCCTGCACCGCGCCCAGGTCTACCGCGAGATGTACGACCAGGCCCGCGAACGCGGCCGTCAGCGCGAGCCCAACCTGTTCCGCAGCCTGGTCGGCACCAGCCGTGCCATCCAGCAGGTGCGGCAGATGATGCAGCAGGTCGCCGACACCGACGCCAGCGTGCTGATCCTCGGCGAGTCCGGGACCGGCAAGGAAGTGGTGGCGCGCAACCTGCACTACCACTCCAAGCGCCGCGACGCGCCTTTCGTGCCGGTCAACTGCGGCGCGATCCCGGCGGAGCTGCTGGAAAGCGAACTGTTCGGCCATGAGAAGGGCGCCTTCACCGGCGCCATCACCAGCCGCGCCGGCCGCTTCGAACTGGCCAACGGCGGCACCCTGTTCCTCGACGAGATCGGCGACATGCCGCTGCCGATGCAGGTCAAGCTGCTGCGCGTGCTGCAGGAGCGCACCTTCGAGCGCGTGGGCAGCAACAAGACGCAGAACGTCGATGTGCGCATCATCGCCGCGACCCACAAGAACCTCGAGAAGATGATCGAGGACGGCAGCTTCCGCGAGGACCTGTACTACCGCCTCAACGTCTTCCCCATCGAGATGGCCCCGCTGCGCGAGCGCGTGGAGGACATCCCGCTGCTGATGAACGAGCTGATCTCGCGCATGGAGCACGAGAAGCGCGGGTCGATCCGCTTCAACTCCGCCGCCATCATGTCGCTCTGCCGCCACGACTGGCCGGGCAACGTGCGCGAGCTGGCCAACCTGGTCGAGCGCCTGGCGATCATGCACCCCTATGGCGTGATCGGCGTGGGCGAGCTGCCGAAGAAATTCCGTCACGTCGACGACGAGGACGAGCAACTGGCGAGCAGCCTGCGCGAGGAACTGGAAGAGCGCGCGGCGATCACCGCCGGCCTGCCGGGCCTCGACTCGCCGGCCATGCTGCCGGCCGAGGGCATCGACCTGAAGGACTATCTCGCCAACCTGGAGCAGGGGCTGATCCAGCAGGCGCTGGACGATGCCTCCGGCGTGGTTGCCCGTGCCGCCGAACGCCTGCGCATCCGCCGCACCACTCTGGTGGAGAAGATGCGCAAGTACGGCATGAGCCGTCGTGAAGAGGAAATGGCGGAGGATTGACGCCTCCGTCATGCTCGTTTCTATAAGTCATTGAAAGTAAACGATTAATTTTTAGGCACGCGGTTTGCTAAGACTCATCCGACCGACAGTTCTACGACGTCGGACGGATGAGAGAACCGCATGATGCCAGTCGCCCAACGCCAGCCCGAAACGACCTCCCACGCTCCCGTCGCCGTGAGCGGTTCGCTGGAGGAAAGTAGCCGCGCGAACCTGGAACAGGCTTTCGCCCTGTTCAACCAGATGTCCAGCCAGCTCAGCGAGTCCTACAGCCTGCTGGAAGCGCGCGTCACCGAGCTCAAGGGGCAACTGGCCCTGGTCAGCGCCCAGCGCATGCAGGAGCTGGCCGAGAAGGAGCGCCTGGCCAACCGCCTGCAGAGCCTGCTCGACGTGTTGCCCGGCGGCGTTATCGTGATCGACGGCCAGGGTGTGGTGCGCGACGCCAACCCGGTGGCGGTGGCGCTGCTCGGCAAGCCGCTGGTGGGCATGCTCTGGCGCGAAGTGATCGCCCGCAGCTTCGCCCCGCGCGCCGACGACGGTCATGAAGTGTCCCTGCGCGATGGGCGCCGCGTGTCCATCGCCATTCGCTCGCTGAACGGCGAGCCCGGCCAGCTCATCCTGCTCAACGACCTGACGGAAACCCGTCGCCTGCAGGACCAACTGGCCCGCCACGAACGCCTGTCCGCGCTGGGCCGCATGGTCGCCTCGCTGGCTCACCAGATCCGTACGCCGCTGTCCGCCGCCATGCTCTATGCCAGCCACCTGAGCGAGCAGGCCCTGCCGCTGGAACAGCAGCAGCGTTTCGCCGGGCGCATCAAGGAGCGCCTGCACGAGCTGGAAAACCAGGTGCGCGACATGCTGGTGTTCGCCCGTGGCGAACTGCCGCTGCCGGATCGACTGGCGCCGCCGCAGTTGTTCGCCAGCCTGCGTGCCGCCGCCGAATCCCATGTCACCGGCCTGAATGTCCGTTGGCAGTGCGACGCCCGCGCGGGCGACTTGCTGTGCAACCGCGACACCCTGGTCGGCACGCTGCTCAACCTGGTGGAGAACGCCATCCAGGCCGCCGGCCGCGAAGTGCGGCTGAAGGTGCACCTGTATGCGCGCGGCGACAGCCTGCGCCTGTCCATCAGCGACAACGGGCCGGGCATGAGCGCCGAAACCCTGGCGCGCCTGGGCGAGCCCTTCTTCACCACCAGGACCACCGGCACCGGCCTCGGGCTGGCCGTGGTCAAGGCCGTCGCCAAGGCCCACCAGGGCGAGCTGCGCCTGCGCTCGCGCCCCGGCCGAGGCACCTGCGCCACCCTGATCCTGCCGCTGATCGTGGCTCAATCCATCGCTCACAAGGAATGAACACCATGACCGCCAAAGTCCTGCTGGTCGAAGACGACCGTGCCCTGCGTGAAGCCTTGTCCGACACCCTGATGCTCGGCGGGCACGACTTCGTCGCCGTCGACTGTGCCGAGGCCGCGCTGCCGGCGTTGGAGAAAGACGCCTTCAGCCTGGTGATCAGTGACGTGAACATGCCGGGCATGGACGGGCACCAGTTGCTGGGCCTGATCCGCGCGCGTTATCCACAGCTGCCGGTGTTGCTGATGACCGCCTACGGCGCGGTGGACCGCGCGGTGGAAGCCATGCGCCAGGGCGCGGCGGATTACCTGGTGAAACCTTTCGAGCCGAAGGCCCTGCTGGAGCTGGTGGCGCGTCATGCCCTCGGAACCGTCGCCAGCGGCGAAGACGACGGGCCGGTGGCGCTGGAGCCGGCCAGTCGGCAATTGCTGGAATTGGCCGCCCGCGTGGCGCGCAGCGATTCCACCGTGCTCATCTCCGGCGAGTCCGGCACCGGCAAGGAAGTGCTGGCGCAGTACATCCACCAGCAATCGCCGCGTGCGGCCAAGCCGTTCGTGGCGATCAACTGCGCGGCGATCCCGGACAACATGCTCGAGGCCACCCTGTTCGGCCACGAGAAGGGCGCCTTCACCGGCGCCATCGCCGCCCAGCCGGGCAAGTTCGAACTGGCCGACGGCGGCACCATCCTCCTCGACGAAATCTCCGAGATGCCGCTGGGCCTGCAGGCCAAGCTGCTGCGCGTGTTGCAGGAGCGCGAAGTGGAGCGCGTCGGCGCACGCAAGCCGCTCAGCCTGGACATCCGCGTGCTCGCCACCACCAACCGCGACCTGCTCGGCGAAGTGGCGGCGGGGCGCTTCCGCGAGGACCTGTACTACCGTCTTTCGGTCTTCCCGTTGGCCTGGCGCCCGTTGCGTGAGCGTCCCGCCGACATCCTGCCGTTGGCCGAGCGGCTGCTGGCCAAGTACGTCCGCAAGATGAACCTGGCGCCGGTCAGCCTCGGTGCCGATGCCCGCGCCGCCTTGCTGGCGCACCCCTGGCCGGGCAACGTGCGCGAACTGGACAACGCCATCCAGCGCTCACTGATCCTGCAGCAGGGCGGTCAGGTGCAGGCTGCCGACCTGTGCCTGACCGCGCCTATCGGCCATGCGCCGCGTCCGGTGCTGGCCGCCGTGCCCATGCCGCAGGCTCCTGCCAGCGTCGAATTTCCGTCGCCGGCCGTGCAGGACGCGGGCGCGCTGGGGGAAGACCTCAAGCGCCGGGAGTTCCAGATGATCATCGACACCCTGCGCAGCGAGCGCGGCCGCCGCAAGGAAGCCGCCGAGCGCCTGGGAATCAGCCCGCGTACCCTGCGCTACAAGCTGGCGCAGATGCGCGATGCGGGGATGGATGTGGAGGCCTATCTGTACGCCAGTTGATGGATTGCGAGTTCCCCTCTTGGCCCGCCGTTGTGCGGGCTTTTTCTTGGTGGCGCTCGGTGGTTTCTTCGGTGAGAAACAACCCTCGTCCGGCAGCAGGCGGATTCGAAATGCCGGACCGTCTTCCTGGTTGGCTATCAGGGAGTGGGTTATGGACGACGTGGAATTTGCGAGGGAGCTGCGGCGACGGCAAACCGATGCGGAGCGGCGGTTGTGGGGATGTTTTCGAGATCGAAGATTTCTCGGATTGAAGTTTCGCCGGCAGGTGCCCTGCGGGATGTACGTTCTGGACTTCTACTGCCATGAGTTGAAGCTGGCGGTGGAGCTGGATGGTGGGCAGCACTTGGAGTCTGCATACGATGCTGAGCGGGATGCCTGGTTGGTGCGGCAGGGAATTAGGGTTTTGCGCTTCTGGAATCATGACGCTCTGGTGCGAACTGATAGTGTGCTGGAGGCTATTCGTTTGGTGGTCGAGTCCGGCGCGGGCTGATTGCCCTCACCCCAACCCTCTCCCGGAGGGAGAGGGGGCTGTCCTCTGCCTATCGGAATATTGGCGTTCGTCCTGATAGGTGCGCGGTGAAAGACTTGCGCTGGTAGCGAGGAACGCCTATTGAGTGGCAGCGGATTCATGATTCACGAAGTCTCACCGAAGTTTCCGGCGAAGCACCGTCCTTCACGCAGGCGCCGATCTACCCCCTCTCCCTCTGGGAGAGGGCTGGGGTGAGGGGCTCTTGCTCTGTTCCGGACTCGCCTTGAATGCCTGATTCCAGAGCTGTTGCTCAACGATCCCATCCATCCTGAAAACCTGGCACCCAAGTTGCAATCCCCTGTGCAAAGCGCCGCGTAGCGTCAAAAAACCGCGGCCAGTCGGAGGGGTAGGTAATGAGTCAGGGTGTCGAATTCAATCGTCTGCTGCTGGAAATGCGCTCCATGCAGATGGAGGCGATGGCCAAGTCGAAGGCGCAGGCTGCGCAACCGGCCGAGCCTGGCGCGCCGAGCTTTTCGCAGATGCTCACCCAGGCGGTCGACAAGGTGAACGGCACCCAGCAGGTCGCCACCGACATGGCTTCCGCCTTCGAAGTCGGCCAGAGCGGCGTCGATCTCACCGACGTGATGATCGCCTCGCAGAAAGCCAGTGTGTCCTTCCAGGCCATGACCCAGGTACGCAACAAGCTCGTCCAGGCGTACCAGGACATCATGCAGATGCCGGTCTGAGGTAGCAGGTCATGGCTGAAGCCACCGTAGACAGTCAGGTTCCCGCCAAGCTCGGCGCCGATGCGTCGAAAAAGCCGCTGCTGGGCCTGACCTTCCTCGAAAACCTCGCGGACATGCCGGTGCTGCGCCAGGTCGGCCTGCTGGTCGGTCTCGCCGCGAGCATCGCCATCGGCTTCGGCATGGTGCTCTGGTCGCAGCAGCCGGACTACAAGCCGCTGTACGGCAGCCTCAACGGCGTCGATGCCAACAAGGTGGTCGAAGCACTGGGCGCCGCCGACATCGCCTACAAGGTCGAACCCAATTCCGGCGCGCTGCTGGTGAAGGCCGACGACCTGGGTCGCGCGCGCATGAAGGTCGCCAGCGCCGGGGTTGCGCCGACCGACAACAACATCGGTTTCGAAATCCTCGACAAGGAACAGGCCCTGGGCACCAGCCAGTTCATGGAAGCGACCAATTACCGTCGCGGCCTGGAAGGCGAGTTGGCGCGCACCATCTCCAGCCTGAACAACGTCAAGGCCGCCCGCGTGCACCTGGCGATCCCGAAGAGTTCGGTGTTCGTCCGCGACGACCGCAAGCCCAGCGCCTCGGTGCTGGTGGAGCTGTATCCGGGCCGCAGCCTGGAGCCGAGCCAGGTGATGGCGATCGTCAATCTGGTGGCGACCAGCGTGCCGGAACTGGACAAGTCCCAGGTCACGGTGGTCGACCAGAAGGGCAACCTGCTGTCCGACCAGCAGGAGCTCTCCGAGCTGACGATGGCCGGCAAGCAGTTCGACTACACCCGCCGCATGGAAAGCAACCTCAACCAGCGCGTGCACAGCATCCTGCAGCCGGTGCTGGGCAGCGGCCGCTACAAGGCCGAAGTCTCCGCCGACGTCGACTTCAGCGCGGTGGAGTCCACCTCCGAATCCTACAACCCCGACCAGCCGGCGCTGCGCAGCGAGCAGAGCAACAATGAGGAACGGCAGAGCAGCAACGGCCCGCAAGGCGTGCCGGGGGCGTTGTCGAACCAGCCGCCGGGGCCGTCCAGCGCGCCGCAGACCACCGCGCAGAACGCGCCGTCCGATTATGTCGCGCCGGGCCAGCCGCTGAAGGACGCCAACGGCCAGCCGATCATCGATCCGAAGACCGGCAAGCCGGAACTGGCGCCGTACCCGACCGACAAGCGCCAGCAGAACACCCGCAACTACGAGCTGGACCGCTCGGTGAGTTACACCAAGCAGCAGCAGGGCCGCCTGCGCCGGCTTTCCGTCGCGGTGGTGCTGGATGACCGGATGATCACCGACGCCAAGACCGGCGAGGTGACCCACAAGCCGTGGAGCGCCGACGAATTGTCGCGCTTCACCCGCCTGGTGCAGGATGCCGTGGGCTACGACGCCAGCCGTGGCGACAGTGTCAGCGTGATCAACGCGCCGTTCGCCCCCGAGCAGGGCGAGGAGATCGTTTCCCCGCCGTTCTACTCGCAGCCCTGGTTCTGGGACGTGGTCAAGCAGGTGCTGGGCATCGTCTTCATCCTGGTGCTGGTGCTGGGCGTGCTGCGCCCGGTGCTGAACAACCTGTCCGGCAGCAAGGGCAAGGCCCTGATGGCCGGCGGCGTTGGCGCCGACGGCGGCCTGGGCGAGCTGGGCGGCCTGGACGGCGAGCTGTCGGACGACCGCGTCAGCCTCGGTGGCCCCGCCAGTATTCTGCTGCCCAGCCCTTCCGAGGGGTACGATGCGCAGCTCAATGCGATCAAGAGCCTGGTCGCGCAGGACCCCGGGCGTGTCGCTCAGGTGGTGAAAGAGTGGATCAATTCCGATGAGTGACCGCACATGAGCGAACCTCGGGCGAACGCCAAACTGAACAAGGTCGACAAGGCCGCCATCCTCCTGCTGTCCCTCGGCGAGACCGACGCGGCGCAGGTGCTGCGGCACATGGGGCCCAAGGAAGTACAGAAGGTCGGCGTGGCGATGGCGCAGATGCGCAACGTGCACCGCGAGCAGGTCGAGCAGGTGATGGGCGAGTTCGTCGAGATCGTCGGCGACCAGACCAGCCTGGGCGTCGGCGCCGACAGCTACATCCGCAAGATGCTCACCCAGGCCCTGGGCGAGGACAAGGCCAACAACCTGATCGACCGTATCCTGCTGGGCGGCAACACCAGCGGCCTGGACAGTCTGAAGTGGATGGAGCCGCGCGCCGTGGCCGACGTGATCCGCTACGAGCACCCGCAGATCCAGGCCATCGTGGTCGCCTACCTCGATCCGGATCAGGCCGCCGAAGTGCTCGGCCACTTCGACCACAAGGTGCGCCTGGACATCGTCCTGCGCGTGTCCTCGCTGAACACTGTGCAGCCGTCCGCGCTCAAGGAACTGAACCTGATCCTGGAGAAGCAGTTCGCCGGCAACGCCAATTCCACCCGCACCACGATGGGCGGCGTGAAGCGCGCGGCGGACATCATGAACTTCCTCGACAGCTCCGTGGAAGGCGCGCTGATGGACGCCATCCGCGACGTGGACGAAGACCTTTCCGGGCAGATCGAAGACCTCATGTTCGTCTTCGACAACCTGGCCGACGTCGACGACCGTGGCATCCAGGCGCTGCTGCGGGAGGTGTCCTCCGACGTGCTGGTGCTGGCGCTCAAGGGCTCCGACGAGGCGATCCGCGAGAAGATCTTCCGCAACATGTCCAAGCGCGCCGCCGAACTGCTGCGCGACGACCTGGAGGCCAAGGGCCCGGTGCGCGTCAGCGAAGTGGAGAGCGCGCAGAAGGAGATCCTCACCATCGCGCGGCGCATGGCCGAGTCCGGCGAGATCGTGCTCGGCGGCAAGGGCGGCGAGGAGATGATCTAAGTGGTGCCCCCGGCGAAAGACGAACAGGAGCTCAGCGAGCTGATCCGCGCCCGCGACGTCTCGGGCTTCGACCGCTGGTCGCTGCCCAGCTTCGACCCGGTCAAGCCGCTGCCCGAACCCGAGCCTGAGCCCGAACCCGTGGCCGAGGAGCCGCAGATCGAGGAAGTGCCGGAGGAAGAGGTCAAGCCGCTGACGCTGGAAGAGCTCGAGGCGATCCGCCAGGACGCTTACAACGAGGGGTTTTCCACCGGCGAGAAGGACGGCTTTCATGCCGGCCAGTTGAAGGCGCGCCAGGAAGCCGACGCCGCCCTGCAACTGCGCCTGCAATCCCTGGAAACCCTGATGGGGCAACTGTTCGACCCCATCGCCGAACAGGACCAGATGCTCGAGCAGGGCATGCTCAGTCTGGTGACCCACGTGGTGCGCCAGGTGGTGCAGCGCGAACTGGCCACCGATTCGAGCCAGATCCGCCAGGTGCTGCGCGAGGCGCTGAAGCTGCTGCCGATGGGCGCGGGCAATATCCGTATCCAGGTCAACCCGCAGGACTTCGAGCTGGTCAAGGCACTGCGTGACCGTCATGAGGAAAGCTGGCGTATCGTCGAGGACGACAGCCTGCTGCCGGGCGGCTGCCGTATCGAGACCGAACACTCGCGCATCGACGCGAGCATCGAGACGCGCCTGACCCAGGCGGTCAAGCAGCTCTTCGAACAGCAGCGCGAGCAGGCGACCCACGCGCTGGCGCCGGACCTGCATATCGACCTGGGCTCGACCGATGCGTCTTGAGCGGGTCAGTTTCGCCCGCCGCCTGCAAGGCTACAGCGAGGCGGTGACCCTGCCGGCGCAGCCGGTGGTGGAAGGCCGCCTGCTGCGCATGGTCGGCCTGACCCTGGAGGCCGAAGGCTTGCAGGCGTCGGTCGGCAGCCGTTGCCAGGTGATCAACGACGGCGGTTACCACCCGGTGCAGGTAGAGGCCGAGGTGATGGGCTTCTCCGGCAGCAAGATCTACCTGATGCCGGTGGGCAGCCTCGCCGGCATCGCCCCCGGCGCTCGCGTGGTACCGCTGCCGGATTCCGGCCGCCTGCCGATGGGCATGTCGATGCTCGGCCGCGTGCTCGATGGCGTCGGCCGCGCGCTGGACGGCAAGGGCGGCATGCGCGCCGAGGATTGGGTGCCGATGGAAGGCCCGATCATCAACCCACTGGCGCGCGACCCGATCCACGAGCCGATGGACGTCGGCATCCGCTCGATCAATTCCCTGCTCACCGTCGGCCGCGGCCAGCGCCTGGGCCTGTTCGCCGGTACCGGTGTGGGTAAGTCGGTGCTGCTGGGCATGATGACCCGCTTCACCAAGGCCGACATCATCGTGGTCGGGCTGATCGGCGAGCGGGGCCGCGAGGTGAAGGAATTCATCGAGCACATTCTCGGCGAGGAAGGCCTGAAGCGTTCCGTGGTCGTCGCCTCGCCAGCGGATGACGCGCCGCTGATGCGCCTGCGTGCCGCGCAGTACTGCACGCGCATCGCCGAATATTTCCGCGACAAGGGCAAGAACGTCCTGCTGCTGATGGACTCTCTGACCCGCTACGCCCAGGCCCAGCGCGAGATCGCCCTGGCCATCGGCGAGCCGCCGGCGACCAAGGGCTATCCGCCGTCGGTGTTCGCCAAGCTGCCACGCCTGGTGGAGCGCGCCGGCAACGGCGAGAAGGGCGGCGGTTCGATCACGGCCTTCTACACCGTGCTCAGCGAGGGTGACGACCAGCAGGACCCGATCGCCGACGCCGCCCGGGGCGTGCTCGACGGCCACTTCGTGCTGTCGCGCCGGCTGGCCGAGGAAGGCCATTACCCGGCCATCGACATCGAAGCCTCGATCAGCCGGGTGATGCCGCAGGTCACCAGCCCCGAGCACCTGCGCGACGCCCAGCGCTTCAAGCAGCTGTGGTCACGCTACCAGCAGAGCCGCGATTTGATCAGCGTCGGCGCCTACGTGGCCGGCGGCGACCCGGAGACCGACCTGGCGATCCAGCGCTTCCCGATCATGCGCCAGTTCCTCCGCCAGGCCCTGGACGAAAGCCAGAACCTCGACGACAGCCGTTTGCTGCTCGACGCCGTGGTCAGCGGCAAGGCCGGCTGATGCCCGGCGGCTTCCATAAGGACCGACCATGAACCGCCGCGCCGAACGCCTCGCGCCGGTGGTGGACATGGCGCTCAAGGCCGAGCGCGAAGCCGCGCGCCAGCTCGGCCTGGTGCAGAACCAACTGCTGCAGGCGCAGCGCAAGCTCGCCGAGCTCGAACGCTATCGCCTGGACTACCAGCAGCAGTGGATTCGCAACGGCCAGCAGGGCGTAACCGGGCAGTGGCTGATCAACTACCAGCGCTTCCTCTCGCAGCTGGAAACCGCTGTCGAGCAGCAGAACCGCGCGGTGGAATGGCACCAGGGCAGCGTCGACAAGGCCCGCGCCGCCTGGCAGGAGAAGTACGCCCGCCTGGAAGGCCTGCGCAAGCTGGTGGAACGCTACCGCGAGGAAGCGCGCGCCGCCGCCGACAAGTACGAGCAGAAGCAGCTCGATGAATTCGCCCAGCGTTTGAGGCCGGGCGGGCCCTGAGCCTCAGAGGCTGATCTGATACTGCTCCAACTGCTGCTTGTGTTCGGGCTCGACGTATTGCTTGTCGACGCTCTTGGCGAACGCCTGGAAGTCGCTGCGGGCGTCGGATCTCTGCCCCAGCCGGTCGTACGCGACGCCGCGATAGTAATGGGCCCAGGCGTAGTCGGGCTGTTTCATCAGCCCCGCGCTCAGCGCCTCGGCCGCCTCGCGGTTGCGCCCCAGATCGAGCAGCGCCAGGCCCTGGTGATAGTAGGTCGGCATGTGGAATCCGGCGCCAACGCCTGCTTCGCCCAGCCCCTTGTCGAGGTTCGACTCGACCAGTTCCAGGGCCTTCTGCGGATTACCCGCAACCCGGTAGTAGCGGCTCAGGGTCAGGACGTCGCGCCCATAGGTGTGCGGATCGACCTTGATGGACTTTTCCTGGGTGGCGATGGCCTCCGGGTAGCGTTTGAGCTGTTCGTAGGCGTCCGCCTGGATCGAGTACAGCGCGCTCAGCCCGCGAGGCGACAGGGTGTTCTTCTGCTGGCACAGGTCGGCCTGTTCCACGGCGCGCGCATAGTCGCCGTCCTTGTGCGCCTGGCTGGTCGCCGTGCAGTAGGCGAAGTTGGGGTCGGCCTGGCGGCCGGCGCAACCGGCGAGCAGGGCGGGGGTGGCGAGAAGGAGTATCCAGGTGGCTTTCATCGAAGCGTCCTTGTCAGTCGAACAGATGGGCGTCCAGATCGGGGCGATAGACCTGCAGCAGCGGTGCGGTGACGGTGCCCTGCAGCGAGCAGAACACCTTGGAGCCGCCGGCGAAGGGGGGCTTGTCGCCGCCGGACTCGACGCTCAGGATGCGCTCCACATTGCCGAAGGGCGTCGCATTGCCGGGGCCCGGCAGGTTCTCGGTGCGCCAGTGCTGGATCGGGTCGCCGACCCGGCGCATCTCCGGCCGCGTGACCGCGTTGCGTTGCGTCACGAAGCGCGCGTTGTCGGCGACCAGGGGGCGGAGTTTGCCAGCCACCTGCTCCACGTCGCCTTCGGCCACGAAGCCCCAGAACAGGAAGTTGCCGACCTCGGAGAGCGTCATGGCCTCGTCGTAATAACCCAGCAGGCGCACGCCGTTGACCACCAGCGGCTCGCGGAACGCCTGGTAGCGGCCGCCTTCCTGCAGGCGGTTGGCCACGCGCGGCGAACTGACGCCATTCTGGCTGGACAGCTCCATGTGGGCGGCGACGGTTGCGGGGTTGGCCTGCAGCGCCTGGAAGAAGCTGGCGTCGCAGCGCGAGAAGGTCGAGAACAGTTGCTCGGGCGTTTCATCCTGGGCATTCGCCGTGGCGGCGAACATCACGCCCAGCAGCAGGCCGGGGAAGCGCTGGAAATATCGCATCGGATCATCCATGACAGGGTTGGGGACACGGGGAGCGTACCGGAACAGAGCTGCCGACGCACCTGCGCAGGGGTATCCGTGTGGCTGTGTTAGGCTTTTTCCCCCCAGGCAGGCTCAACGGTCAGGCAGCGGATGTTCGACGACTTTCTGAAACGGTGGAACCTGGACATCGACGGCGATCCCATCGTTACCCACAGCAGCCACCTGCTGCCGGTGCGCTGGCAGGGCCGCGCAGCGATGATCAAGATCGCCCTCGAGGCGGAAGAACAGGCCGGCTCGCGGGTCATGCGCTGGTGGGACGGAGAGGGCGCGGCGCGGGTCTATGCCCACGACGGCGAGGTGATCCTGATGGAGCGCGCCGAGGGCACGCGCTCGCTGATGCACATGGCCCTGCACGGCGAGGACGACCAGGCCAGCCGCATCGCCTGCGACGTGGTGCGGCACCTGCACCGGCCGCGCGGCAAACCCTTGCCGGAGCTGATCGGCCTGCGCGCCTGGTTCCGCGACCTGGCGCCCGCCGCCGCACGCTACGGCGGCCTGTTCCCGCGCTGCCTGGACACCGCCGAAGCGCTGCTGGCCAGCGAGCACGACAAGGCCGTGCTGCACGGCGACATCCACCACGACAACATCCTCGACTTCGGCCCGCGTGGCTGGCTGGTGATCGATCCCAAGCGCCTCCACGGCGAGCGTCTGTTCGACTACGCCAACCTGCTCTGCAACCCGGACCTGCCGACCTCCCGCGAGCGTTGGCGCTTCCTTCGCCAGCTGGACGTGCTGGTCGAGCACGGCGGGCTGGACCGGCGCCGCCTGCTGGAGTGGGTGCTGGCCTTCGCCGGGCTGTCCGCCGCCTGGTTCCTCGACGATGACATGGCCGCCGACAGCGACCTGGCGGTGGCGCACCTGGCTGCGGCGGAACTGGACCGGATGTCATGCCGTGCCTGATCGACGCGGGTCACGCCTCCTCATCGGCATGGCCAGGATGGCGACCTGCAGGAGCGAGCTTGCTCGCGAACGGGTTTCCCCGGCGACATCGGCGTTGGGTGGGTTCGCGAGCAAGCTCGCCGCGACGAAATGCGTTGGTGCGCGAGTCAGAAAAACGGCCGCGAAGCCTTGAACATGAAGGCGGTATCGCAATAGGTGTTGTGCCCGGAGTAGGCGCTGCAATCGCTGCCGGTCAGGCTGCTGCCGCTGTAGGAAAAGTTCAGGTCGATGCCCAGCCAGGGCCGGCTGAGGTTCACCGACCAGTCGCCGAAATCGCTGACGCTGCCGCCGCCGCTCAGGCTCGCCGGCTCGGCGAGGCTGTAGGTGGAGTACTTGAAGGACAGGTCGAAGCCCACGTCCTGTTCCAGGCCCAGGTCGGTGAACAGCGTCGCGCTGCTGCGGCCGCCCTGGCTGCTGTAGGCCGCGCCGAGGCGGCTGCCGAACACCGAGAGGCCGCCGTACAGCGCCTGGCTGTCGAAGTCCGGCTGCTCGGGGCGGGTGTAGCGCAGGGTGCCCAGTTCGTAGCCCAGCTTGCCGTTGCCCAGCGGGTGCTTGAAGCCCGTGTAGGTGTCGATCTCCAGTGGCTTTTCCTGCTCGAGGTTCGAGGTCCAGCTGCCGACGTACCAGCCGCTGGAGTGGCTGACGTCCACACCGCCCTGGGCGCTGTTCGCCTGGCCGGGCTGGACCAGCCCCTGGGCCATGCTGCGGGTCGGTGAATTGGCGAGTTTCAGCTCGAAATCGCCCAGCTCGCGCTGCATCACCTGGGCATTCGCATACGGCACCGTGCAAACAGCGCAGGCCACGATGAGAATGGACTTGTGCATGCTCCCCTCCATTGCAGAGCGCAACCCGGCGCAGGCTTCTGGCGAGCCTCGGTCGGGTATCGCAGCACAAAAGGGTAACGGCATTTGCCCTGTCCGTGTGGGCCGATGGTCCATTTCGCTGAAATTCGGCAGGGCCCGGTGATGGCTTTCCGATAGCTTCCGAGGTTGCCGCTGCCATGACTTGCTGCTACATCTTCAGACGCGCCGTGCTCGCCCTTCGGAGCGGTCTCGGGCTTGCCACTGCGCTACGCTTCGTTTCACTCGTTTCCACTGCGCCCGGCTGAGCCCGGCGTGACCTTGAACAGGCCCCAAAGGAGAACCGCATGGCCATCACTTCCGTACCTTCCGCTGACGGGCAGGAACTGACCATCGTGATCCAGGGGCGTTTCGATTTCGGCGCGCACCAGGAGTTTCGCGACGCCTACGAACGCGTCGATACCACGCCCAAGCGCTACGTGGTGGACCTCAAGGGCGCCACCTACCTGGACAGCTCGGCGCTGGGCATGCTGCTCCTGCTGCGCGACCATGCCGGCGGCGAGAACGCACAGATCAGCCTGGAGCACTGCAACCCGGACGTGCGCAAGATCCTCGCCATCTCCAACTTCGAACAGCTGTTCACGATCAGCTGAACCGGCTGTCTGCCAGACGAGCGCGGACATGGCTGACTTCCTCACGGTCCTGATCGCCGACGACAACGCCGCCGACCGCCTGCTGCTGTCCACCATCGTCAGCCGCCAGGGGCATCGGGTGATTACCGCCGCCAATGGCCTGGAGGCGTTGGCATTGTTCGCCCAGGAGCGCCCGCAACTGGTGCTGATGGACGCGCTGATGCCGGTGATGGATGGCTTCGAGGCCGCGCGCAGGATTCGCCGGCAGGCCGGCGAAGAGCTGGTGCCGATCATCTTCCTCACTTCGCTGAGCGAGACCGAGGCGCTGGTGCAGAGCCTGGAGGCGGGCGGCGATGACTTCATCTCCAAGCCCTACAACCGCGTCATCCTCGAAGCCAAGATTCGCGCGATGGGCCGCCTGCACCACCTGCAGCGGATGGTGCTGGAGCAGCGCGACCTGATCGCCCGGCACAACGAACACCTGCTCAACGAGCAGCGGGTGGCCAAGGCGGTGTTCGACAAGGTGGCGCACTCGGGCTGCCTCAACGCAGCGAACATCCGTTACCTGCAATCGCCCTTCGCGCTGTTCAACGGCGACCTGTTGCTGGCGGCGTTCAAGCCCTCCGGCGGCATGCACGTGCTGCTCGGCGACTTCACCGGCCACGGCCTGCCGGCGGCCATCGGCGCCATGCCGCTGGCCGAGGTGTTCTATGGCATGACCGCCAAGGGCTATCCGATGGCGGACATCCTTCGCGAGATGAACGCCAAGCTCAAGCGCATCCTCCCGGTGGGCGTGTTCTGCTGCGCGACCATGCTCAACCTGAGCTTCCAGCGCGGCCTGGTTGAGGTGTGGAACGGTGGCCTGCCCAATGGCTACCTGCTGCGCGAGGACAAGCGCGAAGCGCTGCCGCTGGTGTCGCGCCACTTGCCGCTGGGTATTCTGGATGCGGCGGCGTTCAATGAACACTGCGAGGTCTACGGCATGGAGGAGGGCGACCGCGTGTTCCTCTTCTCCGATGGCGTGACCGAGGCGCGCAATGCCGCCGGCGAGATGTTCGGCGAGCAGCGCCTGCGCGAGGTCTACGAAAGCGAGCCGTCGCCGTCGCGCCTGTTCGACAGCATCCAGTCGGCGCTGGCGCGCTTCCGCGGCGAGGTGCAGGACGACGTCAGCATGCTGGAAGTCGTGCTGGTGCCGGAGCACTCGCTGCAACGGCCGCCGCTGGCCTTCTCCGACAGCGGCCTGAGCGGCCCGCTGGACTGGTCCGCCAGCTTCGAGTTTCGCGCGCCGACCTTGCGCCATTTCAACCCGCTGCCGTTCCTGCTGCAGCTGTTGATGGAAGTGCAGGACCTGCGGCCCAAGGGTGGTGCGCTCTACACTGTGCTGGCCGAGCTGTATTCCAACGCCCTGGAGCACGGCGTGATGGGCCTGGATTCCTCGCTCAAATGCGACGCCGCCGGTTTCGCCCGCTATTACCAGCAGCGCAGCCAGCGCCTGGCGGAATTGCGCGACGGCTTCGTGCGCTTCCACCTCGACCTCGCGCCCCACGGCGAGGGCGGGCGCCTGCTGGTGCGGGTGGAGGACAGTGGCGATGGCTTCGACGTTGGTGCGGTACTGGCCTCCCAGCGCGCCGCCGGCAGCCTCTGCGGGCGCGGCCTGGCGCTGGTACGGCAGTTGGCGGACCGCTGCCAGTGGTCGGCTGATGGCACATCGGTCTCCGTGGAGTTCTTCTGGTCGGCTCAGGCATAATCCGGCCTTCGCTCGCCCCGCCGGGTGGCGAGCTGACCTACCGGGAGTGCCGAATGTCCGAGCCGCATCTCGATGGCGCCGTGCTGAGCAACCTGCTGTCGATCATGGAAGACGAGTACCCGTTGCTGGTGGAGACCTTCCTGAGCGATTCCGAGGAGCGTCTGCGTGGTATCCGTGCGGCCTTCGCGACGGCCGATGGCGCTGCGTTGCGCCATGCGGCGCACAGCTTCAAGGGCAGTTGCGGGAACATGGGCGCCACCGTGCTGAGCGGCCTGTGCAAGCAGCTCGAAGAGGCTGCCCGGCACAACGACCTGGCCGCCGCGCAGGGGCTGATCGCGAAAGTCGAGCGCGAATTTTCCATCGTCCGCACCCTGTTGCTGCCCGGCCGCACCTGACCCTCCCTACCTGAAGAGCGACTTGGCCCGCCCCTTGCTATCTCCGTGATGGATATTCACATCAACGGAGAACTCCGATGGCTGTCGCCCCGGATATTTTATTGACCCCCACGCCGGACCCCAGGCCCAAGGCGGCGCTCTCCAAGCCTGCGCAGAATTTGCCCGACCCCGCCAACGACAGGGGTTCCAGCTTTGCCGACGTCTACGCGCAGGAGAAGCGCCCGGCGGCCAGTGAGCGCCCCGACAAGGCGGCCAAGTCCAAGGTCGAGAAGCCCAAAGACGCCTCCGACAAGGACGCCAAGGCCAGCGACACTCGGAATGCCGCTGCCGCCGACAAGCCAACGGTTGCCGAAGACGGCAAGGCCTTGCCGGCCGACGGCGAGGAGAAGCCCGAGGCGACCCTCGACCCGCTGCTGATGCTGGGCATGACCGGCCAATTGCCGGCCCCGGCCAGCGAAGCGCCGCCCCTGGTGATCAGCACTGGCGTGGGCCAGCAGACCGTGGCCAGCACGGATGGCGACCTGGAAAAGCTCAACGCGCTGCCGGGCGTGACCCTGGCCCTCGACCAGGGCGCGCAGGACCAGGCGCTGCAACTCCAGCAGACGCAGGTGGCCGGTGACGTGGCGGCCAGGGCCGGTGACAAGCCGGTGGACGGCAACGGCAAGGCCGACCTGTCGGCAATGCTCTCGGCACTGAACCCGGATGCGGCGGCGAAAGCTGCCGACGGCAAGCTGGCCGACGGCGCCTTGCAGGCCACGGACCTGGGCCAGGCGTTGCCGGAGTTGCAGGCCCAGGCCAAGCCCGAGGCGCCACGCAACGAGTCCTTCGCCGCGCGGCTGGAGTCGCTGACCCAGGCACTCAATACGCCGCAGGCCATGACCAATCGCCCGGTGAATCCGCTGGTGCCGGGGCAACCGGTGTCGGTGCAGCAGAACGGCTGGACCGACCAGGTGGTGGACCGGGTGATGTGGATGTCGTCGCAAAACCTCAAGTCCGCCGAGATCCAGATGGACCCGGCCGACCTCGGGCGCCTGGAGGTGCGCATCCACATGAGCGCCGACCAGACCCAGGTGAACTTCGTCAGCGCCAACGCCAACGTGCGCGAAGCGCTGGACAGCCAGCAGCACCGTCTGCGCGAGATGTTCAGCCAGCAGGGCATGGGGCAGCTCGACGTCAACGTTTCCGACCAGTCCGCCCGCGGCTGGCAGCAGCAACAGGGTGGTGATGATCGCGGTGGTTCGCGCCGGGTTGCCGGCTCCGATGGCGACGACGAGCCGATGATCGGCGGTGTGTCCGAGATTCGCCCGCGGGTGGCGGCGCAGGGCCGGGGGCTGGTGGATTACTACGCCTGATAGCGGCTCGGGCGTTCTTGTAGGAGCGAGCTTGCTCGCGAACAGATTTCCCCGGCCACATCGGTGCCGGGCGATTCGCGAGCAAGCTCGCTCCTACAGAATGGCTACTTGGCCACTGCCTGCGAGCCGCCGTCGAAGTCCACGGCTAATTCCCACGCCCCGGAAATTTCTCTCCCCGCCCCGTGACATCCTCCGTCTAGCCTGTAATATCCGCGGCGGCGCCAGTCCGACAAGTACAAACTGGCACAGCCCTTGCTCCTACCTCCGGTATCTGCGCATCGCGCCGGAAAAGTGACGGATATTTGGCATGGCCAAGAAAGATCAGACGCCTCCCTTCCCTGATGACCAGGCCCCCGGCAAGGGCAGGCTGAAGCTCATCATCCTTATCGCCCTGGCGTTCCTGCTGGCGGTGGGGCTGTCGGTCGGCGGTACCTGGTTCTTCCTCAGCAAGGGCGCCAAGCCCGCCGCCGAGGCCGAGGCGAAAGCCGAGGACGGCGCGGTGCCCGCCCGCAAGCAGGCGATCTACGAAATCCTCGCACCATCCTTCGTGGTCAACTTCAATCAGAACGGCCGCCAGCGTTACCTTCAGGTGTCGGTGGCGCTGATGGGCCGCGACCAGGGGCGGATGGATGCGCTGCGCGAGCAGATGCCGCTGGTGCGCAACCAACTGGTGATGCTGTTCTCCAGCCAGAATTTCGACTCGCTGGTGACCCCGGTGGGCAAGGAAATGCTGCGCCAGCAGGCCACGGCCAGCCTTCAGGAACTGGCGAAGAAGGCCACCGGTCAGTTGACCGTGGAGCAAGTGCTTTTCACCAACTTCGTATTGCAGTAGGTGCCCGTCATGGCCATGCAGGATCTACTTTCCCAGGACGAGATCGACGCGCTGCTGCACGGCGTCGACGACGGCTTGGTGGAAACCGAGTCCGACGTCGAGCCGGGGACGATCAAGTCCTACGACCTGACCAGTCAGGACCGTATCGTCCGGGGTCGCATGCCGACCCTGGAGATGATCAACGAACGCTTCGCCCGTTACACCCGCATCAGCATGTTCAACCTGCTGCGCCGTTCGGCGGACGTCGCCGTGGGCGGCGTGCAGGTGATGAAGTTCGGCGAGTACGTGCACTCGCTGTACGTGCCCACCAGCCTCAACCTGGTGAAGATGAAGCCGCTGCGCGGCACCGCGCTGTTCATCCTCGACGCCAAGCTGGTGTTCAAGCTGGTGGACAACTTCTTCGGCGGCGACGGCCGGCACGCCAAGATCGAGGGCCGCGAGTTCACCCCCACCGAGCTGCGAGTGGTGCGGATGGTCATCGAGCAGGCCTTCGTCGATCTCGCCGAGGCCTGGCACGCGGTGATGCCGATCACCTTCGAGTACGTCAACTCCGAGGTGAACCCGGCGATGGCCAACATCGTCAGCCCCAGCGAAGTGGTGGTGGTGTCCACCTTCCACATCGAACTGGACGGCGGCGGCGGCGACCTGCACATCACCCTGCCGTATTCGATGATCGAGCCGATCCGCGAGATGCTCGATGCCGGCTTCCAGTCCGACGTGGACGATCAGGACGAGCGCTGGATCAACGCCCTGCGCGAGGACATCCTCGACGTCAGCGTGCCGCTGGGCGCCACCGTCGTGCGCCGCCAGCTCAAGCTGCGCGACATCCTGCACATGCAGCCGGGCGACGTGATCCCGGTGGAGCTGCCCGAACACATGATCATGCGCGCCAACGGCGTGCCTTCCTTCAAGGTCAAGCTGGGTTCGCACAAGGGCAACCTGGCCTTGCAGATTCTCGACCCGCTCGAGCGCCCGCGCTGAGCAAGAGGACCCACCAATGGCAGACGAAGACAACGTGACTCCCGAAGAACAGGCCCTGGCCGATGAGTGGGCCGCCGCGCTCTCCGAGGCGGGCGACGCCACCCAGGACGACATCGATGCGCTGATGGCCCAGGGCGGCGCCACCCCGGTGGCACCGGCCGCGCCGCGCGCGCCGATGGAAGAATTCGGCATGGCGCCCAAGGCGCCGACCATCGCCGGCCTGGAAGGTCCGAACCTGGACGTGATCCTGGATATTCCGGTGACCATTTCCATGGAGGTCGGCAATTCCGACATCAGCATCCGCAACCTGCTGCAGCTCAACCAGGGCTCGGTGATCGAACTCGATCGCCTGGCCGGCGAGCCGCTGGACGTGCTGGTCAACGGCACCCTGATCGCCCACGGCGAGGTGGTGGTGGTGAACGAGAAGTTCGGCATCCGCCTCACAGATGTGATCAGTCCCAGCGAACGCATCAAGAAGTTGCGCTGACATGGCCCGCCTGTCCGCGATCCTCAGCGCCCTGCCGCTGGCGGGGCTGTCCCTGCTGGCGTTCGGCGAGGACGGCAAGGCGCCGGTGTCGACGCCCGCCATCGTCCATGCCAGCTCCACGCCCAGTGTGATCACCGGCAGCGCCGGCGCACAGCTGATGCAGTTGCTGCTGGGCCTGGTGCTGGTGGTCGGCCTGATTTTCCTGCTCGCCTGGTTGGTGCGTCGCGTGCAGCAGGTCGGTCCGCGCGGCAACCAGGCGATCCGCCTGGTGTCCAGCCAGGCCCTCGGCCCGCGTGACCGGCTGGTGCTGGTGCAGGTGGGCGAGGAGCAGATCCTGCTCGGCCTGACCCCCGGCCGCATCACCCCGTTGCACGTGCTGCGCCAGCCGGTGCACGCCGCCGACTCGGAACCGGCGCAGCCGGAATTCGCCCAGCGCCTGCTGGAGTTGCTGAACAAGGACAAGGGCCGCCCGCAGTGACCCGTTCGCCGAATCCTTCCGCTCTGCTCGGCGCGCTCAAGCGCAGCGCGCCGTTACTTCTGGGACTGCTGGCGCTGGTCGTGCCGCAGGCTTTTGCCGCCGATCCGACGCAGATCTCGGCGATCACCGTGACCACCAACGCGCAGGGGCAGCAGGAGTACTCGGTCAGCCTGCAGATCCTGCTGATCATGACCGCGCTGAGCTTCATCCCGGCGTTCGTCATGCTGATGACCAGCTTCACCCGGATCATCATCGTCTTCTCCATCCTGCGCCAGGCGCTGGGCCTGCAGAGCACGCCGTCGAACCAGGTACTGATCGGCCTGGCGCTGTTCCTCACCCTGTTCGTCATGGCGCCGGTGTTCGACAAGATCAACGCCAACGCGCTGCAGCCCTACCTCAACGAGCAGATCCCGGCGCAGGAGGCGATCAGCCGCGCCGAGGTGCCGCTGAAAGCCTTCATGCTGGCGCAGACCCGGCAGTCGGACCTGGAGCTGTTCGTGCGCCTGTCCAAGCGCACCGACATCCAGAGCGCCGACGCCACGCCGCTGACGATCCTGGTCCCGGCCTTCGTCACCTCGGAGTTGAAGACCGCGTTCCAGATCGGCTTCATGATCTTCATCCCGTTCCTGATCATCGACCTGGTGGTATCCAGCGTGCTGATGGCGATGGGCATGATGATGCTGTCGCCGCTGATCATCTCGTTGCCGTTCAAGATCATGCTGTTCGTGCTGGTGGACGGCTGGGCGCTGATCATCGGCACCCTGGCCGGCAGTTTCGGGACGGTGTAGCGATGCACGCTGCTGAACGACTGGAGCAGATATGACCCCCGAAGTCGCGGTAGACCTGTTTCGCGAAGCGCTCTGGCTGACGGCGATGATCGTCGCCATCCTGATCCTGCCCAGCCTGCTGGTGGGCCTGGTGGTGGCGATGTTCCAGGCCGCCACCCAGATCAACGAACAGACCCTGAGCTTCCTGCCGCGCCTGATCGTGGTGCTGCTCACCCTGATCGTGCTGGGGCCCTGGCTGATTCGGCAGCTGATGGAGTACACCCAGACGCTGTTCAACAGCATTCCGACGCTGATCGGCTGATGCTGGAGCTCACCAACGCGCAGATCGGCGGTTGGGTCGGGGCCTTCCTGTTCCCGCTGTTCCGCATCGCCGCGCTGCTGATGGTGATGCCCATCATCGGCACGCAACTGGTGCCGACCCGCGTGCGCCTCTACCTGTCCCTGGCGATCGCCGTGGTGCTGGTGCCGAACCTGCCGCCCATGCCGCAGGTGGACGCGCTGAGCGTGAAGGCCATGTTGCTGATCGGCGAGCAGATCCTCATCGGCGCCATGCTCGGTTTCACCCTGCAACTGATGTTCCACGCCTTCGTCATCGCCGGGCAGATCATCTCCATGCAGATGGGCCTGGGCTTCGCCTCGATGGTCGATCCCACCAACGGTATTTCGGTTCCGGTGCTCGGGCAGTTCTTCACCATGCTGGTGACCTTGCTGTTCCTGGCCATGAACGGACACCTGGTGGTGTTCGAGGTGCTGGCGGAAAGTTTCGTCACCCTGCCGGTGGGCGAGGGGCTGTCGAGCAATCACTTCATCACCGTGGCCGGCAAGCTCGGCTGGATCATCGGCGCCGGCCTGCTGCTGGCGTTGCCGGCGATCACCGCGCTGCTGGTGGTCAACCTGGCCTTCGGCGCCATGACCCGCGCCGCGCCACAGCTGAACATCTTCTCCATCGGCTTCCCGCTGACCCTGGTGATGGGCTTCATCATCGTCTGGATCGGCAGCGCCGACATTCTGTCGCAGTACCAGTCCCTCGCCAGCGAAGGGCTGCAACTGCTCCGCGAACTGGTTCGAGCGAGGTAGCCGGTGATGGCTGAAAGCGAGAGCGGTCAGGACAAGACAGAGGAACCCACGGAGAAACGGCGCCGGGAGGCGCGCGAGAAAGGTCAACTGCCGCGTTCGCGGGAGCTGAATACACTCGCCGTGCTCGTCGCCGGCGCCGGCGGCCTGCTGATCTATGGCGCGGGCCTGGCGGACGCGCTGATGCGCCTGATGCGCGGCAGCTTCGAGCTGTCCCGCGAGACGGTGATGAACAGCGACAACATGCTCAGCCTGCTGGCCACTGCCGGACGGATCGCCGGCGAGGGCTTGTGGCCGATCCTCGCGCTGCTGCTGGTGGCGGCCCTGCTGGGGCCGGTGGCCCTGGGCGGCTGGCTGTTCTCCAGCGAGGCGCTGGCACCCAAGTTCAACCGCCTGAACCCGCTGGAAGGGGTCAAGCGGATGTTTTCCGCCAAATCCCTGCTGGAACTGTTCAAGGCGCTGATCAAGTTCACCGTGGTGCTCGCCGTGGCGATCCTGGTGTTGCAGTCGGACAAGGACGACCTGCTGGCGATGGCCCACGAGCCCACTGGGCAGGCGCTGCTGCACTCCGCCAAGGTGGTCGGCTGGAGCGCCTTCTGGCTGGCCTGCAGCCTGATGCTGATCGCCGCCGTGGACGTGCCCTACCAGCTCTGGGACAACCGCCAGAAGCTGATGATGACCAAGCAGGAAGTGCGCGACGAGTACAAGGACTCCGAGGGCAAGCCGGAGGTCAAGGCCAAGGTCCGCCAGATGCAGCGCGAGATGGCACAGCGGCGGATGATGCAGGCGGTGCCGGACGCCGACGTGGTGATCACCAACCCGACGCACTTCGCCGTCGCCCTCAAGTACGACCCCGCAGCCTCCGGTGCGCCGCGCCTGCTGGCCAAGGGCAACGACTTCATGGCGCTGAAGATCCGCGAGGTGGCCCAGGAGCACAAGATCACGGTGCTGGAGTCGCCGGCGCTGGCGCGGGCGGTGTACTACTCCACCGAACTGGAGCACGAGATTCCCGCCGGTCTCTACCTCGCCGTCGCCCAGGTGCTGGCCTACGTCTACCAGCTCAAGCAGTTCCGCGCCGGCAAGGGCAAGCGCCCGGGGCCGATGCCGGACCTGCCGATCCCGCCGGATTTGCGGCGCGACGATTAGTGCGGCGCGTCCCGTTCCGACGGCTTGCGGGCTGTTTTTCAGCACGATGCCTGGGTAGTATCGCGTCACCCTGATTAGCGCCAGGAGGCGCAGGAAACGCTATGGAAAGCACTGTTCGTGACCGGGGGATCGCCGCAGCTTCTCCCCTCATCTATCTGGCCCTCAGCCTTGTACTGCCGTGGTGGTCGTTGGTGGCGCTGGTGGTCGCCTACATCGCTCTGTGTCGGACTGCACTCATCCTCACCCGCGACGTGGTGTTGAAGATGCTCGACCTGTTGCTTTCCATCGTGCTGATCTCGCTCGGAGTAGGAGCGCTGGTTGCGGGGATGCAGGTGGTGGCCTCGGACGGGGCCTTCGGTGGCTCTTCCAACTGAATCGACTGCTGATCAATCTGCTATCGACACTGGCGCTGATCTACCTAGTGCTCAGCCTCGGTTTCACTTGCGTGCGGGCCTGGCGTGGGCAGTTGCATACGCCGAAGCTGTCGATGGGGATCATTGAGGCGCTGCGTGGGCGGCGAGTGACCGCTTCCTGATTGGATGCTTCCGGGAGCTCCCGGGGGAGGGGGCGTCAAACCGCCCAATTCAGTTCGTAGGGTGGATAACTCTGAGCGCTATCCACCGTCTTGCTCGGTGTTTCTGCGCCGCTTCGGCGTGTGCGGAGAGGTTTTGTTTCGCCCTCCCGGGCGAGTCCCTTTTGCCAAACGTCGGATAGCCGCCCTCACAAAAGGAACCAAAAGGTCTTGCCCCTGCATCCGGCCCCGGCTTCGCCGGGGTGATTCGCTTCGCTCACTCTTCGGGCCAGCCTTCGGCTGTTACTTCGCAGCGCTTCGTTCCCCCCGCTCCATCGAAGTTTCAGGGGCCCGAACTAGGCGTCCCCCCACGAAGGGCCATCCCTGGCCCATCGCGGCTCTCGCGGCATCCATGCCGCTCGACCCCTGAAACTCCGATTCCACTCGGCCTCCTGAAGGGGCGCTCCGGTGCGTGCGGAGTTTTCTCTGGAAACCGCTTTGCTTTTCGTAGGAGCGAGCATGCTCGCGAACCCGCTTGCCGGCCTTGCCGGCCTTGCCGGCGGATCGCGGACGAAGTCCGCTCCTGCGGTGGAATCGGCTTTCGTACAAGCGGACTCCGTCCGCGATTCCCCATCCAGCATGGTGCTGGGCGGTTCGCGAGCAAGCTCGTTCCTACAGGTAATGGCGCGGGTGCCAAGTCGTCAAGACCGGGTATTTCCTTCGTTTCGAAGAAGTTGGAACGCTTCCTGCTAAACCCTCTGCAAACGCCCGCTTGGGCGTCAAAAGTTTGATCCGGCGGGCGCGAGTCCCGCCGCAGGGCAGGGGAGTCGAGGGTGGACCGCACGCAACTGATCAGCAACGTTCGCAGCAATCTGGCGGGCCTGGGCCGGGGCAATCTCGGCGTGCCGCTGCTGCTGCTGGCCATGCTGGGCATGATGACCCTGCCGATTCCACCGTTCCTGCTGGACGTGCTGTTCACGTTCAACATCGCCCTGTCCATCGTGGTCCTGCTGGTCTGCGTGTATGCGCTGCGGCCGCTGGACTTCGCCGTGTTCCCGACCATCCTGCTGGTCGCGACCCTGCTGCGCCTGGCGCTGAACGTCGCTTCCACCCGCGTGGTGCTGCTCCACGGCCATGACGGCCACGCCGCCGCCGGCAAGGTGATCCAGGCATTCGGCGAGGTGGTGATCGGCGGCAACTACGTGGTCGGCATCGTGGTCTTCGCGATCCTCATGATCATCAACTTCGTGGTGGTCACCAAGGGCGCCGGGCGTATCTCCGAGGTGAGCGCGCGCTTCACCCTCGACGCCATGCCCGGCAAGCAGATGGCTATCGACGCCGACCTCAACGCCGGCCTGATCGAGCAGGCGGAGGCCAAGAAGCGCCGCGCCGAGGTGGCCCAGGAGGCGGACTTCTACGGTTCGATGGACGGTGCCAGCAAGTTCGTCCGTGGCGACGCCGTCGCCGGCCTGCTGATTCTCTTCATCAACCTCATTGGCGGCGTGGCCATCGGCATGGTCCAGCACTCGATGAGCTTCGGCGACGCCGGCAAGGTCTACGCCCTGCTGACCATCGGTGACGGTCTGGTGGCGCAGCTGCCCTCGCTGCTGCTGTCCACCGCCGCGGCGATCATGGTGACCCGCGTTTCCAGCGCCGAGGACATGGGCCAGCAGGTCAACCGGCAGATGTTCGCCTCGCCCAAGGCGCTGGCGATTTCCGCCGCGATCCTGATCGCGATGGGGCTGGTGCCGGGCATGCCGCACGTTTCCTTCATTGGTCTCGGCGGTCTGGCTGCTGGCGGCGCGTACCTGATCTGGCAACGCCAGCGCCAGGCGGCGCAGCAGGCCGAGCAGGAAACCCAGCGCCAGCAGGAACTGCTGCCGGCCCAGCGCGCCCAGGAAACCAAGGAACTGGGCTGGGACGATGTGACCCCGGTGGACATGGTTGGCCTGGAGGTCGGTTACCGCCTGATTCCGCTGGTGGACCGCAACCAGGGCGGCCAGTTGCTGGCGCGGATCAAGGGCGTACGCAAGAAGCTGTCCCAGGACCTGGGCTTCCTGATGCCCTCGGTACACATCCGCGACAACCTCGACCTGCTGCCCAACGCCTACCGCCTGACGCTGATGGGCGTGAGCGTGGCCGAAGCCGAGATCTACCCGGACCGCGAGCTGGCGATCAACCCTGGCCAGGTGTTCGGCACCCTCAACGGTATTGCCGGCAAGGACCCGGCATTCGGGCTTGAAGCGGTGTGGATCGAGCCGTCCCAGCGCGACCAGGCGCAGTCCCTGGGCTACACCGTGGTGGACGCCAGCACCGTGGTCGCCACCCACCTCAACCAGGTGCTGCACAAGCACGCCCACGAGCTGCTCGGCCACGAGGAGGTCCAGCAACTGATGCAACTGCTGGCCAAGACTTCGCCCAAGCTCGCCGAAGAGCTGGTGCCGGGGATGATTTCCCTGTCGACTCTGCTCAAGGTCCTGCAGGCGCTGCTGCAGGAGCAGGTGCCGGTGCGTGACATCCGCACCATCGCCGAGGCCATCGCCAACGTTGCCGCCAAGAGTCAAGATCCCGCCGCGATGGTGGCGGCGGTTCGCGTCGCGCTGTCCCGCGCAATCGTGCAAACCATTGTGGGACTAGAGCCGGAGCTGCCTGTGATTACCCTGGAACCCAGGTTGGAACAGATATTGCTCAATAGTCTTCAGAAGGCCGGACAGGGCTCCGAAGACGGCATGTTGCTGGAGCCCGGAATGGCCGAAAAGCTGCAACGCTCGATGGTCGAGGCGGCGCAGCGCCAGGAAATGCTCGGCAAGCCGGCGATCCTGCTGGTGGCCGGTCCGGTCCGCGCAATGATGTCCCGATTCGCGCGGATGGCGGTCCCCACCATGCACGTGCTGGCTTACCAGGAAATCCCGGACAACAAACAAGTCACTATCGTTGCCACCGTTGGGCAGCAATAGTCGGAAGTTGGATAGAGTGCATCGAGGTCCCAGGCCATGCAGGTAAAACGCTTCTTCGCCGCCGATATGCGTCAGGCCATGAAACTGGTCCGCGACGAGTTGGGCCCGGACGCCGCGATCATCGGCAATCGCCGTGTCGCCGGCGGCGTCGAGCTGACCGCGGCGCTGGACTACCAGGCCCCGGTGGCGGCGAGCAAGCCGAACCCGGCACTGGAAGCCGAACTGCGCAAGACCCAGGCGCGCATCGCCGAGGCCAAGGCCGAACTGAGCGAGCCGGCCCGCATGAGCGAGGCCGTGCGCAAGGACCGTCAAATGTACGGCGCCGAAGCGCCGCGTCGCAGCGCTGCCGAAACCCTCGCCGAAACCATGACCGCACCGGCGGCCGCCAGCGTCGGCCAACAGGCGCTGGACGCCATGCGCTTCGAGCTCAACGGCCTGCGTGAACTGATCGAAGTGCAACTGGGCTCCATTGCCTGGAGCCAGTTGCAGAACCAGCGTCCGAAGCAGGCCAACCTGTGGCGTCGCCTGCAGCGTATGGGCCTGCCGGCGGACCTGTCGCGCAGCCTGCTGGAGAAAGTGGCCTCCATCGCCGAGCCGAAACAGGCCTGGCGCATGCTGCTGGCGCACCTGGCGCGCTCGATCAGCACCCCGGAAATCGACCTGCTGGAGCAGGGCGGAGTGGTCGCGCTGGTCGGTCCGGCAGGCATGGGCAAGACCACCACCCTGGCCAAGCTGGCCGCTCGCTACGTACTGAAGTACGGCGCGCAGAGCATCACCCTGGTGTCGATGGACAGCTTCCGCATCGGCGCGCAGGAGCAGATCAAGACCCTCGGCCGCATCCTCAACGTGCCGGTGACCCTGATCGATCCGGGCCAGTCGCTGATCCAGGCGATGGCGCCGCTGGCGCGCAAGCGCCTGGTGCTGATCGATACCGCCGGCCTGCCCGCCAACGATCCGGCGCTGCGCATGCAGCTCGAAGCGCTGGCTGCGCAGAGCCTGAACGTGAAGAATTACCTCGTGCTGGCCGCGACCAGCCAGAGCCAGGTGCTCAAGGCCGCCTGGCAGAACTATCGTTCGTGCGGCCTGGCCGGGTGCGTCCTGACCAAGCTGGACGAAGCCGGCAGCCTCGGCGAAGCTCTGGCTCTGGCTATCGGTCAGCGTCTCCCGGTAGCCTATCTGGCGGATGGTCCGCGGATTCCGGATGATCTGCAGGTGGCGCGCAGTCACCAGTTGGTCAGCCGCGCGGTGAGTCTGCAGGCGTCGGAAGAACCGAGCGAGGATGCGATGGCCGACATGTTCGCCGGCCTGTACCAGCAGCCGGTGCGTTGCGCCGGTTGAGCGAATTGAACGGCCCCGTGGTGGGGCGAAGGGCGGCCGACAGGGCCACCCGGCGATGCGGATGCTCTGGGAGACGATCCGCGAACGCCGGAAGCGGTAGAGCACCGCGGCCGGCAGGACCGCAGCGCCAGGGGGCGCGGCGGTCGAACGACGAGACAAGGTATTGATATGGGCATGCATCCTGTACAGGTAATCGCAGTCACCGGCGGCAAGGGTGGTGTCGGCAAGACCAATGTGTCGGTGAACCTGTCGCTGGCGCTGGCCGATCTGGGCCGTCGCGTCATGCTGCTGGACGCCGACCTGGGCCTGGCCAACGTCGACGTGCTGCTGGGCCTGACGCCCAAGCGCACGCTGGCCGACGTCATCGAAGGCGAATGCGACCTGCGCGACGTGATCCTCCAGGGCCCCGGCGGCGTGCGCATCGTCCCGGCGGCCTCCGGCACGCAGAGCATGGTGCACCTCACGCCGATGCAGCACGCCGGCCTGATCCAGGCCTTCAGCGACATCAGCGACAACATCGACGTGCTGGTGGTGGACACCGCCGCCGGCATCGGCGACTCGGTGGTGAGCTTCGTCCGCGCAGCGCAGGAAGTGCTGCTGGTCGTCTGTGATGAACCCACTTCCATCACCGACGCCTACGCTTTGATCAAGCTGCTCAACCGCGACTACGGCATGACCCGCTTCCGCGTACTGGCGAACATGGCGCACAGCCCCCAGGAGGGCCGCAACCTGTTCGCCAAGCTGACCAAGGTCACCGACCGCTTCCTCGACGTGGCGCTGCAGTACGTGGGCGCCATCCCGTACGACGAATCGGTGCGCAAGGCGGTGCAGAAGCAGCGTTCGGTGTATGAGGCGTTTCCGCGCAGCAAGGCTTCCCTGGCCTTCCGCGCGATAGCGCAGAAAGTCGACAGCTGGCCGCTGCCGGCCAATCCGCGAGGGCACCTGGAGTTCTTCGTCGAACGCCTGGTGCAGCATCCGACCACGGGTTCGGCCGTATGATGACGGCCTCCGGAGCGCGTATGTACAGCAAGGCGCAGGCGCAGAACTCCCAGGACCAACTGATCCAGCGGTACGCGCCGCTGGTCAAGCGTATCGCCTACCACCTGCTCGGCCGCCTGCCGGCCAGCGTGCAGGTGGAGGACCTGATGCAGGCCGGCATGATCGGCCTGCTGGAAGCCTCGAAGAAATACGACGCCGGCAAGGGCGCGAGCTTCGAAACCTATGCTGGCATCCGCATCCGTGGCGCCATGCTCGACGAGGTGCGCAAGGGCGACTGGGCCCCGCGTTCGGTGCATCGCAACACCCGCATGGTCAGTGATGCGATCCGCGCCGTCGAGGCCAGAACCGGTCGTGACGCTAAAGATCAGGAAGTTGCTGCCGAACTCAATATGAGTCTCGAAGATTATTACGGCATCCTCAGCGACACCCAGGGCAGCCGGCTGTACAGCTTCGACGATCTGCTGCAGGACGGCGAGCAGGGCAGCGGCCTGGCCGAAGATGCTTCGCACCAGGGCAACGAGCCCGCCCACGGTCTGGAAGACGAACGCTTCCAGGCGGCGCTCGCCGACGCCATCACCAAGCTGCCCGAACGCGAGCGGCTGGTGCTGGCGCTGTACTACGACGAGGAACTGAACCTCAAGGAGATCGGCGAAGTGCTGGGCGTCAGCGAATCCCGGGTCAGCCAGTTGCACAGCCAGTGCGCCGCGCGCCTGCGGGCACGCCTGGCGGAGTGGCGAGCGCACTGAGCTTCGGGTAGTTTCGCGTCGGATTTTTCTTGCGAGAAAGCCTCAGGTCTTGAGTTTTCTCCTGGGCGCCGTCCCTTTGACGCCGCCCACACGGGATGAGCGCACGCCGCTCAATGAATTGACGGTACGCCCGCCAGGACGTGCCTGGTATCGATGGAGGTCGGTTTGGACAAGAATATGAAAATTCTCATCGTGGACGATTTTTCCACGATGAGGCGCATCATCAAGAACCTCCTGCGGGACCTGGGGTTCACCAACACCGCGGAGGCCGACGACGGCACCACCGCGCTGCCGATGCTGCACAGCGGCAATTTCGACTTCCTCGTCACCGACTGGAACATGCCCGGCATGACCGGCATCGACCTGCTGCGCGCGGTGCGCGCCGACGAGCGCCTGAAGCACCTGCCGGTGCTGATGGTCACCGCCGAGGCCAAGCGCGACCAGATCATCGAAGCGGCCCAGGCCGGGGTCAACGGCTATGTGGTCAAGCCTTTCACCGCTCAGGTGCTGAAAGAAAAGATCGAGAAGATTTTCGAGCGGGTCGGCAGCTAGTAGGGTCTGTTGATGTTTCGCCGCTTGCGCCGAAACACCAACAGCCCCTCGCATCAAGAGGGCGTCATGGATCTCGTCAACGAATCCGCGGGTGACTTCGAGTCGACCCTGAAAAAACACGCGCGCGAATTGGTCGATTGCCTGGAGCAGGGTGATGTGCAGACCGCCGTGCAACTGATCTCCGAGCTCAACCAGGCGCGCGATCGCGGGCTCTACCAGGAAGTCGGCAAGCTCACCCGCGAGCTGCACAACGCCATCGTCAACTTCCAGATCGATCCCAGTTCCCCGCGCGCCCAGGAAGTCTCGCAGATCGCCGACGCCACCGACCGCCTGTCCTACGTGGTGACGATGACCGAGAAAGCGGCCAACCGCACCATGGACCTGGTGGAAGAGTGCACCCCGGTGGTGATGCACATCGAGACCCAGGCCAAGGCGCTGCAGGAAGACTGGTCGCGCTTCATGCGTCGCGAGCTGGGCCCCGACGCCTTCCGCGACCTGGCCAAGCGCGTCGAGCAGTTCCTCTACATCAGCGCCCAGGACAGCCGCAAGCTCTCCGCGCACCTCAACGACATCCTCCTCGCACAGGACTTCCAGGACCTCACCGGGCAGGTGATCAAGCGCGTCACCAGGCTGGTCACCGAGGTCGAGGCGAACCTGGTCAAGCTGGTCTGGATGGCCGGCCAGGTGGACCGTTACGCGGGCATCGAGCACGACCACGACGGCATGCGCGACGCGGTGGAAAAAGAAAGATCGTCCAAGGGTGAAGGTCCGCAGATCGCTGCCGATACAAGAAAGGACGTCGTATCCGGTCAGGACGATGTCGACGATCTGTTGTCCAGCCTTGGTTTTTAAGCGTCCGCTGACGCTGTAGAGGGAGCACCGAATGAGCTTCGACGCCGATGACGAGATCCTCCAGGACTTCCTGGTGGAGGCCGGCGAGATCCTCGAGCAACTGTCCGAGCAACTGGTCGAGCTGGAAAGCCGACCCGATGACATGGACCTGCTCAATGCGATTTTCCGTGGGTTCCACACCGTCAAGGGCGGCGCGGGCTTTCTCCAGCTGAACGCGCTGGTGGAGTGCTGCCACATCGCCGAGAACGTGTTCGACATCCTGCGCAAGGGCGAGCGCCGCGTGGATGCCGAACTGATGGACGTGGTCCTGCAGGCGCTGGACACCGTCAACGTCATGTTCCAGCAAGTGCGCGATGCGCAAGAGCCGACCCCGGCCACGCCTGAGCTGCTGGCGGCGCTGTCGCGCCTGGCCGAGCCGGGGGCCGCTCCCGCCGAAACTCCCGCTGCGGTCGTTGCCGAGCCTGTCGTTGAAGAAGCCCCGGCCGCTGCGGCCGCGTATGGCGACATCACCGACGCCGAGTTCGAACAGCTGATGGATGCCCTCGAGCCTGCCGCAGAAGCCCCTGCCGCGCCGGTTGGCAGCGGTGGCGACGACATCACCGACGACGAATTCGAAGCACTGCTCGACCAGTTGCACGGCAAGGGCCAGTTCAGCGCTGCTGCCAAGGAACCCGTCAGCGCGGCTCCGGCACCGGTTGCCGAGGCGCCCGCCGCCGGTGCTGGCGACGAGATCAGCGACGACGAGTTCGAAGCGCTGCTCGACCAGCTGCACGGCAAGGGCCAGTTCACCGGCGCGAAGGAAGAAGCCGCCGCTCCCGTCGAGGCTGCTGCTGCCGAGGTCAAGCCCGAGGAAGCTCCGGCTGCCGGTGGCGACGACAACATCACCGACGACGAATTCGAGAAGCTGCTCGACGAGCTGCACGGCAAGGGCCAGTTCACTGGCGCGAAGGAAGAGCCGGTCGCAGCTGCACCATCCAATGCACAGCCCAAAGCGGCTGCTGCACCTGCGCCCAAGCCCGCTGCCGCTCCGGCGCCGGCCGCTGCCGCCAAGCCTGCTGCGGCCAAGCCCGCCGCTGCCGCTGCAGAGAAACCGGCCAACGAAGCGGAAACCACCGTGCGCGTGGACACCGCGCGCCTGGACGAGATCATGAACATGGTCGGCGAACTGGTGCTGGTGCGTAACCGCCTGGTGCGCCTGGGCGCCAACAGCGGCGACGAGGCGATGGCCAAGGCCGTCTCCAACCTCGATGTGGTCACCGCTGACTTGCAGTCAGCGGTCATGAAGACCCGCATGCAGCCGATCAAGAAGGTCTTCGGGCGCTTCCCGCGCCAGGTCCGCGACCTGGCTCGCAGCCTGAAGAAAGAGATCAACCTGGAACTGATCGGCGAAGAGACCGACCTCGACAAGAACCTGGTCGAGGCCCTGGCCGACCCGTTGGTGCACCTGGTGCGCAACGCCGTGGACCACGGCATCGAAGGCCCCGACGAGCGCGAGGCCGCCGGCAAGTCGCGTTCGGGCAAGGTGGTGCTGTCCGCCGAGCAGGAAGGCGACCACATCCTGTTGTCGATCTCCGACGACGGCAAGGGCATGGACCCGGACGTGCTGCGCGCCAAGGCCGTGGAGAAGGGCCTGCTGGACAAGGATGCGGCCGATCGCCTGTCCGAGTCCGACTGCTACAACCTGATCTTCGCCCCGGGCTTCTCGACCAAGACCGAGATCTCCGACGTCTCCGGCCGTGGTGTCGGCATGGACGTGGTGAAGACCAAGATTTCCCAGCTCAACGGCATCATCAACATCTACTCGACCAAGGGCCAGGGCTCGAAGATCGTCATCAAGGTCCCGCTGACCCTGGCGATCATGCCGACCCTGATGGTGATGCTGGGCAACCAGGCCTTCGCCTTCCCGCTGGTCAACGTCAACGAGATATTCCACCTCGACCTGTCGAACACCAACGTGGTCGACGGCCAGGAAGTGGTGATCGTCCGCGACAAGGCCCTGCCGTTGTTCTACCTCAAGCGCTGGCTGGTGCCGGGCGCGCAGTATGACGAGCCGGGCGAGGGCCATGTGGTGATCCTCTCCGTGGGCACCCAGCGCATCGGCTTCGTGGTCGACCAACTGGTGGGCCAGGAAGAGGTGGTGATCAAGCCGCTGGGCAAGATGCTGCAGGGCACGCCGGGCATGGCCGGGGCCACCATCACCGGGGACGGGCGCATCGCGCTGATCCTCGATGTGCCGAGCATGCTCAAGCGCTACGCGCGGCGTATCTGATTCTTGCGCGTGTGGGGGCGCCCGCGCGCGTGGCAAGGCTTCATTCAGGAGTGTCTATGGCTGTCAAAGTCCTGGTGGTGGACGATTCGGGATTCTTCCGTCGCCGTGTCTCGGAGATCCTCTCCGCCGATCCGCAGATCCAGGTGGTCGGCACGGCCACCAATGGCCGCGAGGCGATCGACCAGGTGCTGGCGCTCAAGCCCGACGTGATCACCATGGACTACGAGATGCCGCTGATGGACGGCATCACCGCCGTGCGGACCATCATGCAGCGCTGCCCGACGCCGGTGCTGATGTTCTCCTCGCTGACCCACGAGGGCGCGCGGGTGACCCTGGACGCGCTGGATGCCGGCGCGGTGGACTACCTGCCGAAGAACTTCGAGGACATCTCGCGCAACCCGGACAAGGTCCGCCAACTGCTGTGCGAGAAGGTCCATACCATTGCCAAGAGCAATCGCCGCTTCGCCGCCTACGCCTCCTACTCCGGTAGCGCTTCGGCTTCCGCGCCCGCCGCCGGCGGTACCCCGCGCCAGGCCGCGACGGCCCCCTCCGGCGGCCAGGCGCCCGCCGCTCCCGCGCCGGCGACCTCCGCCGCCCCAAAGCGTAAGGCCTACCGGCTGGTGGCCATCGGTACGTCCACCGGTGGGCCGGTGGCGCTGCAGCGGGTCCTGACCCAGTTGCCCGCCAATTTTCCCGCGCCGCTGGTGCTGGTCCAGCACATGCCGGCGGCCTTCACCAAGGCCTTCGCCGAGCGCCTGGACAAACTGTGCAGGATCACCGTCAAGGAAGCCGAGGACGGCGACCTGCTGCGCCCCGGCGTGGCCCTGCTGGCCCCCGGCGGCAAGCAGATGATGGTCGACGCCCGTGGCGCGATCCGCATCCTGCCCGGTGACGAGCGCCTGAACTACAAGCCCTGCGTCGACGTGACCTTCGGTTCCGCGTCCAAGGCCTACGGCGACAAAGTGCTGGCGGTGGTCCTCACCGGCATGGGCGCCGATGGCCGCGAAGGTGCGCGCATGCTCAAGCAGGGCGGTGCCCAGGTGTGGGCGCAGGATGAAGCCAGCTGCGTGATCTACGGCATGCCGATGGCGATCGCCAAGGCGGGCCTGGCCGACGCGGTGTACAGCCTGGACGACATCGGCCGCCACCTCACCGAGGCCTGCGGCTGATGGATGTGCTCAGCCTGGTCGGCCTGATCCTCGCGCTGGTCGCCATCATCGGCGGCAACTTCCTCGAGGGCGGGCATGTCGGCGCGCTGGCCAACGGCCCGGCGGCGCTGATCGTGGTCGGTGGCACCCTGGCCGCCGCGCTGCTGCAGACCCCGGTGGCGGTGCTCAAGCGTTCGCTGCACATGCTGCGCTGGATCATCCTGCCGCCCAGAGTGGACCTGGTCGGCGGCATCGGCCACGTGGTCGGCTGGAGCATGACCGCGCGCAAGGAAGGCCTGCTGGGCCTGGAAGGCGTCGCCGACGCCGAGCGCGATCCTTACGCGCGCAAGGGCCTGCAATTGCTGGTGGACGGCGCCGAGCCGGAAGCCATCCGCAGCATTCTCGAAGTCGACCTGTACAACCAGGAAAGCCGCGATCTGGCGGCGGCCAAGGTGTTCGAAAGCATGGGCGGCTACTCGCCGACCATCGGCATCATTGGCGCGGTCATGGGCCTGATCCACGTGATGGGCAACCTCGCCGACCCCAGCCAGCTGGGCAATGGCATCGCCGTGGCCTTCGTTGCCACCATCTACGGCGTGGGCCTGGCCAACCTGTTGCTATTGCCGGTGGGCAACAAGCTCAAGAGCATCGTGCTGCGCCAGTCCTGCTACCGCGAAATGCTGATGGAGGGCCTGCTGTCCATCGCCGAGGGTGAGAACCCGCGCTCCATCGAATTGAAGCTGCAAGGCTTCGTCGGCTGAGGAGGGGACATCAATGCCTCGCCGTCGCCGCCACGAGGAGCACGAGAATCACGAACGCTGGCTGGTGTCCTACGCGGACTTCATCACCCTGCTGTTCGCCTTCTTCGTGGTGATGTACTCGATCTCCTCGATCAACGAGGGCAAGTACAAGATCCTCTCGGAAACCCTGACCGGCGTGTTCAACCAGGCCGACCGCTCGGTGCGTCCGATCCCCATCGGCGAGGAGCGGCCACGCACCCAGCAGCCGGACCAGTCGCTGAACGAGCCGCAGGACGAAGGTCAGGCCCAGGGCAGCCCGGATACCTTGCAGCAGATATCCAGCAGCATGCGCGAGGCGTTCGGCGAACTGATCAAGAGCGATCAGGTCAGCGTGCGCGGCAACGAGTTCTGGATCGAGATCACCCTCAATTCCAGCCTGTTGTTCCCCAGCGGCGATGCGATTCCCAATGACACTGCCTTTGGCATCATCGAGAAGGTCGCCAGGATTCTGGCGCCTTACCGCAACCCGGTGCATGTCGAAGGCTTCACCGACAACGTGCCGATCCACAATGCCCAGTACCCGACCAACTGGGAACTGTCGGCGGCCCGCGCCGCGAGCATCGTGCGCATGCTCGCCCAGGACGGGCTGGATGCCGGCCGGCTGGCGGCGGTGGGCTATGGTGAGTTTCAGCCGGTGGCCGACAACGCCACGGCGGACGGGCGAGCCCGCAATCGCCGGGTGGTGCTGGTGATTTCCCGCAACCTCGAGGTGCGCCGCAGCGTGAGCGGCGTGGGCAGCGGCAAGGCGCAGCCCGATCCGGCGCTGCGTCACGCTGGCACGCAACCTGCACCGGTGGTTGCCAGCGAGGCGCCCGGCAGTGGCGCCGTCAATTCTTCGACGTCGGTTGCGGGAGAGTGAAACGTGACGACCCTGAACCGATCCTGTGCAAGCGGGGAGCGAGCACTATGAAAGTCTGGGCGGTAGCCAACCAGAAAGGTGGCGTCGGCAAGACCACATCCTCCATCGCCCTGGCGGGCCTGTTGGCCGACGCCGGCAAGCGTGTGCTGATCGTCGACCTCGATCCGCACGGCTCGATGACCAGCTATTTCGGCCACGACCCGGACACCCTGGAGCACAGCGTGTTCGACCTGTTCCTGCACCAGGGCAACGTGCCCGAGGGGCTGCCGGAGTCGCTGCTGCTGCCCACCAGTCACGAGAACATCCGCCTGCTGCCGTCGAGTACCGCGCTGGCCACCCTGGAGCGCCAGTCGCCGGGGCAGAACGGCCTGGGCCTGGTGATCGCCAAGAGCCTGGCGCAGTTGTGGAGCCAGTTCGACCACGCGATCATCGACAGCCCGCCGCTGCTCGGCGTGCTGATGGTCAACGCGATGGCGGCCAGCCAGCACCTGGTGATCCCGGTGCAGACCGAGTTCCTCGCCCTGAAGGGCCTGGAACGCATGGTCAACACCCTGAAGATGGTCAACCGCTCGCGCAAGCAGGCGCTGCCCTTCACCATCGTGCCGACCCTGTTCGACCGTCGTACCCAGGCATCGCTGGGCGCGCTGCGGATGTTGCGCGACACCTATCCCGAGACGCTCTGGCAGGCCTTCGTGCCGGTGGATACCAAGCTGCGCGACGCCAGCCGCCACGGCCTGGTGCCCTCGCGCAACGAGGCCGGCAGCCGGGGCGTGATCGCCTACCGCGCCTTGCTCAAGCACCTGCTGACCCAGGTGCCGGCGGCGCAGGTGGCTTGAGCATGGCGAGCCTGAATTTCCGACGAGAGCGTTCAAGTCTCGTCACCCAGCGGCCGATAGGCTGGAAAGTCCCTTTGCGCGGTCATCAACCATGAGTCGTTCCGCTACCGCCACGCGCCCCCAGCTTGCGTTGCAGTCCTATCTGGACGCGCTGCTGCAGGATGCTTTCGAAGAGTTCGCCGACGAACCGCCGGCGCCCGTCGTCGCGCCCGAAGCTCCGGCAGCGGTTGCCCTGGCCAGTGCCGAGATCGTGGCGCCGGCCGTTGTCGAGCCCCCGCCGACCCTGGTGTCGCCGCAGCGCGACAGCGTCAGCCTGGATGAATTTGAAGCCGCGGTGCTCGAGGAGCAGGTGCGTGATGCCCGGCTGAGCGTTGCCCACGAGCCCGCTGCTCGTCCGGTCGGGGCCGAGCCGCTGGTGGTGCCGCACACCGCGTCTCCGGCGCAGAGCGCGCAGGTCATCGAACTGCGCCAGCCGGGCAGCGCCGAACTGCCGGTCGCGCCGCTGGCGCTGCTGGACGACGGCCGGCCGGTATGGGCCGCCGAACCTTTCGAATGCCTGCTGTTCGACGTCGCCGGGCTGACCCTGGCGGTGCCGCTGGTCTGCCTGGGTTCGATCTATCCGCTGGCGGGCCACGATCTGACTCCGCTGTTCGGCCAGCCGGACTGGTTCCTCGGCATCCTGCCGGGTCAGGCCGGCAACCTGAAGGTGCTGGACACCGCGCGCTGGGTGATGCCCGAGCGCTACCGCGACGACTATCGCGAAGGCTTGCAGTATGTGATTTCCGTGCAGGGCTACGAGTGGGGGCTGGCGGTGCACCAGGTCAGCCGCTCGGTGCGCCTGGATCCGTCCGAGGTGAAGTGGCGCACCCAGCGCCAGCAACGCCCGTGGCTGGCCGGCACGGTGATCGAGCAGATGTGCGCGCTGCTGGACGTCTCGGCGCTGGCCGAACTGATCGCCAGCGGCGCAACGCGGCGCCCTCGGCATTGAGTGCGCGCCGATCCATTTAACGAAATTCACCATGCCCCCGGCGGCGTGGTTCGACGAAGAGGCGAGGGGATATGAAGAAAACGTCAGCGCAAGGTGCCGAAGATCCGATTCTGCAGTGGGTCACCTTCCGCCTGGACAACGAGACCTACGGCATCAACGTGATGCAGGTCCAGGAAGTGCTGCGCTACACCGAGATCGCGCCGGTGCCGGGTGCCCCGAGCTACGTGCTGGGCATCATCAACCTGCGCGGCAACGTGGTCACCGTGATCGACACCCGCCAGCGCTTCGGGCTGGACCCGGCGCCGGTCTCGGACAACACCCGCATCGTCATCATCGAGGCGGACAAGCAAGTGGTGGGCATCCTGGTCGACAGCGTCGCCGAGGTCGTCTACCTGCGTCAGTCCGAGATCGAGACCGCGCCGAACGTCGGTAACGAGGAATCGGCCAAGTTCATCCAGGGCGTGTGCAACAAGAACGGCGAACTGCTGATCCTGGTCGAGCTGGACAAGATGATGACCGAGGAAGAGTGGTCGGAGCTGGAGAGCATCTGAGGTGCTGTCGATTGCACTGGTGATCCTCGGGCTGGCCTGTGCGGGCCTTGCCGGGACCTGCGTCTGGCTGGCGGGGCGTCAGCGCGTCCAGCAGGCGCAGGCGGCGGAACAGGCCGGACGGATCGCCGAGCTGGAGCAGCGCCTGAAGGAGCTGGGCAAGCGCATCGAGTCCTACCAGCAGATCAACGTCCGCATGGGCGAGGAATTGCGCGAACTCGGCAAGCAGGTTGCGCCCTTGCCCGAGCGCCTGACGCGCATGGAGCAGCGCGATCCCGCCAGTCTGACCTTCAGCCAGGCCGCGCGCCTGGTCGGCATGGGGGCGAGTCCTGAGGACCTGACCCAGAGCTGCGGCCTGTCCCAGGCCGAGGCCGAACTGGTCGCTCGCCTGCATCAGGGCAAGGCGCGCGACTAGCCCGTCGTCCGCAAAAACAAGGCCCCGGAAGCGGGGCCCTGTTTTCAGCCCGCGTTCGCTCAGGCTTTGCGGTTCTTCGTGCCGGTATCGAAGCGCTGCGCGACAAGTCCCAGCGCGACGATGACCGCGGCGAGCAGCAGCGTGTAGACCATTGCTGAACGGGTTCCAGCTTTCGTTCGAAGGCTTCCGCCGCGCGCTGCCGGGGAGCGAATGCTCGCGGCCCTGTACGGGGTGGGAGGCTCTGTAGTGGGGCCAGGGCGTCCGATGGATTCTTCGGAATCGTTCGTTGTAGTGCATTAGCTACGCGTATTTCGGATTTGCCTGATAAAAATTTGGTCGGATCATCGTTAGATTGGCCCTGTCAGAAACTTTCCTGAGGGCCACCGATATGGCCGCCATTTCGCGACGGGCTATGGTGTTGTGCGCGCATCCGGGCCGACTGATGGATTACGGCGCACTGCTCAATTGCCTGGAGTTCTATCACCTGAGCCTCTGCCAGGACCTGGACGAGGTGCGCAAGGTGCTGGCCAGCCAGCAGCGCTACAGCTTGTTCATCCACGACGACTTCGTGCCCGGCCCCGATGAGCTGGTGAGCTTGAAAGCCCTTGGCCAGAGCAACGCCTTCCGCCAGTTCGTGCTGGTCGGGAGCTACAGCGCTGAAGAAAAGACCGGGCTCTTCCAGTGGGCGTGGCGGCATCGCGTGCCGCTGCTGCGGGTACTGGACAAGCCGCTCTCCCTGGCGCAGTTGCGTGAGATCACCGACAGCCTGGTGCTCTACCACGGCGAGGATGAGCAGCCGATTCGAGCATCCGTGAGCGAGCTCCAGGATTACCAGGTGCCCGAGACGCCGCGCCGAGGCCGTGCCTGAGGTCGAGCGCTATCGGTCGGTCCAGGGGGCGGGCCCTTCCAGCAGCAGCGGTTCGCCAGCGGGGGCCGTTGCGTCCAGCGGGCTCTTGCCTTTCAGGTACCAGGCGAAGGCGATGATCTCGGCAATGGTGCGATAGAGCGCCTCGGGAATCGCTTCGCCCAGCTCCAGCCGAGCCAGCAGGCGCACCAGGTCGGCGTTCTCGTAGATCGGCACGTCGTGATGGCGCGCGATGGCGAGGATGGTTTCGGCCAGTTCGTCGTCGCCCTTGGCCGCGAGGGTCGGTGCGCTCTGCCCGTCGTAGTTGAGGGCGATGACCTGGCGCGGGGCTTTCTTCGACATGCTCATGCGGTTTCATCCACCCAGCGTTGCTCCACGGCGGTCCGTGTACCCTGGGGCGGTTTGCCCAGGTTGCAGGACAGTTCGCCAACGCTGAGTCCGGCGTCGTTCAGGCGCTGGCGCAGGGTGCCCAGCTCGCGGTCGATCAGGCTGGCGGTGCTGGCGCGCTCGGCCCAGAGCTGGCTGGCGATGCTGCCGTGGGCGAGGGTGGCCTGGGCTTGCAGCGGACCGAGCGGGTCGAGGTCGAAGGCCAGTTCCACGCGCCAGAGCGTGTCGGGCTGCTCGCGTTCGCTGCCTTGTCGTTCTTCCTGCTGAATGCGTACTTGCAGTGGCACCAGGTTGTGCTGCTGGCGCAGGGGGATTTCCATCTGCCAGGTGTTGAGCAGGGTGCCGTCGGGCAGCACTTCGTTCTGCGACAGGCTGGACAACTGGTGGGTCTGCAGGCGCGCCACCGCGGCGGCGGCCAGCTTGAGCAGGGATTCCAGGTCGCCGTCTTCCTCCAGTTGGCGCGCCAGGCGGCTGGGCAGCGGGAAACCGACCGGCGACGGCGTACGTCCGCCCGTCTGGCCGATTACGCCAAGGGCATTGCGTACGAAGGCCGGCAGCGACTGCGCCAGATGGCTGGCTCCGGCCAGGGCGTTGCCCGAGAGATTGCCCAGCACCGAGGCGGCGGTGCCGTTCTGGGCGGGCAGCAACTGGGCGATCAGGCGCAGCAGATTGCCCTTGAGGTCCTGTGGCAAACCTTCCGCACCGCGCAACAGTTGGGCTTCGAGGAATACGCCGCTCTGCTGGATGGCCTGGGCCACGCCCTTGGCGTCGCCGAGCTGGCGGGGCTCGGGGAGGGCGCTCAGCAGCTTGTCCACCGCCTGTCGCAGCTCGGGGCTGAGCGATTGGCCGCGTCCCGCGCCCTGCAGCGCGTGGAACAGTCCTTCCAGCGAGCCTTGCCGGCCCTGCTGGGCGGCCAGTTGCTGGTTGAGGTCGAGCTGGTCGAGACGGCTGGTCAGCGGCAGGAACTGCAGGGCCTGCTGGTCCTGTACCCGCGCGCTGAGCAGGCTGCCCAGGGGCAGCGAGTGGGGCGACTCGAGACTCAATTGGCGTCCCGCCAGTGGTGTGTTCAGCAGGCGGACCAGCACCTGGTAGAGGGCCTGGTCCGCCTTGCCCTGGGCGATCAGTTGGCTGGCTTCGACCTTGCCCTGCAGCAGGGTGCCTACCGGCAGCAGGTCGAGGTCCAGGCTGTCCAGGGGCGCCTGTCCGGCCATGCCCTGGTTCAGCAGGGTGACGGCAAGGTGGGTCTGGGACAGCGCCGACAGTTGCAGCGTGCTGCCCTGGGGCAGGGCTTGCGGGCTTTCCGCGCTGACCAGGGTCTGTTGGCCGCTGGCCAGCGTCAGGCGCAGCAGGAGTTGGAAGCTGACCTGGGTGTCGCGTACCGCGACGACTTCGGCCAGCGCCTTTTCACCCGGCGGTAGCAGGTCGCCCAGGCTCTGCGCGAGCTTGAGGGTCAGCTCCGCGGCGCTTGGGGCGCTGCGCGACGGCGGCGTGGGAGGGAGCGGGCGGGGAGCGCCAATTTCGCTCGGCATCGGAGACCTGCAGGGTAGCGGGACGGGTTGACGCCCAGTGTATCGGCGTGCGCTGCGGGCACTTTAGACCGTCCGGCGGCGACGGAGCGGCTCAGGGAAGGGCGGGGTGCGCTGTTTTGACGTTACACCCTGTCGAAAAACCTGACGTCGGGCGTAGGAACGGCTGTGTATAATGCGCCGCCCGAGGCCGTGCTTGGCGGCCCGGACGGTATGGCCGCATTTTTGCTCCACTGACTGTTTTCTGCCCGACGGTTGCCGATGTCCTTGACCCATCCACTTCTCGAAACCGTGGCGCTCGCTTGCGAGCGGGACTGGCGCATGCTGTTCGAGCGTCTCGATTTGCGACTGGGCGCTGGCGAGATGCTACAGATCGTCGGCCCCAACGGTAGCGGCAAGACCAGCCTGCTGCGCCTGCTCAGCGGGCTGATGCAGCCCACCGCCGGCGACGTGCTGCTCAATGGCAAGCCCCTGCGCGATCAGCGCGGCGAACTGGCCCGCCTGCTGCTGTGGATCGGTCACGCCGCCGGCATCAAAGGCCTGCTCAGCGCCGAGGAGAACCTCGCCTGGCTCTGTGCCCTGCACCAGCCGGCCAGCCGCGACGCCATCTGGGAAGCCCTGGCCGCCGTCGGCCTGCGCGGTTTCGAAGACGTTCCCTGCCACACCCTGTCCGCCGGCCAGCAGCGCCGCGTGGCCCTGGCGCGCCTGTACCTGGATGCGCCGCCGCTGTGGATCCTCGACGAACCCTTCACCGCCCTCGACAAGCAGGGCGTGGCGCAGCTGGAGGAGCACCTGGCCGGCCATTGCGAGCGCGGCGGCCTGGTCGTGTTGACCACCCACCACACCCTGGAGCGGATGCCCGAGGGTTATCGGGCGCTCGATCTCGGCCAGCATGCGCGTGAGGTAGCGGCCCGATGAGCAGCGTCTTCACCCTGTTGCTCGCTCGCGAGACCCGCCTGCTGTTCCGCCGTCCGGCGGAGTTGGCCAACCCGCTGGTGTTCTTCGCCATCGTCATCGCGATGTTCCCGCTGGCGGTCGGCCCCGAATCGGAAATGCTCAAGAACCTCTCGCCGGGCCTGGTCTGGGTCGCGGCATTGCTGGCGGTGCTGCTGTCGCTGGATGGCCTGTTCCGCAGCGACTTCGAGGATGGTTCGCTGGAGCAGTGGGTCCTTTCGCCGCATCCCCTGCCACTTCTGGTACTGGCCAAAGTACTGGCACACTGGCTGATTTCGGGGCTGGCGCTCGTGCTGCTGTCCCCGCTGTTCGCGCTCATGCTGGGTCTGCCGGCGCGCTGCCTGCCGGACCTGCTGTTGTCACTGTTGCTGGGTACGCCGGTCCTGAGCCTGCTGGGCGCGGTGGGTGCGGCACTGACGGTGGGCCTGAAGCGCGGCGGCCTGCTGCTGGCGCTGCTGATCCTGCCGCTGTACATACCCGTGCTGATCCTCGGCAGCGGTGCGCTGCAGGCCTCCCTGCAGGGGTTGCCGACCGCCGGGCACCTGTTGTGGCTGGCCAGCCTGACGGCGTTAGCATTGACGCTGACGCCCTTTGCCATCGCCGCCGGGCTGAAGATCAGCGTCGGCGAGTGAACGAACGATCGCCGGATCGGGAAACGGTACCGGCGACTGAAACTAGAGCCCTGAATTACAGAGCCTGATGATGAACTGGACTTGGTTTCACAAGCTTGGGTCGCCCAAGTGGTTCTACGAGATCAGCGGACGCTGGATGCCCTGGTTCGCCGTCGCCGCGGCGCTGCTGATGAGCGTCGGCATCGTCTGGGGCCTGGCCTTCGCGCCGCCGGACTACCAGCAGGGCGACAGCTTCCGCATCATCTATATCCACGTTCCGGCGGCGTTCCTCGCCCAGTCCTGCTATGTGATGCTGGCAGTGGCCGGCGCCATCGGCCTGATCTGGAAGATGAAGATCGCCGACGTCGCCGTGCAGTGCGCCGCGCCCATCGGTGCCTGGATGACCTTCGTCGCGCTGGTCACCGGCGCTATCTGGGGCAAGCCGACCTGGGGCGCCTGGTGGGTGTGGGACGCGCGCCTGACCTCGATGCTGATCCTGCTGTTCCTCTATTTCGGCGTCATCGCCCTCGGCCAGGCGATCACCAACCGCGACAGCGCGGCCAAGGCCTGTGCGGTGCTGGCCATCGTCGGCGTGGTGAACATCCCGATCATCAAGTACTCGGTGGACTGGTGGAACACCCTGCACCAGCCGGCCACCTTCACCCTCACCGAGAAGCCGCCGATGCCGCCGGAGATGTGGATTCCGCTGCTGCTCATGGTCGCCGGCTTCTACTGCTTCTTCGCCGTGGTGCTCTTGATGCGCATGCGCCTGGAAGTGCTCAAGCGCGAGGCCCGTGCGAGCTGGGTCAAGGCTGAAGTGGAGCGCGTGCTATGAGTTTCCAGTCCTTCGGTGATTTCCTCGCTATGGGGCATCATGGCCCTTATGTGTGGTCCGCCTACGCCATCAGTCTGGTGGTGCTGGCGATCAACGTCGTCTCGCCGCTGCTGGCGCGCCGGCGATACCTGCAAGAAGAGGCGCGTCGTCTGCGCCGGGAGGCCAACAAGTGAATCCGGTCCGCAAGAAGCGCCTGTACATCGTACTCGCCATCGTCGCCGGCGTGGGCGTCGCCGTCAGCCTGGCGCTGTCGGCGCTGCAGCAGAACATCAACCTGTTCTACACCCCGACCCAGATCGCCAACGGCGAGGCCCCGCACGACACGCGTATCCGCGCCGGCGGCATGGTGGAGAAGGGCTCGCTCAAGCGCTCCGCGGATTCGCTGGACGTGGAGTTCGTGGTCACCGACTTCGCCAAGGAAGTCACGGTGAAGTACCGCGGCATCCTCCCGGACCTGTTCCGCGAAGGGCAGGGCATCGTCGCCCTGGGCAAGATCGACGCCAATGGCGTGCTGACCGCCGATGAAGTGCTGGCCAAGCACGACGAGAAATACATGCCGCCGGAAGTCACCAAGGCGCTCAAGGACAGCGGCAAGCTGGAGCACTACGAAGCCAGCCAGAGCGGCAACGCCGCGCCTCAGCAGGGGAGCAACTGACATGGTTCCCGAACTCGGCCACCTTTCGCTGATCCTCGCGCTGTGCATGGCGCTGGTGATGTCCTTCTTCCCGCTGATCGGCGCCTGGCGCGGCGATCGCCAGTGGATGAGCCTGGCGCGCCCGGCGGCCTGGGGGCAGTTCGCCTTCCTGCTGTTCTCCTTCGGCTGCCTGAGCTGGGCCTTCCTCCACGATGATTTCTCGGTGGCCTACGTCGCCAGCAACTCCAACAGCGCGCTGCCCTGGTTCTACAAGTTCAGCGCCGTGTGGGGCGCCCACGAAGGCTCGCTGCTGCTCTGGGCGCTGATTCTCGGCGGCTGGACCTTCGCCGTGTCGGTGTTCTCCCGCCAGTTGCCGGAAGTGATGCTGGCCCGCGTACTCGCCGTGATGGGCATGATCAGCACCGGCTTCCTGCTGTTCCTGATCATCACCTCCAACCCCTTCAGCCGTTTGCTGCCGCAGGTGCCGGCCGACGGCAACGACCTCAACCCGTTGCTGCAGGACCCCGGCCTGATCTTCCACCCGCCGATGCTCTACATGGGCTACGTGGGCTTCTCGGTGGCCTTCGCCTTCGCCATCGCCGCGCTGCTCGGCGGCCGCCTCGACGCCGCCTGGGCGCGCTGGTCGCGTCCGTGGACCCTGGTGGCCTGGACCTTCCTCGGCATCGGCATCGTGCTCGGCTCCTGGTGGGCCTACTACGAGTTGGGCTGGGGCGGCTGGTGGTTCTGGGACCCGGTGGAAAACGCCTCCTTCATGCCCTGGCTGGTGGGCACCGCGCTGATCCACTCGCTGGCGGTGACCGAGAAGCGCGGCGTGTTCAAGAGCTGGACCGTGCTGCTGGCCATCGCGGCCTTCTCCCTGAGCCTGCTGGGCACCTTCCTGGTCCGCTCCGGCGTACTGACCTCGGTGCACGCCTTCGCCTCCGACCCCGAGCGCGGCGTGTTCGTCCTCGCCTTCCTGCTGATGGTGGTCGGTGGCTCACTGACGCTGTTCGCCCTGCGCGCGCCGGTGGTCAAGAGTCAGGTCGGCTTCGCCCTGTGGTCCCGCGAGACCCTGCTACTGCTGAACAACCTGATCCTGGTGGTCACCGCCTCGATGATCCTGCTGGGCACCCTCTACCCGCTGGTGCTCGACGCCATCAGCGGCGCCAAGCTGTCGGTCGGTCCGCCGTACTTCAACGCGCTGTTCGTGCCGCTGATCGCCATCCTCATGCTGGCCCTGGCGGTCGGCGTGCTGGTGCGCTGGAAGGACACCCCGACCCGCTGGCTGCGCGGCATGCTCACCCCGGTGCTGATCGGTACCCTGGTGCTGGGCGTGGCCGGCAGCTTCCTCTATGGCGAGTTGCACTGGGAAGTGCTGACGGTGTTCCTGCTGGCCGCCTGGGTGGTGCTGGCCGGCGTGCGTGACTTCTTCGACAAGGTCCGCCACAAGGGGGTAATCGCCGGTGCCGCGGGCCTCAATCGCAGCTACTGGGGCATGCAGCTGGCGCACTTCGGTATCGCCATCTGCGCCATCGGCGTGGTCCTCACCAGCCAGTTCAGCGCCCAGCGCGACCTGCGCATGGAGCCGGGTGAGTCGGTGGAGCTGGCCGGTTACCAGTTCCGCTTCGAGGGCACCCATCACTTCGAAGGCCCGAACTTCACCTCCGACAAGGGCACCATCCGCGTGACCCGCGACGGTTCCGAAGTGGCGGTGCTGCACCCGGAGAAGCGTCTGTACAGCGTGCAGAACTCGATGATGACCGAGGCCGGCATCCACGGCAGCCTGACCCGCGACCTCTACGTCGCCCTGGGTGAGCCGCTGGAGAACGGTGCCTGGGCGGTGCGGGTGCACATCAAGCCGTTCGTGCGCTTCATCTGGCTGGGCGGCCTGATGATGGCCCTGGGTGGCGTGCTGGCGGCGCTGGACCGTCGCTACCGCCTGAAAGTGAAAACGCGTGTACGCGAGGCCCTGGGCCTCGCCGGACAGGGAGCCTGAGTGTGAAGCGTGCGATCCTGCTGTTGCCCCTGGCGATCTTCCTGGTCGTCGCGGTATTCCTCTTCCGTGGCCTGTGGCTGGACCCCAGCGAGCTGCCCTCGGCGTTGATCGGCAAGCCGTTCCCGGCGTTCTCCCTGCCCAGCGTCACCGAGCCGGGCAAGACCTATACCGAGGCCGACCTCAAGGGCAAGCCGGCGCTGGTCAACGTCTGGGGCACCTGGTGCCCGACCTGCCGCTTCGAGCATCCGGTGCTCACCGACCTGGCCGCCAAGGGCGTGGTGATCTACGGCATCAACTACAAGGACGATGGCGCTGCCGCACAGAAGTGGCTCAAGGAGCTGCACAACCCCTACCTGATGAACATCGCCGACGCGCAGGGCACCCTGGGCCTCGACTTGGGCGTCTACGGCGCGCCGGAGACCTACATCATCGACAAGGACGGCATCATCCGCCACAAGCTGGTCGGCGCCGTCGACGAGAAGGTCTGGCGTGAACAGCTGGCGCCGATCTACCAGGGCCTGGTCGACGAGGCGGAGGGCAAATGAAGCGTCTGCTTGCCGCCGCCGCGCTGGGGTTGTGCCTGACCGGCATCGCCCATGCCGCCATCGATACCTACGAGTTCGCCAATGACGCCGAGCGCGAGCGCTTCCGCGACCTGACCACCGAGCTGCGCTGCCCCAAGTGCCAGAACCAGGATATCGCCGACTCCAACGCGCCCATCGCCGCCGACCTGCGCAAGCAGATCTACACCCAGTTGCAGGCCGGCAAGAGCAAACAGCAGATCATCGACTACATGGTCGACCGCTATGGCGAGTTCGTGCGCTACAAGCCCGAAGTCAGCGAGCGCACCTGGCTGCTCTGGTTCGGCCCTGCCGCGCTGCTGGGCCTGGGCGTGATCGTCATCGGCGCCATCGTCGTCCGTCGCCGTCGCCCGGCCGCTGCCACCTCCACCACGCTGTCCGCCGAGGAGCAGGCGCGTCTCGACCAATTGCTGGATAACCAAGACAAATGATCGATTTCTGGCTCGCCGCCGGCCTGCTGTTGCTGGTAGCCCTGGCATTTCTCCTCGTCCCTCTGCTGCGCGGTCGCAAGGCCCAGGCCGAGGAAGACCGTACTGCCCTCAACGTCGCCCTGTACCAGGAGCGCCTGGCCGAGCTGGGCGCCCAGCGTGACGCTGGTACCCTGGATGCCGCGCAGTTCGAAGCCGGCCGCGCGGAAGCGGCTCGCGAGCTGCTCTCCGACACCGAAGGCAGCAGCGACGACCGCCGCTCCCGTCTCGGTCGCGCCGCGCCGCTGGCTGCCGCGCTGATCCTGCCGTTCCTCGGGCTTGGCCTGTACCTGCATTGGGGCGCCAGCGACAAGGTCGAGCTGGCCCGCGAATTCGCCACCGCGCCCAAGTCCATGGAGGAAATGACCTCCCGCCTGGAGCGCGCGCTGAAGGCGCAGCCGGATTCCGCCGAGGGCTGGTATTTCCTCGGCCGCACCTACATGACCCAGAACCGCGCCGCCGACGCCGCCAAGGCCTTCGAGGAGGCCGCGCGCCTCTCCGACCGCCAGCCGGAAGTGCTCGGCCAGTGGGCCCAGGCGCTGTACTTCGCCGGTGACAAGGCACTGAGCCCAGAGGTTCGCGCCCTGGCCGACGAAGCGCTGAAGAAGGACCCGCAGGAAGTCACCACCCTCGGTCTGCTCGGTATCGCCGCCTTCGAGGACGAGAAGTACGCCGATGCCGTCGACTACTGGGAACGCCTGGTCGCCGTGCTGCCGCAGGACGATCCGTCCCGCGAGGCCATTGCCGGTGGCATCGAGCGCGCCCGCCAGCGCATGATCGAGAAGGGCCAGACGCCGCCCGAGGCGCCAGCTGCCGCCGCCACTGCCGGCGTGACCCTGAAGGTGAAGGTCGACCTGACCGCCGCCGTGAAGGGCCAGGTCAAGCCGGACGACAGCGTGTTCGTCTTCGCCCGCGCCGTGAGCGGCCCGCCGATGCCGCTGGCGGTGAAACGCCTGAAGGTATCCGACCTGCCCAGCGAAGTGGCGCTCAGCGATGCCGATGCGATGATGCCGCAGCTCAAGCTCTCGGCCTTCCCGCAGGTGCAACTGGTGGCACGGATTTCTCGCGCCGGCAATGCGACCGCCGGGGAATGGATCGGACGCAGCGAAGCGTTGTCTACTACCGGGGCCGGCGAACAGGCTGTCACTATCGACAGCCCGGATCAGCGCTGAAACGGATAGGAGAGGGTAGGGTGATGAAGGGTCGATTGCTGGCGTTGAGCGCCTTGCTGGTATTGGGTGGCTGCGTGGTGCAACCGCCGCAGCCGGAACAGCCGCCTGTGCAGACGCCGGCTCCGACGCCGCCGGGCACGATCACCAAGCCGCCGGTCAAGTCGTCGTCCTCGCCGATCACTCCGCAGCCGAGCAAGCCGCAGTCCACCTCCAGGCGTCCACCCCAGTTCGCCCCGCCGCCCGGCGGCAACGGCCGCTGGGATGCCAGCCTGGGCGTCTATGTGATCCAGGGGCAGCGCGATGTCTACTATCGCCAGCGGACTTACTACCACTGGGACAACGGCTGGTACTGGAGCGTCGCTCCTCAGGGACCCTGGACCGAAACCGACAGCACCGGCGTGCCGCCGGGGCTGACGCGCAAGTACAGCGCGCCGTAAGGTCGTCCCCAAAGAGGTAACCAGGAAGGCTCGTCCCGACATCCGGCCCCGGCTTCGCCGGGACTCCGTCCTTCCGGTATTGCTCCGAGGATTGGCGTACAAGGGCCGGTCCTGGTCCTTCATGCCTCTCGCGCACTACCTCCCTCGGCCTCCTGACGGGGGCGCCGGGCTGCTCTTCGTAGGAGCGAGCTTGCTCGCGAACAGAGTTCCCAGGCCGTATCGGTGCTGGGCGGTTCGCGAGCAAGCTCGCTCCTACGAAAAGCGAAAAGCGAAAAGCGAAAAGCGAAAAGCGAAAAGCGAAAAGCCCCTCAATCGAACGTCCCCATCTGCGCCCCCACCTCGATCACCTCAACCCGGTTGCGCCCGCTCGCCTTGGCCCGGTACAGCGCCTTGTCCGCCGCCGCGTAGAGCAGTTCGTAGGTGCTGGGTATTCCTGCCTCCAGAGTGGCAATGCCGAAGCTGGCGGTCAGGTAGAGCAGCCCATCCTTCATCGGCAGCGGCGTTTCCTCCAGCAGCTTGCGAATCTTCTCGGCGATGCTGTGCGCCTGCGCGTGGCCGGCGTCGGGCAACAGCAGCAGGAACTCTTCCCCACCCAACCGCGCCACGCTGTCGCCGGTGCGGGTGTAGTTCCTCAGCAGGCTGGCGGCATGGCGGATCACTTCGTCGCCCAGGGGGTGGCCGTAGCGGTCGTTGATGAACTTGAAATGATCCAGGTCCACCATGAGCAGGCTGACCGGCGCCGGCTGCCGGGACACCCGTGACAGCTCCATGCCCACCAACTGGTCGAACTGGCGGCGGTTGAACAGTCCGGTCAACGGATCATGGCCGGCGAGGTATTCCAGCTGGCGGTTCTTTTCTTCCAGTTCCAGCCGCTGCTGGCGGAGGAACTCGCGCTGGCGCAGATTGCGCACGTGGCCGTGCCAGAGGATCAGCGACAGTATCAGGCCGATGCCGCAGATGGTCAGTCCGCCCATCTGGTTGGACAGGCGCAGCTCCGGTGTCGCCTGGGTCAGCGTCATCGTCACCTCGAAGGCGCCGAGGGCGAGGATGTAGAGCGTGATGGCATGGCGCGGGCGCGTCAGGATGATCAGCGCGGCGCCCACCGAGGCCATGAGGAAGGGGGTGATGCTGCTGGTGACCTGCTGGTCGGCGCCGGTGATGGCGATGCCGAAGCCGAGCAGGATGGCGCTGGCCAGGATGCTCAGCAGGTTCATGAACCACAGCGGCGTGGTGTGCTGGGAGCGCGAGGCGAGCCAGGCGAGCAGGCCCAGGCCGCTGAACAGCACGGCGACCGTGGCGTGGATGGTGATGATGTCCAGGCGCCAGTCGTCGTATTCCGGGGTGGAGCCCTGCAGGTTGAGCCAGAACACCAGGATGTGGATCAGATCGAACGCGACGGCGAAGGCGGCGGCGAAGTACAGCCGCCGCAGGTTTTCCCAGGCAACCGCCAGCGCCAGCGCGTCGTTGACCGCGATGGAGTGTTGCAGGCGCTGGAGCCAAGTCCTGGACACGATTTCTGCCCCTCCAGAGCAAGGCCGGGCAGTTGGAGAATAGACAGCTGTGATGGCACTGTCGTGGCGGGCTGAAAAGATGTGCCTGGGTTGTTCTGATGAGCTGTCTGAAGCTACCTTCGAGAAATCGCTATTGCCTGCAACTATCTGTCTTTGATGATTGTCGGATTCGCCTCCCGCGGGCATAGTCCGCCCCCTGAATGCTGAAGGAATCGTTCATGAACACAGTGCAACGCTTGCCGGTGGAAGACGGCCTGGATGCCGAGCGAGCCCTGCTGGATGATGCCTTCCGTGGCGACAGGGACAGTGGGCTGCTGTTCTGGCGCCCGCTCCAGCAGGCGCTGGTGATGCCGCGCCGGCTCAGCCGGCTGGAGGGTTTCGGTGCGGCGGAGCAGGCCTGCGCCGGGCTCGGTTGGCCGATCGCCCTGCGCGATACCGGCGGCGAGCCGGTGCCGCAATCGCCCGCCGTGCTCAACGTCGCCCTGGTCTATGCGATTCCACCCGCGGACAACGAACAGACCCGCATCGAAACCGCCTACCGACGCCTGTGCCAGCCGCTCTGCGACTGGCTGGCCGCCCAGGGCCTCGATCCGGGGCTGGGCGAGGTGGATGGCGCCTTCTGCGACGGCCGCTATAACGTCAACCTGGCCGGACGAAAACTGGTCGGCACCGCCCAGCGCTGGCGCCGCCGGCCCAGCGATGGCCGTTACGTGGTGCTGGCCCACGGCGCGATCCTGATGGAAAACCAGCGTGAGCCGATGGTCGAGGTGGTGAACGCCTTCTACCAGCACTGCGGACTCGACGCGCGCTGCCGCGCCGCCAGCCACGTGGCGCTGGATGAGCGTCACACACAGCCGTGGGAGCAGGTGGAGGCGCTGGCCGGGCAGTTCCAGCGGCACCTGCTGGCCGAAGGCGTGGCCCTGGATGCTTGAGCTGAAAACGGCCTGATTTGAACGACATGGGTGGATCTTCGCTTCGCCCCAATCCTTCCAAGGAGTCTTGATACATGGAACATGGGACGAATTACCTGCAGTCGGCAGTGGTCTTCCTGCTCGCTGCAGTGTTCATGGTGCCGCTGGCCAAGCGCATGCAACTGGGGGCCGTGCTCGGTTATCTGCTGGCCGGCGTGTTCATCGGCCCCTCGCTGCTGGGCCTGATCGACAACCCGGAAAGCGTCGCCAGCCTGTCCGAGCTGGGCGTGGTGTTGCTGCTGTTCATCATCGGCCTGGAGCTCTCGCCCAAACGCTTGTGGGTGATGCGCAAGCAGGTGTTCGGCGTGGGCCTGGCCCAGGTGCTGCTCACCGCGCTGGCGCTCGGCAGCCTGGGCGTGCTGGCCTTCGATCTGCCGGTGAATACCGCCGTGGTGATCGGTGGCGGCCTGGCGCTGTCATCCACCGCCTTCGGCCTGCAGATACTCGCCGAGCGCAAGGAGCTGAACAGCGCCTATGGCCGCCTGGCGTTCGCCATCCTGCTGTTCCAGGACATCGCGGCCATCCCGCTGATCGCCATGATCCCGCTGATGGGCGCTCGTGCCGATTCGACGGCGGCCGGCGGCGACCTGGCCCACGTCATGGAAGTGGTCGGCAGCATCGCCGTGGTGGTGATCGGTGGGCGCTTCCTGCTGCGCCCGGTGTTCCGCTCGGTGGCGCGTACCGGCCAGGCTGACCTTTCGACCGCCACCGCGCTGCTGGTGGTGGTCGGCACGGCCTGGCTGATGGAATGGGCCGGAGTGTCGATGGGGCTGGGGGCCTTCCTGGCCGGCCTGCTGCTGGCGGATTCCGAGTACCGCCATGAGCTGGAAGCGCAGATCGAGCCGTTCAAGGGGCTGCTGCTGGGGTTGTTCTTCATCAGCGTCGGCATGAGCGCCGATCTCGGCCTGCTGCAGAGCGAGCCGTTGCAGGTGATTGGCCTGACCCTGCTGCTGGTAGGCATCAAGCTGCCGCTGCTGTTCGTCATCGGGCGTCTTGCCGGCGGCCTGGACAAGGTTTCCGCGCTGCGCCTGGGCGTGCTGCTGGGCGCCGGCGGGGAATTTGCCTTCGTGGTGTTCAAGCTGGCGCGGGCACAGGGGCTGATGGACGCCGACCTGCATGCGCTACTGGTACTGGGCATCACCCTGTCGATGGCGATGACGCCGCTGCTGGTGCTGGCCCTGGCGCGCACCATCAAACCCAAGCCGGCGGTGCTGCGCGAGCCGCCGCCGGAATATCGCCAACTGCCCGACGACGCGCCCCGCGTGGTGATCGCCGGCATGGGCCGGATGGGCCAGGTGGTCGCGCGTATCATGCGCGCCCAGGGCGTACCGTTCGTGGCGCTGGATACCTCGGTGGATACCATCGAGCTGACCCGCAGCTACGGCAATATCCCGATCTTCTACGGTGATCCGTTGCGCCCGGAAATCCTTCGCGCCGCGCAGGTGGAAAAGGCTGAGTTCTTCGTGGTCGCCACCGACGATCCACAGACCAACATCGAAACCGCTCGCCTGGTGCGCAAGCTCTACCCGCACATGAAGATCATCGGCCGGGCGCGCAACCGCCAGCACGTCTATCACCTGCTCGACGCCGACGCCAGCCCGGTGCGCGAGACCTTCCACTCCAGCCTGGAAATGAGCCGCCTGCTGCTCACCGGCCTCGGGCTGAACGAGGAGCAGGTGGCGGCGCGCATCCGCCGCTTCAAGCGTCACGACGAGGCGGTGCTGATGGCCCAGTACCATGTCTACGACGACGAGAAGGCGGTGATCCAGACCGCCCGCGAGGCGCGCAAGGAACTGGAGACGCTGTTCGAGGCGGACCATCTGGAAGACCAGGGCATCGGTCACCACTGACCGCTCATTCCGGGCATCGTTGGCGCAGCGCAACGGCTGGAGCAACCGCGCGTAGCCGGACGAGGAACTGGAGCGCTTCCGGCCCGGCGTCGGGGGCTGGCTCAGGCGGCTTCCGCCAGCGCCGGCTTGCGTTCGGCGGCCACGGCGCGCGGCTTGCGGACGACCGGGCGGCGGCGTTCGGGAATGCTGATCGGCTGGCCCGGCGAGCGCAGGGTCAGCACCGCCACCGCGCCGAGCAGCGCGACGGTGGCCAGGACCACGCTGGCCAGGGCGATATAGAGCAGCAGCTCCACCAGGGAGCCAATCAGCAGCAGGAAGTCCAGCACGATTTGCATGATTCAATCCTCTTTCGAGCCGTGGGCGAATGTCGCGGGTTGTGGGTTCGCCCCTGCGGCCTGGAAGAGGGGCCGGCGAATCGGATGCCTGCGAGCTGATGGGTCGAAGATGCCGCGCAGGAGCGGCCAAGAGAACTGAAAGAGCCTGCTGTTCACTATCGATGCCATCGATAGCCGCGCGAGGTGGCGCGCCAGAGCGGCGCCCCGCGTTGCACGGGGCGCCTTGGACCTTGGTCGAATGGCGCTTTAGAAGCGCTCGCCCGGCTGCAGGTAGCGCCAGTGGCCAGCCGGCAGCTTGGCCATCGCCACGCCGCCCAGACGGATGCGACGGATCGACTCGACGCGCAGTCCGGCCTCCCGGCACAGCTTGCCGATCAGTCCCGGACGCACCTGTTTGCCGGCGATGCGCAGCCGCTGCTCGCTCTGCCAACTGGCCTTCAGCGGCAGGCCCTGGGTCATCTGCTTCAGGCCGTGGGCATCCAGCTCGCCGCTGACCTCGATCACGTACTCGTGCTCGACCCGCGCGGCGTCGTCGAGCAGCTTGCGGGTGACGCCGTAATTCTGGGTGAACACCAGCAGGCCGCTGGCGCCGTCTTCCAGCGGAGTGGTCGGGCGCTGCTGGCGGAAATGCTTGCGCAACAGGCGTTGCGGCGAGGGATCGTCGCTCCAGCGCTGTTCCGCCCGCAGCAGCGCCACCGCATCCTCGACGCTGTAGCCGGCGGGCTTGTGCAGCAGCAGGGTGACCGGCGGCAGGGGTTCGGGCACGGCGCCGGGCAGCAGTTCGATGCGCTGGGTATCGACCTTGAACTGCGGCTCTTCCACCACTGCGCCATCCACCGTCACCCAGCCGCCTTCGATGTACAGCTCGGCTTCGCGGCGCGAGCAGGGCAGCAGCTCGGCGAGGCGCTTGGACAGGCGGATGGGTTCGGACATGACGGAAGACCGGGGCAGGAAAAGGGGCACCATTGTAACCGCAAGCCGCCGGAATGATCCGTACCTCCGCCGGTCAGACCTACTAACGAATGGGGAGCGACGACGATGCGGATTACCCTGATCGACGGCCTGCACTGGGATGTCGAGGTGGACGGCAGTGGCGGCCTGTGCAACGCGCGCGGCGACAAGGTACACCTGCGGCAGGGCGACATGGACGGCGCCTGCGGTCCCTATTGCCTGGTGATGGCGATGCTGGCGCGCAACCAGCTGGGGCGCCGGCAGGCCAAGGGGCTGGCGCCGGTGGATTCGCGCACGCGCTACGGCCGCCTGATGCAGGCGCTGGAGCAGCATGAGACGCTGATCCGCGTCGGCACCACCGGCGATGATCTGCTGGAGCTGCTGCGAGTCATCAGCGACAAGGAGTTCCGCGTCGAGCGCGGCAACGGCCGGCGCATGGTCGAACTGACGCGCCGTCACCTGGATGCGAACATTCCGGTGGTGCTGGGCTTCCATGGCCGCAAGGACAGCGACATCCGTCACTGGGGGTTGGCGGTCGGCATGAGCGACGACGCCTTTTTCCTGCTCGATCCGGCCCATGACCTGCAGCGTGGACTGGCCTGGAACGCGGTGTTGACGGCCCGCGCCAACGGCTCGCGGTTCGGCTACCGCTATCTCAACCCGAAGGGCACCTGGGCGGTGACGCTGAAGGAGATGGTGGCGCTGCTCTGATACCTGGGCCCGCGCAGGCTCATGGAGGAACGCCCGTGGCGCAGGCCACGGGCGAAGATCACATCAGGAAGAGGGGGGGACGGGTGGCTCGGCCAGGGTTTCGCGCTCGCGTACCCAGGACATGAACAGCTCGTAGCCCAGGGCCAGGACCACCGGACCGACGAACAGGCCGATGATGCCGTTGCTGAGCATGCCGCCCAGGGCGCCGATGAGGATCACCGGCATCGGCACCTTCACCCCGCGACCGAACATCAGTGGCTTGAGCACGTTGTCGGAGAGGCCGCCGGCCACGGTCCAGACAGTGAACAGGATGGACACCGGCAGCGAGTCGTTGGTGGCGAAGACGTAGACGATCGCCGGGATGGTGATCAGCACCACCGGCAACTGGGTGATGCCCAGCAGCAGTACGCCCAGGGCCAGCAGGCCGGCGCCGGGGATGCCCATGACGATGAAGCCGATGCCCAGGATCAGCATCTGGATGAAGGCGACGCCCACCACGCCCTGCGCGACGGTGCGGATGGTGGCGGTGCACAGCTGTGCCAGCCCCGGGCCCCGCTCCGGACCGGAGATGCGGATGGCGATGTCCTGGGCCGTGGTGGTGCCTTGCCTGCCATAGGCCATGATGACGCCGGCGATGACGAAGGCGGCGAGGAACTGCATCAGCGACATGCCGACGCCGGCCGCCTGGGCCAGCAGGCCCTTGGCGAAGCCTTGCAGGTGCGGCGCCACCTGGTGCACTACCCCCATGAAGTCGGTGGCGACGCGGCTCCAGAACGCATGGATGTATTGCCCGACCACCGGCCAGGTCGCCACCGAATCCGGCGGCAGGGGGATCCGCAGGGTGCGGTTCTGGATGCCCTGCACCACATCGCGCACCGAGTCGGCGATGGACAGGCCGAGTACCACCACCGGCACCAGCAGGAGCACCAGGCCGATCAGCACGATCAGGGTCGCGGCGCTGTTCGGGCGTTCACCCAGAACGCGGCTGAGCAGTTGGTGCAGGGGGTAGAGCGTGATCCCGAGGATCACCGACCACAGCATCAGGTCGAGGAAGGGGTGGAAGATCCTGAAGCAGAAGAGGGCCAGCAACAGAATCAGGCCGGCGCGGATGAGCACATCCAGCAGGTTGCGGGACAGCAGCTTTTCCGGGGGCGGGGGTAACATCGAGAGCTCCTTGCGGCGGGGGCCGGTGCGGCCCAGTCCTAACTATTGGCGGACTCTGCCCGAGTGCAAGGCGCGGAGGCAATAAAAGATGTTTGGAATGACGCGAGGGGGCGGAAGTACAAAACGGGCAGCCTGCCGGGGGGGCGGCAGGCTGCCGGAAGAATTATTTCTTGCCGAGGCTGATGTGGCGGCTCGGTGCGCCGTAGTTCTGACCGGTGACGCCCTTGGCGATCTGCTGGATCTCGCCGCCGGACTTCAGGAAGGCGGCAACCTGGGCTTCCAGGGCTTCGCTGGTCGCGGTCGCGGCGGGTGCCTTGGGGGCGGCTTTCTGGCGGGTGGAGGGCTTGGAGGTCATGTCTGCCATACCTGTCTTCGCAAATTGGCCGCCCATTGTACACGAAATGAGCATCCTTCGGGGCAGGTAATCGCATGAGCGGTTTCGCACCGTGCCGGTCGTCGCCTGCAAGCGCCTGGCGGTGCTACGCTCGGAGGCCCTGATGCGCGCATCGAGTCGCCCATGCCCTTGTTGTCGTCCCGCCAGCGCAACGCCCTGCGCCTGGCCCGCGCGTTCCTCGCGCCGTATCGCTGGCACGCCCTGGGTGCGCTGGTCGCCCTGCTGTTCACCGCCGCGATCACCCTGTCGCTGGGCCAGGGTATCCGCATGCTGGTGGACCAGGGCTTCGTCACCCAGTCCGAACCGTTGCTCAACCGCGCCATCGGGGTCTTCTTTGTCCTGGTGGCCGGGCTTGCGGTGGGCACCTTCGTGCGTTTCTACCTGGTGTCGTGGATTGGCGAGCGCTTCGTCGCCGACATTCGCCAGCGGGTCTTCGATCACCTGATCGAGCTGCACCCGGGCTTCTACGAGAACAACCGCGCCTCGGAAATCCAGTCGCGCCTGACCGCCGACACCACCCTGCTGCAGACGGTAATCGGCTCATCGCTGTCGATGGCGCTGCGCAACACGCTGATGCTGATCGGCGGCGTGATTCTGATGTTCATCACCAATGCCAAGCTGACCAGCATCGTGGTCGCCTCGCTGCCGCTGGTCATCGCGCCGATCCTGCTGTTCGGCCGCCGCGTGCGCAGCCTGTCGCGGCTGAGCCAGGACCGCGTCGCCGATGTCGGCAGCTACGTCGGCGAAACCCTCGGGCAGATCAAGACGGTGCAGGCCTACAACCACCAGGCCCAGGATCGCCAGCACTTCGGCGCCACCGTCGAGCAGGCCTTCGATACCGCGCGCCGACGCATCCTGCAGCGCTCCTGGTTGGTCAGCGTGGTGATCCTGCTGGTGCTGGGCGCGGTGGGCGTGATGCTCTGGGTCGGCGGCATGGATGTGATCGCCGGCCGGATCAGCGCCGGCGAACTGGCGGCCTTCGTGTTCTACAGCCTGATCGTCGGCATGGCCTTCGGCACCTTGAGCGAGGTCATCGGCGAACTGCAGCGCGCCGCCGGTGCGGCCGAGCGCATCGCGGAACTGCTGCGGGCACGCAGCGACATCCAGCCGCCGGCCAGCGGCCTGCTGCAACTGCCGCAGCGAGTCAGCGGCAGCCTCTCGCTGGAAGGGGTGCGCTTCGCCTATCCCTCGCGCCCGGAACAGTGGGCCATCGACGGCATCGAGCTGCGCGTGGAGGCGGGGGAAACCCTGGCGCTGGTCGGGCCCTCCGGCGCCGGCAAGTCCACGCTGTTCGACCTGCTGCTGCGCTTCTACGACCCGCAGGAAGGGCGCATCCGCATCGACGGGCAACCGATCGCCCAGCTCGATCCCGCCGACCTGCGTCGCAGCTATGCCCTGGTGTCGCAGAACCCGGCGCTGTTCTTCGGCAGCGTGGAGGAGAACATCCGCTATGGCCGGCCCGATGCCTCCGATGCCGAGGTCGAGGCCGCCGCCCGCGCCGCCCACGCGCATGAATTTATCCTGCGCCTGCCGCAGGGCTATCGCACGCATCTGGGCGAGAGCGGCCAGGGACTTTCCGGTGGGCAGCGCCAGCGCCTGGCGATCGCCCGCGCGCTGCTGGTGGACGCACCGATCCTGCTGCTGGACGAGGCCACCAGCGCGCTCGATGCGGAGAGCGAACACCTGATCCAGCAGGCGTTGCCGGGGCTGATGAGCGGCCGGACCACGCTGGTGATCGCGCACCGGCTGGCCACGGTGCTCAACGCCGACCGTATCGCGGTGATCGACCACGGCCGGCTGGTGGCGCTGGGGCGGCATACCGAACTGGTGAACAGCAGCCCGCTGTATGCGCGCCTGGCCGAGCTACAGTTCGGGCAGGCGGAGAGCCTGTAGGAGCGAGCTTGCTCGCGAACTGCTTGACTGCGGAGCTACCGGGAAGCACGGTTCGCGAGCAAGCTCGCTCCCACACTTGTCCGGCAATCCGCATTCAATGCGCGTAGAATGCCCGCCCCGTTCACGAGGTAAGCGTCATGGCAGTCATAGGTCGGTTCAATTCGTTGCAGGTGGCCAAACACACCGAGTTCGGTCTCTACCTGGATGGTGGCGACCGTGGCGAGATCCTGCTGCCCAAACGCTACGTGCCGAAGAACGAACCCACCGAGGTGGGCGACTGGCTCAACGTCTTCCTCTACTTCGACAGCGAAGACCGCATCATCGCCACCACCCTCAAGCCCAAGGTGCAGGTCGGCGGTTTCGCCAGCCTGAAGGTGGTGGAGGTCAACCGCGTCGGCCTGTTCCTCGACTGGGGGCTGCCCAAGGACCTGCTGCTGCCGCACTCGGAGGAGAAACGTCCGCTGCAGGTCGGCGACTACGTGGTGGTGCACGTCTACCTCGACGAACGCACCCGCCGCATCACCGCCACCGCGCGCCTGGATCGCTACCTGGACCGCACCCCGGCCGGTTACCGCGTCGGCCAGGCGGTCGACCTGCTGGTGGTGGAGCGTACGGACCTCGGCTACAAGGCGATCATCGACGGCAAGCACTGGGGCCTGATCCACAAGAACGAGATCTTCAAGTTCCTGCGCAACGGCCTGCGCGAGACCGGCTATATCAAGGAACTGCGCGCCGACGGCAAGATCAGCCTGAGCCTGCAGCCGGTGGGCGCCGGCGTGGCCGACGCGCTGGGCGAGCAGATCCTCGCCGCCTTGCGCGAGGCCGGCGGCAGCCTGCCCGTGAGCGACAAGAGCCCGCCGGACCTGATTGCCCGCCAGTTCGGGGTCAGCAAGGGCAACTTCAAGAAGGCTATCGGCGGGTTGTACAAGCAGGGCTTGATCGTCATCCATGACGATCGCATCGAACTCGGCTGATCAGCGCCCGGCGAACCTGGCGAGGGTGCCGGCCAGCTTCCAGCGGCGGCTGCCGCGCAGCAGGGCCAGTTCGCGCTCGGCCCGTTCGGCCCGCTGACAGGCGTCTTCCAGCTGTCGTAACAGGGCATCGTTGTCCGGCTGGTCGCGCATCAGGAAATGGCTTCGGGTGACCTGGAAGCCATCGAGGATGTTTGGCGGCATGCTCAGCGGCACGGCCAGTCCGGCATGTTCCCGGGCGACATAGAAGCGGTTGATCGCGTCGAACTGGACGAACTGGTAGCCGGCGTCGAGCAGCAACGGCTCCCACTCGGGAATCCGGTTGAAGGGCGATTCCAGCAGCACGATCCAGGGACGCCAGCGCTGGAAGTCCATCCCTTCCAGTACCTGCATCTCGAAGCCTTCCACATCGATCTTGAGGAAGTGCAGCGGGCGATCCTCCGCCAGGTGCTCGGCACAGATATCGGCCAGGCGCCGCACCGGAACCTGGTAGGGGGTGACCTGCATGCCGGCGCGGCGGTTCTGCTCGGCAACGGCGGTATCGAGGGTCGAAAGGCCGGTGTCGGCGATTTCGTGCAGGGTCAGCAGCTCTTCCCGGGCGCCCACCGCCATGCACAGGTTGATGTCGTCAATGCGCTCGGCGGCCAGCGCCTGGTAGTAGGCTGCGACCGGCTCGATGTTGATGCCGCGCCAGCCCCGCTCGTACAGGGCGCGGGTGACGGAGTCGTGGGTGGGATGGTTGGCGCCGACGTCGATGTAGTAGCCGGGCCCGAACAGCTGTAGTGAACGCCAGAGGGTGAGATCTTCGAAGTTCTGCGCGTAGGAGATGAAAGCCATCCGTGTTTCCCGTCGTTATCGCTGTTATTGGAATGAGGCAGGCGAGTGTCGCAGCCGTCGCAGTCGATGGCAATTGCTCAGTCCCGCTTGCCTATCAGTGACTGGGCCACCGCACAGCGCGGTTGCGCCGGCGCCAGCGACGCCATGCGCTGCAGGTCCACGGGCTTGCCGGGTTCGGCCCGGAGCTGGCGGCGCAGGTCGTCGAAGACCTGGTCGTGCTCCTTGCGAAAGCGCACCACCGGCCCCGGGCACAGGCGCAGGCCGTGACGGCGCAGCAGGCGGGCGGCGCTGCTGGCGAAGTTGAAGGCGATGTCGCCGGGCAGGTCGAAGCCATCGTTGAACGGCTGGCCGTCGATCTCGCCGTCCAGCTGGAATCTCACCAGCGCATCGCGGCTGGCCGGGTTCTCCACCTGATAGCTCAGGCGGATGATGTACTGCTGTCGGTCGATGCCCTGGCTGGAGTGGAGGGTGACCTGGGCGGGTGTGGTCATGCGCTTCTCCTGACGAGCGATGGGGCGCAGGCCGTCATGGAACGCGTGGCCTGTCGGGAGGCTCGATGTAATCCTAGTGTCGAGTTCGCGGGTTGCCACCTGGCTGACATGCATCAAGGGGGCGCCGGGCAGGTTGCTCCCAGCCGCAGGGTGCCTGTCCGCGGCGTGGGGGTGGCGCGGAGAGAGAGGCGCCGACGCGTCACATCATGTGACGGAAGCGGTTCCAGGCCTGCTCGACGGACAGCAGCCAGCTCGGCGTGGCCGAGCCGAAACCGGCGATTTCCAGGCGCGGATGGTGGCGCACCACCATGTCCAGCAGGGGTTCCTGCTCGGGTTTCACGTCGACGAAGAACACATGCCGGCCGGCATGCAGGCTGGGTTCGAAGCGGCGCACGTCATTGCTGGGGCGCTGCAGGCCGACGAAGCTGCCTTCCCACAGGCTGAAGCCCATCAGCACCGCGGCGAGGAACAGGACCGGAATCCAGCCCGCGGCGGTCTGCGTCCAGCCGCTCAGGTAGCCAGCCAGCAACACCAGCACTGCCAGCGAGGCGCCGATCAGCAGGCCGACCTTGCCCCAGTGCACCACGTCCTTTTTCATCACCGAGGGCACTTCATGCAGCCGATGCTCGTCCAGCTCGGCATCCTGGTCGCTCAGCACGTGCATTTGCTCCATGCTGATGCCGCTTTCCTGCAATTCGTGTTCGACCTCGTCCAGGTCGTCCAGATTGTCGCTGATGTAGTAATGCCTGTTCATGACGAACCTCCGCTCCCCCGGTCGTACCCCCTGGGTTTGACACCGATCTGCCGGGAATTTCGGCGGATCGCCGCCATTTGCTGAACTTCGTCAGTCTGAGTCTAGCACCGGCGAAATGGCTTCCGTGGCGCGGGGGCCCAGTGGTCGCGTGGCTTGCGCGCGGTTGGCGCATGATCGAGGATTGCCGCTTTCCGGCGAGGCCAGGAGCAGGACCGATATGATCCGCGAGATTCTCAAGATGGGTGACGAGCGCCTGCTGCGCGTAGCGCCGCCGGTGCCCGCGTCGATGTTTGGCAGTGCCGAGCTGCGGGCGCTGATCGACGACATGTTCGAAACCATGCACCACGTCGGCGGCGTCGGGCTGGCCGCTCCGCAGGTCGGGGTGGACCTGCAACTGGTGATCTTCGGTTTCGAGCGCAGCGAGCGTTACCCGGATGCCCCGGCGGTGCCGCCGACCATTCTGCTCAACCCGCTGATCACACCGCTCGATGAGGTGATGGAGGAGGGCTGGGAAGGTTGTCTGTCGGTGCCCGGCCTGCGCGGCGCGGTGGACCGCTACCGGCGCATCCGCTACCAGGGCGTCGACCCGCAGGGGCAGCCGATCGACCGCCGCGTCGAGGGGTTCCATGCCCGTGTGGTGCAGCACGAGTGCGATCACCTGATCGGCCGGCTGTATCCGTCGCGGATCACCGACTTCAGCAAGTTCGGCTTTACCGACGTGCTGTTTCCGGGGCTCGATCCGAGGGCGGATGACTGAGCGTGGGCCGTCCTTCGTAGGAGCGAGCTTGCTCGCGAACGGCTTTTCCGGCGGTACAGGCAGGTATCAGGTGGGTTCGCGAGCAAGCTCGCTCCACAGGTGGGGCGCGTCGTGTTGGGGCTGAATCGGTAGGCGGATAGCCTCTCCCAAGGCTATCCGCGTGACGAGGGGCGAGCCCTCAGGAGGGTTGCTGCGGGGTGCCCAGCAGCGTCTTGCCGGTTTTCTTCTGCCGCTTGGCCATGCGCTTTTCGTGCGCGGTTTTCAGCGGCTTCTTCTTGCTTTGCTTCTTCGCGTCGAGACCTTTCATGAGCTTGTCCTCCGACGGGACGCCCTCGATCCGAGAGCTGACAGCTTCAGCATAGCCCTCGGGCGGCGCGCCGCGCGGCCGTTCAGCCGGCGGCGAGACGTTCCAGTTCGCGGCGCACCATCGCGGCGAAATGGGGCGGGCTCAGGCGGTACAGCTCGCTGGCCACCCAGGGCAGCCAGCGCGCGCCGAGGGTTTCGCGTTCGGCCAGCAAGCGCCGGGCTTCGGCCTCGGCGCGCTGGGCGTGTTCCCGATGGTAGTCGGCACGGCTCATGGGGCGCGGATTCAGCTCTTGGCGCAGTTCAGCGTCAGCGGATCGATGGTGATGCTGGCCAGCGGCTTGCCGTCGCTGCCGGTGTAGGCGTGGGTGACGCTCAGGTGGTGTTCGCGAAAGCGCTGCAGCAGGTCGGTCTGCTGGCAGGTGGTGCTTTCCAGCTGCGATTTCAGACCGTTCTCGAACTTGGCGCGGGCGCCCAGATCCATCTGCTCCAGGCGCAGGCTGGAAATCGCGTAGCGGTAATACAGCATCTTCTTCGCCGGGTCGAGCTGCACGCTGTTGAGGGTGGTGACCTTGTCCACCTGGCGCGGCAGGTTGGTGCGGGTGACCTGGTCGAAGTAGTTCACCGACTCCTTGAGGAACGTGGCTTCATCGGCGGTCTCGTCGGCCTGTACGGCAAGGCTGGTGAGCAGCAGGAAGGGCAGGGCGAGGCGGGGGATCAGGCGGATCGGCATGCGGTTGTCCTGTACGGCGGTCGGAGGTAAAGGCGCGGGCGCGCCAGGGAGTTTATAGGCCATGACGCGCCGTTGCGCCTGGCATCGGCCGCCCGCCTGCGGTTATGGTTGGACCTGGAGCGCGCCACGCCTGGCTGCGCGAATCCGATGCAACAGCGCTCGCCTGGCGTGGGCGTACCCAGCGGCGAGCCGTCACCGGGGCGGCCATCACGAAGGACATCCGGGATGCGATTCATGGACATGCGCGGGCTCAGGTTGGGGCCCTGGACCTTGACCAGGCTGACGGTGAAGGCGTTTATCGACGACGAGATGCCCACCTATGCCGCCGCGCTGGCCTACCAGGGACTGTTTTCGCTGTTTCCCTTCCTGCTGTTCCTCATCGCCCTGCTGGGCTTCCTGCACCTGCCGGAGTTCTTCGACTGGTTACGCGGGCAGGCCGACTACGTCCTGCCGGCACAGGCGCTGGAGCAGGTCAATCCGGTCATCGACCAGCTCCAGCAGCGCCAGGGCGGCCTGCTGTCGATCGGTATCATCGTCGCGCTGTGGTCGTCCTCGGCGGCGGTGCGCTCGCTGATGACCGCGCTGAACGCGGCCTACGACGTGCGCGAGGCGCGCCCGGCATGGAAGCGCATCCCGCTGTCGGTGCTCTACACCTTCGGTATCGTCGGCATGCTGCTGGCCATCGCCGCGCTGATGATCCTCGGTCCGCAGGTCATGGGCTGGATCGCCGGGCGGGTGGGGCTGGAGGACTACGTGGTGATCCTCTGGAGCGTGCTGCGCTGGCCGGTCATCGTCCTGCTGATGATGATGGCGGTGGCGGTGATCTACTACGTCACGCCCAACGTGAAGCAGAAGTTCCGCTTCATCACCCCCGGTTCGGTGCTGGCGGTCGTGCTGTGGATTTCCGCGTCCCTGGGGTTCGGCTTCTACGTGAAGAACTTCGCCGACTACAACGCCATGTACGGCAGCGTCGGCGCGATCATCGTCCTGCTGCTGTATTTCTATCTTTCTTCGGCGGTACTGCTGCTGGGCGCGGAGCTCAATGCGGTGATCGAGCACCACCTGCCCCACGGCAAGAGTCCCGGCGAGCGGACCTTCGAGCAGGCCGCTTCGGTGCCCGACGGGCGCTAGGGCTGCGCCTGCCGGCTGGCGACGGCGGATGGGGCGGCCAGCAGGCCGTCGACCAGCGTCAGGGCCTGTTCGAAGGACGGGTAGCCACTCCGGGCGACGTCCAGGCTGGCGTAGGCGTGCTGGTAGCGCCGGGCCTTGTTCGGATCGGCGTTGTCCACCAGATAGGGCTGGGACCAGATCTTGTACAGCAGCGCCACGGCATAGGGCTGACCCGCGCCGGCGGCCTGCTCCAGCAGCGGCAGCACCTCGTCCACCTGCGGGCCTTCCTTGATCTTCAACAGCGCCCTGTAGAAGCTCGCCTCGCCGCGCACATCGTTGGCCCGGGCGCGATCGAGCAGGGCTGCGGCCAGTTCGTAGTTGCCCAGGTCGCCGGAGACGATCAGCATCTTCGCCTGCAGCATGTCGTTCCGGTAGAGCAGGCGTTCGACGTGGCAGCGCTGGCTGTTCACGGGGGCGTCGCAGGGGGCGGTGGCGGAGCTGGAGCAGCCGGCCAGCAGCAACGACAGGCCCAGAATGGTCGGCAGGCAAGGCGGTTGAGGTTGGCCCATGCAAGTCCTCCGGAAGCCAATGGCAGGGTTCGACCGGTCTGTGTGCGCCGGTTCCCTGTGATGGCCAACAGCATAGTCGCTACCCCCTCACATGGCTTCGAAAACGGGTAACTTCGGCAGGCGGTCGATGAGGTAACCGATCAGGTCACGGCTCCTGGTCGGCAGATAGCGGCGAGAATCTGCGAGGGATCTGCTTTCGTAGCAGCGAGCTTGCTTGCGAACCCACTTAACGCCGGCCCTGCCGGCGAATCGCGGACAAGGTCCTACGACAAGCCGTCCCGGCTGGGCGTACAGCCGTTCGCGGTGGTATGTCGCTCTTGCGAGCCTGCTCAGGCCCCGAACACCGAGCCCATGCTGTCGTCGTCCATCCCGCGCTCCAGCTTTATCCTCAGCGCCAGGTCCGTGCGCGAATCGGCGAACTTGAGCGCGTCGGCGAGGCTGATGCGGCCTTCCTCCAGCAGCTTGTAGAGGCTCTGGTCGAAGCTCTGCATGCCGCTTTCCAGGGCGCGTTCCACCGCGCCCTTGAGTTCCGGCAGCTCGTCGCGCTGGATGATGCCGCGGATATGCGGCGTGCCCAGCATCAGCTCCACTGCTACCGCGCGGCGCTGGCGCGTGCCGGGGACCAGGCGCTGGCCGACCAGCGCCAGCAGGTTTTGCGACAGGTCGGCGAGCACCTGTGGACGGGCTTCGTCGGGGAAGAAGCGGGTGATGCGCTCGATGGCGTGACGGCAACTGGTGCCGTGCAGGGTGGCCACGCACAGGTGGCCGGTTTCGGCGTAGTGCAGGGCGTTCTGCATGGTCGGCGCGTCGCGGATCTCGCCGAGCATGATCACGTCCGGCGCCTCGCGCAGCACGTTGCGCAGGGCATCTGCGTAGCTGTGGGTGTCCAGGCCGACCTCGCGCTGGTCGATGATCGACTTCTGGTGGGAGTGGAGAAATTCGATCGGGTCTTCGATGCAGACGATATGGCCCGAGCGGTGGCGGTTGCGGAAGTCCAGCATGCTCGCCAGCGTGGTGGACTTGCCTGAGCCCGCCGCGCCAACCACCAGGATCAGCCCGCGATCCTGCATCGCCAGCTTGTCGAGGATCGGCGGCAGGCCGAGGGTGGTCACATCCGGGATCACCTGCTTGATCAGCCGCACCACCATCGCCACTTCGCCGCGCTGGTAATAGATGTTGGCGCGGAAGCGGCCGAGCTCCGGCACGCCGATCGCCAGGTTCATCTCCAGGTCGCGCTCGAACTCCGTCGCCTGTTCAGGCGTCATCAGTTGCCAGGCCAGGGTCTTCACTTCGCCATTGGCCAGCACGCGCTCGCCGACCGGCCGGCTGTGTCCCTCGACCTTGATGTGCGGCGGCGCGCCGACGCTGAAGAACATGTCGGAGCCGGCGTGTTGCGGCAGTTGGCTCAGGTAGGCGAAGACGTCGGGCAGGTCGGTGGTGCGGGCATCGCTCATGGGAAATCCTTCGTGCGGCGGTGAGTCCCTGCGAGGGGGCGCGTCTGTATTCAGCCTAGCCGGGATGTGGTTGTGGGACGCGAGCGTAGGAAAGGTTCGAGCACTGCGCCTTGACGCACCGCAGGAGGGGCAACTGAGGATGCCAGCCGGAGGGTGGATGGGTGAACTGGCCGGCAGTATTGATCACGTTGCCGCTCAACCCGAGGATGTTGCTCTGCCGCCGACATGTTCGGCGTACCCCGGTGACCGGCGTGGCAAGCGCCTGGTGCCGCCGGTGTGCGACTCGATTAGGGGATGCAAGTGCCGGGGCGAGCCGGCATGAGGGGCGGCGCCGGGCCCATCGACGGGCGCGGCGCGGACGAAGCGGATCAGTCTTCGCGGCTGGTCACTTCCACCAGGTGGTAGCCGAACTGGGTCTTTACCGGACCCTGCACGACGTTCAGCGGCGCGCTGAATACGACCTGGTCGAACTCGCGAACCATCTGGCCCGGACGGAAAGTGCCCAGGTCACCGCCGCTGCGGCCGGACGGGCAGGTGGAGTTGTCGCGGGCCACCTGGGCGAAATCGGCGCCGCCTTCGATGGCAGCTTTGAGTTCATTGCACTTGGCTTCGCTGGAAACCAGGATGTGACGGGCGGATGCACGAGCCATGAGGTAACTCCTGAACAGGCGGTAGGAAAGGGCGAAGCCTAGCTGATTCGCGGCTGGAACCCAATGCCCGTTGGCGCGGCGAAGCCTCTCCGAGGGCGTACATCCTGGCGAGTTGGCGCGAGGCGAACCTGCTCTCGTAGGAGCGGGCTCCGCCCGCGACCAGCCCGGCACCGGAGCCGCCGGTAAATCCGTTCGCCAGCAGGCTCGCCCCCACAGGGTGCGGTTTCTCAGTCCCGGGTGCCGAACACCTTGGCCAGGTGCTGCTGGTAACGCTTCACATCGCCCTCGATGTCCGGGCGCTTCATCACGTCCACGCAGAGGAAGGTCGGCAGCGGGCTCATGCCGAGGAACTGGTTGGCCTTGTGGAAGGGGAAGTACACCGCGTCCACGCCCTTGCCCTCGAAGAAATCGGTCGGATCGTCGAAGGCTTGCTGCGGCGCGTTCCAGGTGGCCGAGATCATGTACTGCTTGCCCTGCAGCAGGCCGCCGCTGCCGTACTTCTGCGAGGCGTCGGAACGGGTGCGGCCGTCGTTGGCGTAGAGGCTGCCGTGGCCGGCGGTGAACACCTCGTCGATGTACTGCTTCACCGTCCAGGGCGCGCCCATCCACCAGCCGGGCATCTGGTAGATCACCACGTCGGCCCAGAGGATCTTCTGGACTTCCTCGGCAATGTCGTAGCCGCCATCGACGAAGGTTTCCTTCACGTCGCAGCCGGCATGGTCGAGGTAGGCCAGCGCCGCTTCGTGCAGGGTCGCGTTGTAGCGGCCGTCGGAATGGGCGAATTGCTTGCCGCCATTGATCAGCAGGATCTTTTTCATGAAAGGGACTCTCGAAGTGGCACATTCTGGATGGCGGCAGGATAGCGACCGGGCAGCAGGGGAAAAACCCATTCCGGGGCAAAGGATACGTGCGTGAAACTCACGAATTGTGGGAATTGATTTGCGTCAGGATAAGGCAATTCTTTCCGCCTACCCGGAGCCCAGTTGCATGTACGCCTTCATCCTCCAGGCCCATACCCGTCCAGAGAAAGCCGAAGCCTTCGAGAACCTGTTCCGCGCCTACCTCGCACCGAGCCGCGCCGAGAGCGGCTGCCTCCAGTACCACATGCTGCGCGACGCCCATGATCCGACCCTGTTCACCTTCTTCGAGGTCTGGCAGAGCCGCGAGCACCTGGCCGTGCACATCGCGCTGCCACACATGCGCGAGTTCCACGAGCGGCGCATGGATTACCTGCGCCGCGATTTCGACATCCAGGACGTCGAGGTGATGGCGCCGTTGGCGCCCTGAGCCGCGCTCACGCCACCACCCGGTTGCGTCCCGTCGCCTTGGCCTTGTAGAGGTTCGCGTCCGCCGCAGCGATCAGCGCTTCGACGCTGTCCGCCGGGGTGTCCGACGTGCTCGCCACGCCGACACTGACGGTCACCACGCCGCGCTCGCCTTTCGCGTGGGGCAGGGCGGTGTCCTCCAGGGCGCTGCGGATCGATTCGGCCACGCGCTCGGCGTCGGCGGTGTTGCAACCGGGGAGGATCACTACGAACTCCTCGCCGCCGTAGCGTGCCGCGCCGTCGTCCGCGCGGCGGCAGCCCTGGCCGATCAGGTGCGCCACGTTGATCAGCGCCAGGTCGCCGCGCGGGTGGCCATAGTGGTCGTTGTAGGCCTTGAACTGGTCGATATCCAGCATCAGCACCGCCAGGTGCCCGTCGCCGCCGCGACGGCGCTGCCATTCGAGTTTTGCCTTCTCGTCGAACCAGCGCCGGTTGTGCAGGCCGGTCAGCGGGTCGGTGCTGGCTTCGGTGCGCAGGCGGTTTTCCTTGGTGTCGCGGCGGCGCAAGTGACGGCTCAGGCGGTAGGCGAAGAACAGGGTCGCGCCGTTGATCGCCAGCAACAGGCCGCTGGTGATCCAGGTGCGTTCGGCCCAGGTCTGGAAGATTTCCTCCCGGTACAACTCGACCGACACCGTCACTGGGTAGTCGCCGACGCGCCGATAGCCACGCCAGTAGGCGCCCGAGCCCTTGGGGTGCTGGCGGAAGGACTCTTTCTCGCCGCTGGCGACGAAGTTGCGGAACATCCTGCCCTCATCCTCGCGCTCGTACGTTGGCGCCGACGGCCACCGGGCCAGGACCGTGCCATCGAGCAGCCGGATCGACACCACTCCGCGCTTGCCCAGGTCCAGTTCGCGAACGAAGGTCTCCAGATGCCGCAGTTCCTTGATCGCCGCGACCACGCCGAGGACTTTGCCGTCCTTGTCCTGCACGGCGCGGCTGAGCGCGATGCTGGGCGAGGGATCCGGATAGGCGGGCATGAAGGGGTGGCTCAGGAACAGGCGCGAAGGGTTGGCGCGCGGGACTCTGAAGTACTCGCGCCGGGACAGGTCCTTGTGCGTTTCGCTGACGTGGTTGAGGTCCACCAGCAAGTGGCCGTTCGCATCGGTCACCACCAGCGTGCCCGCCATCATGGAGCTGGCGACGTGCCCCTGCACCAGTTCCTGCAGCACCTGGCGGGACAGTTCGGGGGTGGCCGAGCCGGCGATGACGTTGGCGAGGGTCTGCAGTGTCTGCTGGTGCACATCCAGGTCGCGGTGAAGATCCCGCTCCACCAGTATCAGGGTGTTCTTGCCGCTGGCATGGGCATAGGCCAGCGCATCCTGCCTCATCTGCAGCATGTGCCAGCCGGCCAGCAGCGACGCAGCCACCGCCAGCAGGAAGGTAATGAAGAAAATCCGTCGCGGGTAGAACACAGCAGCACCTCGCGCCTCGTTCGGAGCCTGTTCGGAAAACGTTCGGTTTCTTCTATTGTCCGACGCTCCGGAGGGCGTGCAATTGAAGTCAATCAAACCTTTGCCATAGATCAGGCCGCCCCGGGAAATACCCGTCGTTTGGGCCGCAAAGGGCCTGACGCGTCCCGGATCGCTTGCCAGCGCAGCCAAACGCCAGAGAATCACGCATCATGTACGCCATTTCGCCAAGGGAGTCCCGCATGGGTGCCACGTCTTTCATTCCGCGTAGCCTGCTGGTGTCGCTGGGGCTGCTGTCCGCCACCGTCGCTGTCGCCGCCGAGCAGGAGCAACTGGTCGCCGCCATCAACACCTATCGCGGCGAGGTACAGTCCTGCGCCGGCAGCGCCTCGCAGATACTCCCGCCGCTGGCGGTGGAGCAGCGCCTGGCGATTCCCGCCGGCGCCGGCGACTGGAAGGCCGCGCTGAACCAGACCGGCTACCCCATGAGCAGCGTGCGCATGCTCAGCCTCACCGGCCCGCGCGATGCAAACGCGGCGATGAAAGCCTTGCAGGAAAGTTTCTGCCAGGTACTGCTCGACCCGCAGTTCGTCGACGTCGGCGTGAGCCACGAAGGCGACGACTGGCGCATCCTGCTTGGCCGCCCGCTGCTGCAAGGCAAGCTCGGCACCTGGGAGGCCGAAGGCCAGCAACTGCTGCAGGCCATCAACGCCGCCCGTGGCCAGGCCCGCCAATGCGGCGGACAGAACTTCGGCAACGCCCCCGCGCTGAGCTGGAACGCCACCCTCGGCACCATCGCCGAAGGCCATAGTCGCGACATGGCCAACAACAACTACTTCGACCACAAGGGCCGCGACGGCAGCACCCCTGGCGACCGCGCCGAACTGGGCGGCTACAGCTTCCAGCAGATCGGCGAGAACATCGCCGCCGGGCAGGGCAACGCCCGCAAGGTCGTGGACAGCTGGCTATCCAGCCCCGGCCATTGCGCCAACCTGATGAACCCGCAGTTCCGCGAACTGGGCGCGGCCTACGCCGCCGACCCGAAGAGCGACGCCGGCATCTACTGGACGGCGATGTTCGGAGCACAGTAAGCATTCAGACCGACCCGCTCCCCCTGTAGGAGCGAGCTTGCTCGCGAACTCGCCGAAAGGCGGCCATCGCGGAGAAGCTCCGCTCCTACGAGAGCCAGCCAGCTCCGTGCATCAGGCCCTCATAGGATGGGGTTTTTGCAATACCCATCAGCGTCGCCGCCCACCTTCGATGGACATCGCTCCACGCCATCCTGCGGTGCTGTCGAAAGCCCAGGTCGCTCCATCCCCGAATGCCGCTCAAAGAAAAACCGGCGCCTGGGCGCCGGTTTTTCGTTTGTCGCTGCGGTAGTCGAAGAGACTTCCCGCCCGAACCATACACTTAGTGCGCTTGGTTCAGGGTCAGGCGCATATGACGGTTCACATCCTTGTACAGCAGGTAGCGGAAGCGACCCGGACCACCGGAGTAGCAAGCCTGCGGGCAGAAGGCGCGCAGCCACATGAAGTCGCCGGCTTCCACCTCGACCCAGTCCTGGTTCAGACGGTAGACCGCCTTGCCTTCCAGCACGTACAGGCCGTGTTCCATGACGTGGGTTTCGGCGAACGGAATCACGCCGCCCGGCTCGAAGTTGACGATGTTGACGTGCATGTCATGACGCATGTCGCTCATGTCCACGAAGCGAGTGGTGCTCCAGCGGCCTTCGGTATCCGGCATCACCTTCGGCTCGATGTCCTGCTCGTTGGTGACGAAGGCTTCCGGCAGCGGTACGCCGTCGACCTTCTGGTAGTGCTTGCGGATCCAGTGGAAGCGCGAGTGCTGGTCGGAGGTGTTGCGGAGTTTCCAGTCGGCGCCCGGCGGAATGAAGGCATAGCCGCCCGGCTGCAGGTTGTGCACCTGGCCCTGCAGGGTCAGGGTCAGCTCACCTTCGACCACGAACAGCACGGCCTCGGCGTTGACGTCCTGCTCCGGCTTGTCGCTGCCGCCGTTGGGGGCCAGCTCGACGATGTACTGGGAGAAGGTCTCGGCAAAGCCGGACAGCGGGCGGGCGATGACCCACATGCGCATGTTGTCCCAGAAGGGCAGGTGGCTGGTGACGATGTCACGCATCACGCCCTTGGGGATCACGGCATAGGCTTCGGTGAACATTGCGCGGTCGGTGAGCAGCTCGGTCTGTGCCGGGTGCCCGCCGTGCGGCGCGTAATAGCTGGTTTTGGCCATAGGACGATTCCTCATTGTTGTCTTGCTGCCCGGCGCCTGGCGCCGGGTCGAACAATTCGTGCGGAGCGGTGCGCCACCGGGGCGCTGTCCGTCGCTGGAAACCACGATATCCAGCGGCGGGTTCATGCACAAATTAAATGTTGGAATCCGCTGTATTCATTTTTTAAATGTTAGAGTCGCACCGCTCAGCCCTGCGTGTCCTGGGCCAGAACCCGCGACAGCACGCGGGCGAGCTCCTTCACCTTCGGGTCCGCCGCCGGGCGGTGCAGCAGCGCCACCTCGAATACATCCACCGAGGGCAGGCCGGTGTTCTTCGGCAACACCGCGTGCTCCGCCGTCACCGCCCGCTGCGGCAGCAGGCCGATGCCCATGCCGTCGGCGATGGCCGACTGGATGCCGGAGAGGCTCGAACTGGTGAAACTGATATGCCAGCGCCGACCCACGGCCTCCAGCGCGGCGATCATCTCGTCGCGGTACACCCCGCGCGGCGGGAAGGTTACGATGGGCAGCGGGTCCAGCTCGATGCAGGGATTGCGGGCGCTGTCCACCCAGCGCGTCTTCTCCGGCCAGCAGGCCACCGCCTCGCGGGCATTCTGCCGTTGCTTGAGCAGCACCAGGTCCAGCTCACCCCGGTCGTAGCTGGCGGAGATGTCACGGCTCAGGCCGCTGGTGACCTCCAGCTTCACCTGCGGGTAGCGCCGGTTGAAGGCGGCCAACTGCTCGGTGGTGCGGCCGCTGGCGAAGTCATCCGGCACGCCGATACGCACCGTCAGCGCCACCGTGGCGCCGGACAGCGCCTCGACCATCTCGTCGTTCAGCGCCAGCAGGCGCCGCGCATACCCCAGCAGCGTCTCGCCGGCGTCGGTGGGCAGCACGTCGCGGTTGCCGCGCTCCAGCAGGCGGTGCCCGGCCATCTCCTCCAGGCGGCGAATCTTCTGGCTGATGGTGGATTGGGTCGAATGCAGGCGCGTGGCGGCCGTGGTGAAACTGCCGCAGTCGGCCACCGTGACGATGGCCCGGAGCAGGTCGAGGTCGAACAGGCGGGTATTCGATTTTTCACTTTCGCTCATGGCGGTATCGGCTTTCTGAATGTCGATTCCGCTTTTAACAGCTCGCCCGCAACCCGGCAATCATCCCTGACGGGCCATGATCAGTGGGTGGTGAACTTCGACCAGGGATCTCCCGACCCCGCGCGCCGGTCACCCTTGCGTCGGTCCTCCTCGAAACGGATGCTCTGGCGCCGGTCGGTGCCGCTGCGCCGCTCCTTCCCGTGACGGGTATCGACCTGGACCTTCGGCTTGGCAGGCGTAGCCGGCGCCGCCTCGGCGGGCTCCAGGGGGATCAGGGTGAGTTCGTCGAGGTTCAGCTTGTCATCGGTGCTCATCGCATCGCTCCTGTGCGTCGCACAGCACTGAGCGTAGATCAGGCTTCGGCGCTCTTGTAGGCGCGAACCTGCTCGCGAAGCGCGCCGTCCGTCACCCGAGAACAAGGCGTGCGACCGTTCGCGGTAGTACGCTGTTTCGCTTTGGTCAAGCGTCAGCCTCGGAGTGCCTGGTGACAGGTCTGTGATCGATACGCAGAACGACCTCCGCGGCGGCATCTAGACTCTGAATGCCCAGGACATACCCCGTGGCATCACAAGGAGCGTCACCATGAAAGGTCTTCCCAAATTTCTGCCGTTGCTGGCAATCGCCGCCACGCTGGCCGGTTGCATGAGCGACCAGGAGTTCATCGCTTCCAACCAGCAGGCCGCCATTGCCGCCACCGAGTCGCGGGCGAAGTTCGAGCTCAATTGTCAGCAGGTGAGCTCCAGCATCCTGTCGAGCAAGGTCACCCAGAACCGCATTGGCTACCAGCGCACCGAATACACCATCGGGGTGCGCGGCTGCGGTCGGCAGGCGACCTATCTCACCTATTGCCTGGACACCACCAACTGCAATGCCCTGAGCGATACCGCACGCGTGGGGAACGAGTAGACCTGCGGCGCGGCAGGGCAATTATTGCCAGCGTATTCTGCGGAGATAGGGTGGAGCGGTGTGTTCCGTTGAGGGAGCAGTGCAGGCCCCTGAGTGGCTGGGGCCTGATTTTCGTGAGGCGGCAGAGAGCCCTGAGCGGGTTTGGCCGGGGCTTCTTGAGTGTTTGCAGTCGCTGCGGGGTTGAGTAGGAGTGCGCTAGCTCGCGAGTTGCATATCTGCCGATGTTGGGTTGGGTGTTCATGCGCCGCTTCGGCGTGTGCTGAAAGCTTTGGTTTCGCCCCCTCGGGCGAGTCACTTCTTCCAAACGCCGAAGAAGTAACCAAGAAGGCTTGCCCCTGCATCCGGGTCCGGCTTCGCCGGACTCCCCTCGCTCCATCGGAGTTTCAGGGGCACGCGTCGACGGGCCATCCATGGCCCAACGACGCTCTCGCGACATCCATGTCGCTCAACCCCTGAAACTCCGATTCCACTCGGCCTCCTGAAGGGGCATTCCGGTGCGCGCGGATAGTTCTCTGGAAACCGCTTTTCGTAGGAGCGAACATTGTCCGCGAAGGCTCACCATTGCACCCACGTTGCAGGATGAATCCCCGTAGGGCGAATAGCGCGCAGCGTTATCCGCCTTTGTAGGAGCGAGCTTGCTCGCGAACCGCTTGACTCTGATGCGTCCGGATACTCGGTTCGCGAGCAAGCTCGCTCCTACGAAAAGCAATCTGTGCACGAAGCGGCCACAGTCCCAGGCGCGCGCAGAGTCCCGTCAGGAGGCCGAGTGGAGGTATTGCGCAGAGGAGCGAGCGGCATGGATGCCGCGAGAGGCGTAGAGGGCCAGGGATGGCCCTTGTACGCCGACCCTCGGAGCAATGCCGGAAGGAGGGAAGTCTTCGCGAAGCGAAGACCCGGATGTCGGGACGAGACCTTTTGGTTCCTTTTGTGTCGTTTGACAAAAGGGACTCGCCCGAGGGGGCGAAACAAAATCTTTCAGCACACGCCGAAGCGGCGCAAAAACACCCAATCCGAAGCAAACAGAAATACAGGGCATGGCATAGCCCATGATCCGCCCACAACACGAAACGATGGGTTTCGCTCCGCTCTACACCATCCTACGAAGCCCCCTCCGGCCCGGAACTCAACACCGGCCACTGCTGATACGGCACCCAGACCACCCCCTGCTACTTCAACACCGACAAGCTCGTCGGCTCCTGCAGTATTTCCCGGCGCGGCTCGCCAAGGCTGATGGGGTGCTGGTCGCGCAGGGCGGGGATGACGTGCAGCGATATCCACTGGCGGATGCTGCGGTTTTCCGGGTCGAAGTAGTGGATCAGCGTGGCGTACACCGCCGATTCGCCGAGCAGCAGTTCATCGATGTACTCGCCGCTGCCGTCGAGCATCCAGGCGTGTCGGCACTGGTCCTCGTCCAGGTTGCGCTCCACACGCTCGGCCAGCCATGGAACGCCGATCAGTCGGCCCAGGTCGTGGGCGCAGAACCAGCACTGGTCTTCCAGCAGCACGGCGCGCAACAGGCGCTTGTGGCGGACGAATTCGGTAGGGATCAGAACCTCTTCAGACATGGCGCACCTCCGGGAAGGAGGGCGAAGAGGGCGGGTACAGCGAAGTGCCTTCGGGGCGAAGGCTGGGGGTGAAAGGCATATCCATTACCTCTACGTGATGTGGCCAGCTTTCTTAGGGCTGGGTGCCGGGAGCTAAGAAACCCCACGTAGAGGGCCGGACGTATTCCCCTTTCGGGTCTTGTATTAGCCCACTCCCGACGTCGCAGAGGGTTTTTCGAGGACGAATGAATCCAGCGTGCTCGAAAAAGCCGCTTAACTTTCGGGAGCGGTCTGGCCGCTACGTGACAGGCGTTTCTTAGGCGCCGGACGCGAGGGTAAATGGAAGCCTTGCTTTGGTCAAGAAATAAGGGGTTTGGTTTTATTTGTCTTTAGAAATTCATTCCGAAGTTATCGAAAAGATGTTTCTCCAGGCTTTTGTCTGTGATTTTGGCTAGGTGGGCTATAAAGCTTTCATTAAACCTAGTGTCTTCACTGGTCAGCCTTGGTGGTCCCCCATTTGGCGAGGTTGTCCATGAGAGTGATGGAGTGGGGAATCCATGTGCGAAGCTGTGTCGGATTTTTAGGATTTCATCAAGCCTGACTTTTGCTTGAATGGAGTTCCAATTTAATGGCGGGTAGTTCCAGTCGCCTATTGGATCATAACCAGTGAATTCCAATATATGGTTTCTGGCGTTATCGAAATTTGGGGTGTTTAATCTCTTCGTCTTTTCATCGAGTTGCGCTTTAAGGGATGTGTGTATTATTAGGTAGGAGCTATCTTGGGACTTGGAGAATGTGCGAGCTATAAATTCTTTAGTAGCAGATTTAATAAATGAATCCCAAGCGGCAACTGTTGCCGCTAGGGAGGCTTGGTAGTAGATTTGCTTCTCTTTATTAATGTTGTGGTCGGTTTTTGTGCTTCTGAGTTGTACAGAGCTTTCCAGTTGCTGGCGAAACCGAGAAAGAGCGACCGAGGGCATTACAGTAGGTCCACGAAGTCGGAGAGAGCGTCCTTGTATTTTCTGAGGGGGTCTGCGTTAATCTGAACTCGCTCGCCACCAATATTTTTGGGGCCAGCTTTCAGCTTAAATAGAGGTGTTCCCGTAAACGCCGAGACAATACAGGCGCCGTGATAGTCGGGGATTTCAATGAAGTTGTCGGATGCTTGCTTTTTTCCATTTGTGAAAAAGTTTTTATGTTTCTTGTGATACTTGTCAACCATGTCCTTGATTATTTGATTTATTGCTTTGAATGCCTTGCTCGGCTCGCCATCAAAGATGGTTTGTCGATTGCTAATGAAGGTATAGAGTTTTGGTTGCTCTACAAAGTTTTCAACTGCCTTCTTGCTGAAGCTTAGTTTTGCATATGCTTCAGTGCGAGCATCGCCTACTCCATAGAGTAGGGCAAAAATATTTTCAATTGCTCTTCGAGAGCTATCATCTGCAGTGTAGGGGATGATCAGTTTTTCAGCCGCAACAAGTGCAAGCTGGGTGTAGATAGAGAAACTTGGGTTGCAGTCGATAATGAAAATGCTGTTTCTGCTCGGGTTTCTAAGTTTCAGGGCTCCGACCAAGTCTTTAACCCATTCCATTACTTTTTTCCATGCGTCAAATGGAATTGGAAGTGATGAAGTCTGCCGGATGGCCTCGGAAAGGATTTCTACAAAATAATCACCGCAAACCAAGTAAAGGTTATCGGGGATTTTTTTGTTATGGTCGCTGGGGCGAGTAAGAAAGTCCTCAACGTTTTTTACGGGCGTAAAGGGAGAGTTTAGCCGGGCTTCAAGGTAGCCGGCTATTGTGCGTCGAGGGGTGCTTGAAATAAGGCTTTTTACAGCTTTTGCACTTTCTTCATGACCGCCAAGGAGTGTTTCAGAAACGTTTGCTTGAGGGCAAAGGTCGATAACATATACATCTGATTCAGGATTCTGGTGCGCATATTCGGAGGCGGCGATGAACGACAAGTAAGTTTTACCTACCCCGCCCTTGTTGTTCCAGAATGCATAAGCTGTCATGTTTTTTCCTTTTATAAGAAATAGCCCCGCACTAAGGCGGGGCTATTCGTCTTTCTAATCACTGCCCCAAAAATCCATTTCGGTCTACAGCGTTTCTAATGGTCTTGACTTGCCGTCTTGCTACTACTTCCGTCAGTCCCAGCTCAGCGCGCCGCCGGTCTGGTACTCGATCACGCGGGTCTCGAAGAAGTTCTTCTCTTTCTTCAAGTCCATGATTTCGCTCATCCACGGGAACGGGTTGCTGGTGCCCGGGTATTCCTCTTTGAGGCCGATCTGGGTCAGGCGGCGGTTGGCGATGAACTTGAGGTAGTCCTCCATCATCGCGGCGTTCATGCCCAGTACGCCGCGCGGCATGGTGTCGCGAGCGTATTCGATCTCCAGCTGGGTGCCCTGGAGGATCATCTGGGTGGCCTCGTCCTTCATCTGGGCATCCCACAGGTGCGGGTTCTCGATCTTGATCTGGTTGATCACGTCGATGCCGAAGTTCAGGTGCATGGATTCGTCGCGCAGGATGTACTGGAACTGCTCGGCGGTGCCGGTCATCTTGTTGCGGCGGCCCATGGAGAGGATCTGGGTGAAGCCGCAGTAGAAGAAGATGCCTTCCAGAACGCAGTAGTAGGCGATCAGGTTGCGCAGGAACTGGCGGTCGGTCTCCGGGGTGCCGGTCTGGAACTGCGGGTCGGAGATCGAGCGGGTGTACTTCAGGCCCCAGGACGCTTTCTTCGCGACGCTCGGGATCTCGTGGTACATGTTGAAGATTTCGCCCTCGTCCATGCCCAGCGACTCGATGCAGTACTGGTAGGCGTGGGTGTGGATCGCTTCCTCGAAGGCCTGGCGCAGGATGTACTGGCGGCACTCGGGGTTGGTGATCAGGCGGTAGACGGCCAGCACCAGGTTGTTGGCCACCAGGGAGTCGGCGGTGGAGAAGAAGCCGAGGTTGCGCATGACGATGCGGCGCTCGTCTTCGGACAGGCCGTCCTTGCTCTTCCACAGGGCAATGTCGGCGTTCATGTTCACTTCCTGGGGCATCCAGTGGTTGGCGCAACCATCCAGATACTTCTGCCAGGCCCAGTCGTACTTGAAGGGTACGAGCTGGTTGAGGTCGGCGCGGGCGTTGATCATCTGCTTGTCGCCGACTTGTACGCGGGCGGCGGAGCCTTCGAGATCGTCCAGGCCTTCCTGGATGTCCAGGGCGTCGAGGGCCTGCTTGGCGCGGGCGATGGCGTCGGAGTCGTCGGCGGATACGGCGCGCGCTTCTTCGACGGAGCCGGCGGCGTCGGCGTCGAGTTTGTCAGCGTTCTGCGCGGCGGCCTGGGCGACGGCCGGGGCGGCCTTGGCTTCGGTGGCGTCTTCTTTGTCGAATTCGTCCCAGCTCAGCATGGGTCCTCTCCTGTTCTGGATGGCCGTTCTAGGGCGGCCTGATGTCTGGTGGCGTGTGGTGCACGCTAAGAGCTTGTGCGTCTTCCGTCCTGCGCGGTGCGCGGCGGAGGAGGCTGTTGTTCGGTGGGGAAAAGGGGCCCGGAAGAGCCCCTCACCCTGGCCCTCTCCCAGAGGGAGAGGGGACAGTCCGTGCGGTCTGCCGTTTCGGTGTTGGCGCCGCCGGGGCGGCGCGCTCACCTTATTGGCAGGCTTCGCAGTCGGGGTTGTCGATGCTGCAGGCCTTGGGTACCGGAGCCGGCTGCGGCGCGGCGGCCGGAGCGGCTTGCAGGCCTTCGTTGCCACCGGCCGACACGGCGTTGAGCTTGCCGGTGTTGATGGTGGACTTCTCGGTGCTGGTGGCGGCCAGGGCACGGAGGTAATAGGTGGTCTTCAGACCACGGTACCAGGCCATGCGGTAGGTCACGTCCAGCTTCTTGCCCGAGGCGCCGGCGATGTAGAGGTTCAGGGACTGGGCCTGATCGATCCACTTCTGGCGGCGGCTGGCGGCGTCGACGATCCACTTGGTCTCGACTTCGAAGGCGGTGGCGTACAGGTCTTTCAGGTCTTGCGGGATGCGCTCGATCTGCTGCACGGAGCCGTCGTAGTACTTCAGGTCGTTGACCATGACCGGGTCCCACAGGCCGCGCACTTTCAGGTCGCGAACCAGGTAGGGGTTGATCACGGTGAACTCGCCGGAGAGGTTCGATTTCACGTACAGGTTCTGGTAGGTCGGCTCGATGGACTGCGATACGCCGGTGATGTTGGCGATGGTCGCGGTCGGCGCGATGGCCATGATGTTCGAGTTACGGATGCCTTTCTGTACGCGGGCACGGACCGGAGCCCAGTCGAGGGATTCGCTCAGGTCGACGTCGATGTACTTCTGGCCACGGGCTTCGATGAGGATCTGCTGGGAGTCCAGCGGCAGGATGCCCTTGGACCACAGGGAGCCGTCGAAGGTCTCGTAGGCACCACGCTCGTCGGCCAGGTCACAGGAAGCCTGGATGGCGAAGTAGCTCACCGCTTCCATGGACTTGTCGGCGAACTCGATGGCCGCGTCGGAGCCGTAGGCGATGTGCTGCAGGTACAGCGCGTCCTGGAAGCCCATGATGCCCAGTCCGACCGGACGGTGCTTGAGGTTCGAGTTGCGGGCCTGCGGGACCGAGTAGTAGTTGATGTCGATAACGTTATCGAGCATGCGCACGGCGGTCTTCACGGTCTTCTCGAGCTTGGCGGTGTCCAGCTTGCCGTCGACGATGTGGTTGACCAGGTTGATCGAGCCCAGGTTGCAGACCGCGATCTCGTCCTTGTTGGTGTTCAGGGTGATCTCGGTGCACAGGTTCGAGCTGTGGACCACGCCCACGTGCTGCTGCGGGCTGCGCAGGTTGCACGGGTCCTTGAAGGTCAGCCACGGGTGGCCGGTCTCGAAGAGCATGGAGAGCATCTTGCGCCACAGGTCTTTGGCCTGGACGACCTTGAACACCTTGATCTTGTTGTACTCGGTCAGGGCTTCGTAATACTCGTAGCGCTCTTCGAAGGCCTTGCCGGTCAGATCGTGCAGGTCCGGAACTTCGGACGGGGAGAACAGGGTCCACTTGCCGTCGTCGAAGACGCGCTTCATGAACAGGTCCGGAATCCAGTTCGCGGTGTTCATGTCGTGGGTGCGGCGACGGTCGTCACCGGTGTTCTTGCGCAGTTCGAGGAATTCCTCGATGTCCAGGTGCCAGGTTTCCAGGTAGGCGCAGACGGCGCCCTTGCGCTTGCCACCCTGGTTCACGGCGACGGCGGTGTCGTTCACCACCTTGAGGAACGGAACCACGCCCTGGGATTTGCCGTTGGTGCCCTTGATGTAGGAGCCCAGCGCACGGACCGGAGTCCAGTCGTTGCCCAGGCCGCCAGCAAACTTGGACAGCATGGCGTTGTCGTGGATGGCGTTGTAGATGCCCGACAGGTCATCCGGAACGGTGGTCAGGTAGCAGCTGGAGAGCTGCGGACGCAGGGTGCCGGCGTTGAACAGGGTCGGGGTCGACGACATGTAGTCGAACGAGGAGAGCAGGTTGTAGAACTCGATGGCGCGAGCTTCACGGTCCTTCTCTTCGATGGCCAGGCCCATGGCCACGCGCATGAAGAAGACCTGCGGCAGTTCGAAACGGATGCCGTCCTTGTGGATGAAGTAGCGGTCGTACAGGGTCTGCAGGCCGAGGTAGGTGAACTGCTGGTCGCGCTCGTGGTTGATCGCGGCGCCCAGTTTGGCCAGGTCGTAGCCCTTGAGCTTGCTGTCGATCAGCTCGAACTCGGAGCCTTTCTCGACGTAGGCGACCAGGGCCTGCGCGTAGAGGTCAGCCATCTCGTGGTGAGTGGCGCTCTCGGCGACGCCCAGGAAGCCGAGGGCTTCGGCGCGCAGGGTGTCCATCAGCAGGCGGGCGGTGACGTAGGAGTAGTTCGGCTCGCGCTCGACCAGGGTACGGGCGGTCATCACCAGGGCGGTGTTGACGTCCTTCTCGGCCACGCCGTCATACAGGTTCTTCAGGGTTTCGCGTTCGATCAGCGCGCCATCGACTTCGGCCAGGCCTTCGCAGGCTTCGCGGATGATGGTCTGCAGGCGGCCCATGTCCAGCGGCTGGGTGCTGCCGTCGGCCTTGGTGATGCGGATGCTCGGGTGCGGCTGGGCGATGCCTTCGGCGGTGCCGGCGGTCTTGCGCTCGTTGGCACGGGCTTCGCGGTAGATCACGTAGTCGCGGGCGACTTTCTGCTCGCCGGCACGCATCAGGGACAGTTCGACCTGGTCCTGGATCTCTTCGATGTGGATGGTGCCACCGGAGGGCATGCGGCGCTTGAAGGTCGCGGTGACCTGCTCGGTCAGGCGGCGCACGGTCTCATGGATGCGCGACGAGGCGGCGGCGGTGCCGCCTTCCACGGCGAGGAACGCCTTGGTGATGGCTACGGTGATCTTGTCATCGGTGTAGGGAACTACGGTGCCGTTGCGCTTGATCACGCGCAGCTGGCCGGGCGCGGTGGCAGCCAGATCCTGAGCGGATTCGGCGGCCGTGGGCGCTGCGGCCTGCGGGTTCTCGCGAGTGGTGTCGATTTGCATGGGTGGTTGTCTCCACGTTCTCGTAATTGGTGTGTCACTGGCACCAGCGGTGCCGTCCCGAAAATAAAGAGCGAAAAGAGCAGTGGCCCGCGGCAGGACCGCGAGCTGAAATTTTTTCTGGAGCAGGGGGATAGAGACCCGAAGCGCCTCCCTGGCTCAAGTCGGGTGCCGGCTTTACGGGCCGGGACCACAATACCTAGTGGTGTTGAACGTATGGTTGCAACACCCGTACCGCGTTTCCATCGACATGAATCGCTCCTTGCGGGGACGGCCCGCCTGGCCCATCAGTACGGCTGGAATACGTTGTGGTTGAACCGGAGGAGCCGTGGAACAGGCTCGCGACTGCGATGTTTTTCTAGTGTCCGGTCCACTGTGGTAACCCCAATATGTAGGGGTGTACCGCAACGGGGATACAAGATAATGCGCTAATGGGGGGTTTGCAAGGCGAGAGGCTTGGGAAAAGCTGTGGATAAAATGTGGGTGAAATGTGGGTGAAGCGGGGTAACTCGCGCCAGCCCGCATGCTGAGCGCCTTTCACCGTTCGTCGTGGCTCGTGACAGAATTTTCACTCGCCGGGGCGGCATCGCGGGGGAACGAACACTACCACAATATGTAGTGTTTTTGCCGCTTCGGCTCTTGACCTTTTCGGGCAATGTCTACCTATGCCCGCGGCGTGCGGCCGGTGGAGCAATCTGGCTACAATGCCGGCCGCTTTCGCGGGCTTCTGCTTCAGTCATCAGGAGGGCCCGCTCTGCATCAGGAGGCAAGGTGGAACAAGAAGCGCGCATTCTCATCGTCGAGGACGACCAGCGATTGGCCGAGCTGACCCAGGATTACCTGGAAAGCAATGGGCTGGCGGTCTCCATCGAGTCCAACGGCGCGGCGGCGGTGGCGCGGGTGCTGGCCGAGCGCCCGGATCTGGTGGTGCTGGACCTGATGCTGCCCGGCGAGGGCGGCCTGTCGATCTGCAAGCGCCTGCGCCCGGACTACGACGGCCCGATCCTGATGCTCACCGCGCGTACCGACGACATGGACCAGGTCCAGGGCCTGGAGATGGGCGCCGACGACTATGTGTGCAAACCGGTGCGCCCGCGCCTGCTGCTGGCGCGCATCCGCGCTCTGCTGCGGCGCAGCGAGCCGGCCGAAGCCGCTCCAGCGGTTGGCGGCAAGCGCCTGACCTTCGGCAAGCTGGTGATCGACAATGCCATGCGCGAGGCCTGGCTGGACGAGCAGACCATCGAGCTGACCAGCGCCGAGTTCGATCTGCTCTGGCTGCTGGCGTCGAACGCCGGGCGCATCCTCTCCCGCGAGGAGATCTTCAACCTGCTGCGCGGCATCGAGTACGACGGCCAGGACCGTTCCATCGACGTGCGCATTTCCCGCATCCGCCCGAAGATCGGCGACGACCCGATGCACCCGCGCCTGATCAAGACGGTGCGCAGCAAGGGTTACCTGTTCGTCGGGGAGCTCTGAGGCTAGGGCCCCGCGATGAAATCCATCTTCCTGCGCATCTACGGCGGCATGCTGCTGACCCTGGTACTGGTGGCCGTCCTCGGCGTGCTGACCCTGCACCTGGTCAACGAGGTGCGCGGCGAGCGTTACCGCGAGGAGTTGGCGCGCGGCACGTTCCGCCTGATGGCCGATGAGCTGCTACCGATGACCGAGGTGGATCGCAAGCGCGCGCTGACCCAGTGGAGCCGCCTCCTGGGCATTCCGCTGGCGCTGACCGAGCTGGATGGATTGGGCATGGACGGGCGCAGCCGGGCGCGACTGATGAACGACCAGGTGCTGGTGCAGGCCGTAGAGCCGCACAGAGTGCTGGTGCTCACCCAGGTCAGCGCGGCGGAGGGGCTGATCCTCACCGGCGAGGTGGAGCAGGTCAGCGAGCAGTTGGCGCGCGCCACCATCTACCTGCTGATGGATGAGCTCAAGCGCTACCCCGCCAGCGAGCAGCCCTATCACCTGGCGCGCATCGTCCGCGACAAGCGCTTTGGCTACGATGTGCACCTGCTGCGGCTGAAGGAGGTCGACCTGGACGACGACCAGAGCCGCCGGGTGGAGGAGGGCGACACGGTAATGGCGCTGGGCAAGGGCGGCGACTCCATCCGTGTGCTGACCGGCATCCTCGACACACCCTGGGTACTGGAAATAGGCCCGATCTATCAGATGAATCCGTATCCGCCGCAGTTGCTGTCGATCATCGTGGTCGTCGCTCTGAGCCTGATCGGCCTGACCCTGTATCTGCTGATCAGCGGCCTCGAGCAGCGCCTGCGCAGCCTGGAATCGGCCGCCACGCGCATCGCCCGCGGCAGCCTGGATACCCGCGTGGAGGCGCGCGGCGCCGACTCGGTGGGGCGCCTGTCGGGCGCGTTCAACCATATGGCGGAGCAATTGCAGCTGTTGCTGACGGTGCAGCGCGAACTGGTGCGCGCGGTGTCCCACGAGTTGCGTACGCCGGTGGCGCGCCTGCGTTTCGGGCTGGAAATGATCGAGTCGGCGGAAACCGATGCGGCGCGTCGCAAGTACATGGACGGCATGGACGGCGATATCCAGGACCTCGACCAACTGGTGGACGAGATGCTCACCTATGCGCGCCTGGAGCAGGGTTCGCCAGCGCTGACCTACCAGCACCTGGAGCTGGCGGTTCTGGTGCAGCAGGTGGTTTCGGAAATCGCGCCGCTGCGGCGGGAGATCAGCGTCACCATCGAGCCGGGCTCGCTGGTGCCGTTCGACCAGGGCAGTTGGGTGGAGGCCGAACCGCGCTACCTGCACCGCGCGCTGCAGAACCTGTTGACCAATGCCCTGCGCTACGCCGAGGGGCGCGTACGGATCAGCTTCCGGGTCAGCGTGGACCGCTGCCAGGTGGATGTCGAGGACGATGGTCCGGGGGTGCCGGAGTCGCAATGGCCGCGCCTGTTCGAGCCGTTCTTCCGGGCCGACGACAGCCGCGCGCGGGTCACCGGCGGGCATGGGCTGGGGCTGTCGATCGTGCGGCGGATCGTCCATTGGCACGGCGGGCGGGCCTCGATCGCGCGCAGCGCGAGCCTGGGCGGGGCCTGTTTCACGCTGGTCTGGCCGCGCCGGCAGGCACCGAAGGTCGAGTGAACGTTCAGCCGCGCATTCGCAAGGTTTGACCTTTAGGTCAGAAAATGCAGAATGCTGCGGTGCCACCGACCTTGGCCGGTGACCATTCCGGTCTGCGCTGCTTTCTCCCTTTCGCTTTTTATCCCATGAGGGGTATTGCAGCTTCACCGCTATCGTTATGTAATTTTAGTTATAGCGATGGCTTGCCATTGTCGCCGGCATGTCCGTCCGATCTCGAAGCCTTGATAACAACGACCCACTGGAGCATCACGATGAAACACCGCTTCGCCCGCCTTTCCCTGCTGGTCGCTTCCTGTTTCGCCCTGCACTCGGCGCTGGCCGATGAGGTGCAGGTCGCCGTCGCCGCCAATTTCACCGCGCCGATCCAGGCGATCGCCAAGGACTTCGAGAAGGACACCGGGCACAAGCTGGTCGCCGCCTACGGCGCCACCGGCCAGTTCTACACCCAGATCAAGAACGGCGCGCCGTTCGAGGTTTTCCTCGCCGCTGACGACAGCACGCCGAAGAAGCTCGAGGAAGAGCAGGAAATCGTCCCTGGCTCGCGCTTCACCTATGCCGTCGGCACCCTGGCGCTGTGGTCGGCGAAGGACGGCTACGTCGACGCCAAGGGCGACGTGCTGAAGAAGGACGCATTCAAGCACCTGTCCATCGCCAACCCGAAAACCGCGCCCTACGGGCTGGCCGCCACCCAGGTGCTGGACAAGATGGGCCTTGCGGACAAGGTCGCCGGCAAGATCGTCGAGGGCCAGAACATCACCCAGGCGTTCCAGTTCGTTTCCACCGGCAACGCGGAACTGGGCTTCGTGGCGTTGTCGCAGATCTACAAGGATGGCAAGGTGACGAGTGGTTCCGCGTGGATCGTGCCGGGCGACCTGCATGAGCCGATCCGCCAGGACGCGGTGATCCTCAACAAGGGCAAGGACAGTGCTGCCGCCAAGGCGCTCGTGGAGTACCTGAAGGGCCCGAAAGCCGCCGCGGTGATCAAATCCTACGGCTACGAAATCTGACTCTCTAAGGAACAGGCGATGCCCCTCACGCAGGAGGATTTCCAGGCCATCTGGCTCACCATCGAGCTGGCGGCCCTGAGCACGGCGATTCTCCTGTTGATCGGTACGCCCATCGCCTGGTGGCTGGCGCGCACCCGCTCCTGGTTCAAAGGCCCGCTGGGGGCGGTGGTGGCGCTGCCGCTGGTGCTGCCGCCGACGGTGATCGGCTTCTACCTGCTGATCACCCTGGGCCCCAATGGCGCCATCGGGCAACTCACCGAGAGCCTGGGGCTGGGGCGGTTGCCCTTTACCTTCGCCGGGCTGGTGGTGGGCTCGGTGTTCTACTCGCTGCCCTTCGTGGTGCAGCCGTTGCAGAACGCCTTCGAGGCGATCGGCGACAAACCGCTGGAGGCCGCCGCGACGCTGCGGGCGAGCCCTCTGGATACTTTCTTCTCGGTGGTCCTGCCGCTGGCGCGGCCGGGCTTCATCACTGCCAGCATCCTCGGCTTCGCCCACACCGTCGGTGAGTTCGGCGTAGTGCTGATGATCGGCGGCAACATTCCGGGCAAGACCCGCGTGGTGTCGGTGCAGATCTTCGATCACGTCGAGGCGATGGAGTACGCCCAGGCGCACTGGTTGTCCGGAGGCATGCTGGTGTTCTCCTTCATCGTCCTGCTGGCGCTCTACGCGAGCCGCCGCAGCCGTTCGGCCTGGGCGTGAGGTGGGGATGAACGAAACCGTCGACATGCGGGCCATCGAGGCGCGTTTCCAGATCGCCTACCCGGGCTTCAGCCTGGACGTGGACCTGCAACTGCCGGGGCGCGGCGTCACCGCGTTGTTCGGCCATTCCGGCTCGGGCAAGACCACCTGCCTGCGCTGCGTGGCGGGGCTTTCGCGCGCGCCGCTCGGCCGCCTGGTGGTGAATGGGGAGCTCTGGCAGGACAGCGCCACGGGTGTGTTCCTGCCGCCGCACCAGCGCGCCCTGGGTTATGTGTTCCAGGACGCCAACCTGTTCGAGCACCTGTCGGTACGGCGCAACCTCACCTACGGCATGAAGCGTGTGCCGCGCGACCAGCACCGCGTGAAGCTGGAGCAGGCCAGCGAGCTGCTGGGCATCGGCCATCTGCTGGAGCGCATGCCGAGGCACCTGTCCGGCGGCGAGCGCCAGCGCGTCGGCATGGCCCGCGCGCTGCTGACCAGCCCGCGCCTGCTGCTGATGGACGAGCCGCTGGCGGCGCTGGACCTCAAGCGCAAGGCGGAAATCCTGCCGTATCTGGAGCGTCTGCACGACGAGCTGGATATCCCGATTCTCTACGTCAGCCATTCGCCGGATGAAGTCGCGCGGCTGGCCGATCACCTGGTGCTGCTCGACCAGGGCAAGGCCATTGCCAGCGGGCCGGTGATGGAGACGCTGGCGCGCACCGATCTGCCGATCTCGCACCTGGAGGATGCCGGCGTGGTGATCGACGGGCATGTGCTGGCCCACGACGCCGGCTACGGGTTGCTGACCCTTGAGCTGCCCCGTTGCGAACAGCGCATTCGCCTGGCCCATGCGCCGATGGAAAAGGGCAGGGCGCTGCGCATCAAGGTGCAGGCGCGGGACGTCAGCCTGAGCCTCGAGCCAGCGGCGCACAGCAGTATTCTCAACGTACTGCCGGCGACGGTGGTGGAGATGGTGCCGACGGACAATCCCGCGCACTTGCTGGTGAAGCTGGATGTGGCCGGCACGCCGCTGCTGGCGCGGATCACCCGCTATTCCCACGACCAGCTTGGCCTGCGCGCCGGGCAGGCGGTGTGGGCGCAGATCAAGTCGGTGGCGCTGCTGGCCTGAGGCTGTGGGCTTTCCGCATGAGCGGACTTCGTCCGCGATGTTCCTGCTTTTTGTGGGGCGTGCCCGTTGCAGGAAACAAGGCATAGCGTTATCCGCTGTGATGGGTGCCGCTTTGTTCCACGCCACTCCCTGGGTCTGGCAGTGATCGCTGCCGTTGCTCTTCGTAGGAGCGAGCTTGCTCGCGAACAGATGTGGGGGCGGCGGCGGGGCGGCGGGAACAGCTTCGCGAGCAAGCTCGCTTACAGGGGCCGGAAGCTCGGTAGAGGGGATAAAGAACAAGGGCGGCCAACGAAGGCCGCCCTTTTTTCTTTCAGGTTACGCCTTACAGCAGCGGAATGGTGTAGCTGACGATCAGGCGGTTCTCGTCCTGGTTGCGCTGGCTGGCGGAGCCAGCGGTCGTGGCGGCGGGCAGGCCGCTGCGCATGGTGGCGTTCTTCCAGGCCAGGCCCAGGCCCTTGAAGGTACCTTCCGGCACCACGTAGCCGAGCGCGATATCGCGTTCCCACTCGCCCTGGTCGCCTTGCTTGGTGTCGATGTTGTCGGCGTTCAGGTAAAGCACGCTGAAGGTCAGGCCGGGCATGCCGAGGTTGGCGAAGTCGTAGGCGTAGCGACCGATCCAGGTGCGCTCGCCGGCGTGGTTGAACTTCAGCAGCTGGGCGTCGGAGATCAGGTAGGTGCTGGTGCCTTCGCCGTCGCCGCGGTTGAGGTAGGGGAAGTCGCTGTCGCCGGTCATGACCTGGTAGCCGGCACCGAGGCTATGGCCGCTCAGGGCGTAGGTGAACATGCCGCTGTAGACGTTGTTGTCCACTTCGCCCTTGGTGCTGTTGCCGCCGTAGTAGCCGCTGCTGACGTAGCCGTCGGCGCGGCCGGAGGCGCTGCCGTTCTTGCCGTCGGAATCGCTGATGAAGACGCGGATGTCGGACTTCAGGGTGCCCGGGCCGATACCCCAGTTATGCACCAGGCCGAAGTAGTTCTGCTTGTAGAAGTTGTCCAGCTCGCCGTAGTAGTACGACAGGGTCAGGTTCTTGGCGGCCTTGTAGTCGCCGCCGGCGAAGTAGAACTTGTTGCTGTCGCGCGAAGAGGCGCTGCTGCCGTTGGCACCGGCGATGGACATGCTGCGCCAGTCGGTGGAGTTGCGGCCCTTGGTGTGGGTCAGTTGGCCGCCGGTCAGGGTCAGGTTGTCGATGTCGCTGGAGGTGACCTGACCGCCCTCGTAGGTCATCGGCAACAGGCGGGCGTCGTTGTAGACCACCACCGGCAGCTTGGGCTGCAGGGTGCCGTAGCGAAACTCGGTCTTGGAAATCTTCGCCTTGGCGGTGAGTCCCAGGCTGCTGAACTCATCCACCGCGCTGCCGTCGCTCTCCAGCGGAAAGATGGTGCCCGGCTGGCGGTCGATGCCCGGCTTGCCGGCCTTGCCGCCGCCGTCCAGGCGCACGCCGAGCAGGCCCAGGGCGTCGACGCCGAAGCCCACGGTGCCTTCGGTGAAGCCCGAGGCATAGTTGAGCATGAAGCCCTGGCCCCATTCTTCCTGCTTGCTGGGCGAGGCGGGGCCGTTGCGGTTGTCGGTGTTGATGTAGAAATTGCGCAGGGTGAGGCTGGCCTTGCTGTCCTCGATGAAGCCGCCGGCGGCCGCCGATTGCGCGATGAGACCGAGCGAGCTGGCTGCGATGGCGAGCGCCAGGGTGTTTCTGGTCATTCCGTTTGCTCCGATGTGCGGTTCTTCTTGTGGATACCCCAGTCGCCAAGGTTTTTGACTTGGCTGTATAGGATTTTATATAGCGGTGGACCTGCTGACGACTCCCCGAGCGGTAAAACCTGAGGTTCAAAAGAGGTAGATGAGCGTCTGAGCGGCGTGCATGACGCCAAATTCTGACTTTTAAGTCAAGACATTATGGCCGTCAGATATCGGCGGGAATCGCCACCAGGCTGAGCAGGCGGTCGTCCTGCAGGCTGAATTGCCCGTCGATTTCCTTGCCGCGATGCCATTCCGCCGAGAGGTCGGTGAGCAGTCGCAGGCGGGCATGGCCGCCGGCCGACCACTGGATCAGTTCGGCGTGCTCGAAGTAGAAGCGTTGGCGCACCAGTGGGAAGAGCGCCTTGAACAGGCTTTCCTTGAGCGAGAAGGTGAGGGTGATTTGCAGCGCGGCCTGTTCGGGGTCGAGCCGCGACAGTTCGTCCGGGGTGAGGATTTCTCCGGCCAGGTGCTGGGCGCGGGCGCTGTCGAGACGGCTTTCCACGTCCAGCCCCAGCCCGCGCCAGGCGTTCGCGCGGGCCACCACCGCCGCTGCCCAGCCGTCGCCGTGGGTGATCGAGCCGCAAAAGCCTGGCGGCCAGATGGGCGCCCGCTCTTCATCGGTACCGGGCACTACGGCGTCGGCGCCGCTGGCCTGCAACGCCGCGCGGGCGCAGAGGCGGCCGGCGAGGTATTCGGCCTGGCGCTTGGCAACGGCGCGCTGGATATTCGCCGGGGCCTGCACCTGGCTGTGCTGGAAGTCAGCGGGCAGCAGGCGCTGGCGATCGAAGCGGGTGCTGCGCATCTGGCAGCCGGCCAGTGGGACGGGTAGCGGCCAGTCGGCGGAGAGCGGGGTGCAGAAGACGGGAAGGGTGGTCATGGGGAGCATTCTGCCGCGCCGGAACGTGGCTCACCAGTCACGCGGCGCTTACATTCCTTTGCAAACCTTCACCAAAGGCGTACGGATTCGCCGGACGAGCTTTGCCACACTGCCGACCGCGTTCCCTGTGGGGACGCAGGTGAGGTTGTTGTTGGGGTGCCGCCACGGTGGGCTCCGACCTTTACACTTGATTGAGTGCGGGAGCCCCCAGGGGCTCCCGTTTTTTTTGTGCTGCGCTCAGGACTTCTCGTCGAAGAGCTCCTTGAAGAACGCCTGCAGGTCCGCCCAGGACTTCTGGTCGGCGGCCTTGTCGTAGCCCACGTCGAGGCCGTGGCCCTTGTGCATGTCGGCGTCCGGGTTGGTGAAGCTGTGCTTGGCGCCCGGCAGCACGACTAGTGTGTAGTCGGCCTTGGCGTTGTCCATCTCGGCCTTGAAGGCGGCGACGCTTTCTGCCGGCACCAGGGTGTCGGCGCCGCCGTGCTCGACCAGTATCTTCGCCTTCACCGCGCCCGGCTGTGCCGGCGTATCGGTGGCCAGCACGCCGTGGAAGCTCGCCACGCCGGCCAGCGGCAGGCCGGTGCGGGCCATGTCCAGCACCACCTTGCCGCCGAAGCAGTAGCCGATCGCGGCGATCTTGCCCGGGTCGGTCTGCGGTTGTTTCCTCAGCAGGTCGAGGCCGGCCTGGAAGCGTGCCTTGGCGGCGTCGGCGTTCTTCAGCGCTTCGCTCATGAAGGCCTTGGCGTCGTTGGGGTGCTCGGTGTGCTTGCCGCCGCCGTACATGTCGATGGCCAGCGCGCTGTAGCCCAGCGCGGCGAGGTCGCGGGCGCGGCGTTTGGCGTAATCGTTGAGCCCCCACCATTCGTGTACCACCAGTACGCCGGGACGGATGCCGGGTTTGGCGTCGTCGTAGGCGTAGTAGCCGACCATCTTCGTGCCGTCGGCGGACTGATAGGGGATTTCCTGGGTCTTGATCGCGGCGCCGGCGCTGGCGGCGAACGCGAACAGCAGCAGGGCTGTGAGCAGGCGCATGGGGGTTCTCCGTGGCGGTGGCCGAAGGTGGCCCTGAGAAGATAGTCGCTTCTGCGGCACCTGCCCGGCGCAGGGACAACCGTTCAATCCTGCGGCGATGGATGAAATGTAAGATGGCCTCGTCTACCCTTGGCGCCACTCCCCGACCCCGGAAAGCGATTGGCTGATGCTGGACCTCAGTACCTGGAACCTGACCACTCCCCAGCGCGGCCCCGCCGCGACCATTTCCACCGCGAGGCTGAATCGCGATTACCAGAGCCCCTACTTCCAGCGCAGCGTCAACGGCGTGGAAATCTGGGTGCCGGTCAACGGCGCGCACACCAACGGCAGCGAATACCCACGGACCGAGCTGCGCGAGACCGCGCCCAACGGCGCGTTGTCGTTCTGGCGCTACCCGAAGGCCGACAATAACCTGCTGGTGGCCACCTTGCGGATCGATGCGGTTCCCTCTACCCGGCGCATGGTGATCGGGCAGATCCACAGCAACGGCAGCAACAGCGCCGAGGCACTGCCGCTGGTGAAGCTGGTCTACCAGCAGCGTCTGAACCTGGGGCGCGTGCAGGCGTTGGTGCGCGAGCATCCCGATGATGTCTCCACCCGCACCTACACCGTGTACGAAGGCCTTCCGCTGGGCGAGGCGTTCAGCTACCGGCTGGGCGTGTCGCGCAGCGGGCTGTTGACCGTCCAGGTCAACGACGGCCACGTGACCCAGCAGTTGAACCCACAGTGGGCCTTCCAGGGCCTGTACTTCAAGGCCGGGCTCTATCTGCAGGACAATCGCGGGCCCGCGAGCGAGGGTGGCCGGGCCACCTTCAGTAACCTGACGATCTACCACCAATGAGGATGTCTTTCATGGCAGTGCGCATTTCCCTGGCCCTTTCCCTCCTGCTGCCGGTCGCGCTGGCGCAGGCGGCGCCGGGCGATGACTTCGGCGCCTGCCTGGACCGCCTGCAGGACAAGGCCCAGGCCAGCGGCGTCAGCGCGGCCAGCTACGCGCGCTTCACCCAGGGCCTGCAGGCGGACATGAGCGTGCTCCCGTTGCTCGATGCGCAGCCGGAATTCACCACGCCGATCTGGGATTACCTGGCGGGGCTGGTGGACGAACAGCGCGTGGCCGACGGCAAGGCGATGATGACCGAGCACGCCGATCTGCTGCGCAAGGTCGCCGCGCGCTACCACGTCGATCCGGCCGCCGTGGTGGCGGTATGGGGCGTGGAGAGCGATTACGGGCGCATCACTGGCAAGCGGCCGCTGCTGGTGTCGCTGTCGACGCTGTCCTGCTATGGGCGCCGCCAGGCATTCTTCCAGGGCGAGTTCATCTCCACCCTCAAGCTGTTGCAGGCCGGCGATATCCGCGACAGCGGCATCACCGGCTCCTGGGCCGGCGCCTTCGGCCAGACGCAGTTCATGCCGTCCACCTACGCGCGCATCGCCGAGGACTTCGATCGCGACGGCCACCGCGACCTGGTGGGTAGCACCGCCGATGCCTTGGCGTCCACCGCCAACTACCTGCGCAAGTCGGGTTGGCGCGAAGGCCAGCCCTGGGGGTACGAAGTGAAGCTGCCGGCGGGCTTCGATGCGTCGCTGGCCGGGCGCACCAAGCGCCGGCCGATTGCCGACTGGAGCGCGCGCGGTGTGAAGCGTATCGATGGCCAGCCGATCCCGAACCTGAACTCCAGGGCGGCCATCCTGCTGCCGGCCGGGGCGCAGGGGCCGGCTTTCCTGGTACTGCGCAACTACGATGCGATCTATTCCTACAATGCGGCGGAGAGCTACGCGCTGGCCATTGCCCTGCTGTCCGACCGCCTGCGTGGCGAGCCTGGGCTGCGCGCATCCTGGCCGACCGACGATCCGGGGCTGAGCCGGATGCAGCGCAAGGAGTTGCAGGAGTTGCTGATCCAGCGCGGTTATGACATCGGCAAGGCCGACGGCATGATCGGCGACATGACGCGCCGGGCGATCCAGGAAGAGCAGCGCAAGCGCGGCCTGACGCCCGCGGATGGGCGGGCAGGGCAGAAGATCCTGAAGGCATTGAAGAGCGGGTAGGCGATACCGTTCTGGCGGTCCGAAGCCCTGGCGCAAGCCGGGGCTTTTGTCTCTCGTAAGAGCACCTTGTCCGCAAAGGACGCTCCGTGCCGCTCTGGTTCTGGTTCTGGTTCTGGTTCTGGTTCTGGTTCGCGAGCAAGCTCGCTCCTACAAAGAGCATGGAGCAAGACTGCAGGAGCGAGCTTGCTCGCGAACCCAAGGCATCGATGCTCGCGAAAAGTCCCATCGCGGACAAGGTCCGTTACTACGAAAGCTGCTGGCGGTTTCCTTCATCCAGCTCGTTCAGCTTGGGTTCAGCGCCCCGACAGGTTCCGTTCAGTACCCTCCTCGTAACCTTTTCCCCGTCAACCCATTACGCAGATCCTTGACGGGAGAATCCCCATGAAAACCATGAAGAAAATCGCCCTCGCCAGTGCCATCCTCGGTGCCAGTGTCGCCGCCACTGCGGCCAGCGCCGCCGACACCTTCGTCGGTATGACCTGGGGCGAAACCAGCAACAACATCCAGAAATCCGACGCGCTGAATCGCAACCTCGGCAACCCGAAATTCGACAGCGTGATCAACAACAGCGGTACCTGGGGCGTTCGCGCCGGCCAGCAGATGGAACAGGGCCGCTACTACGTCACCTACGAGAACGTTTCCGATACCGACAGCGGCCTGAAGCTGCGCCAGCAGAACCTGCTCGGCAGCTACGACGCCTTCCTGCCGCTGGGCGACCAGGGCACCAGGCTGTTCGGCGGCGGCACCGCCGGCCTGGTCAAGCTGGAGCAGGACTCCAAGGGCTACAGCCGCGACAGCGATGTGGGTTACGCCATCGGCGCCCAAGCCGGTATCCTCCAGGAACTCGGCAAGAACGCATCCGTGGAAGGCGGCTACCGTTACCTGCGTAGCAACGCGAGTACCGAGATGAGCCCGCACGGTGGCAGCAAGGTGGGATCCCTTGACCTGCACAGCAGCTCCCAGTTCTACCTGGGCGCCAACTACAGGTTCTGACCGGTACCGTAACCGGGCCTCGCGTGGCCCGGTTGCCTGACTCAGGGAGCACGCGCATGAAATTGCTGGTGGTGGAAGACGAGGCGCTGCTGCGCCATCACCTGTACACCCGGCTCGGCGAACAAGGCCATGTGGTCGATGCCGTGGCCGATGCCGAAGAGGCGCTGTACCGCGCCAGCGAATACCACCACGACCTGGCGATGATCGACCTGGGCTTGCCGGGCATGAGCGGCCTGGACCTGATCCGCGAGTTCCGCAGCCAGGGCAAGACCTTCCCGATCCTCATCCTTACCGCGCGCGGCAACTGGCAGGACAAGGTCGAAGGCCTGGCCGCCGGCGCCGACGACTACGTGGTCAAGCCCTTCCAGTTCGAGGAGCTGGAGGCGCGCCTGAATGCCTTGTTGCGCCGCTCCAGCGGCTTTTCCCAGTCGAGCATCGAGGCCGGCCCGCTGCTCCTCGACCTCAACCGCAAGCAGGCGCTGGTCAATGGCGAGTCGCTGCAACTGACCGCCTTCGAATACCGCATCCTCGAATATCTCATGCGACATCACCAGCAGGTGGTGGCCAAGGAGCGGCTGATCGAGCAGCTCTACCCCGATGACGACGAGCGCGATCCGAACGTGATCGAGGTGCTGGTCGGCCGCCTGCGCCGCAAGTTGGAAATGGCGCCCGGCTTCAAGCCCATCGATACGGTGCGTGGCCAGGGCTATATCTTCAACGAGTTGTGCAAATGATTCGTTCGCTGCGCCTGCGCTTGATGATCGGCGCGGCGACGCTTGCCATCCTGTTCATGGCGGCTTTGCTGCCGGCGCTGCAGCGGGCTTTCAGCATTGCCCTGGAGAACGCCATCCAGCAGCGCCTGGCGGCCGATGTGGCGACGCTGGTGTCGGCGGCGCGCATCGAGGGCGGGCGGCTGAGCATGCCGGACCATTTGCCGGTGGAGGATTTCAACCTCCCCGAATCCAAGCTGCTGGGCTACATCTACGACCAGAATGGCCGATTGGTCTGGCGCTCCACCTCGGCGCAGGATGAGAGCGTGGAGTATGTCCCCAAGTACGATGGCCTGGTCGACGAGTTCACGCGCATCCGCGATCGCTCCGGCCAGGAATTTTTCGTCTACGACGTGGAAATCGACCTGCTCGGGGGGACGCAGGCGGCCTACAGCATTGTCACCATGCAGCCGGAGAGCGACTTCCGCGAATTGGTACGGGGTTTCCGCGAACAGCTCTACGTGTGGCTGGGCGGAGCGCTGCTGGTACTGCTGGGGATGCTCTGGCTCGGTTTGAGCTGGGGCTTTCGCTCGATGCGCGGGCTGCGTGCCGAGCTGGATCAGATCGAGGCTGGCGAGCGTGAGCGCCTGAGCGATGAGCACCCGGACGAGATGCTGCGCCTGACCGGTTCGCTGAACCGCCTGCTCGACAGCGAGCGCGCCCAGCGCGAGCGCTACCGCAATTCCCTGGGCGATCTCGCCCACAGCCTGAAGACGCCGCTGGCGGTGCTGCAGGGCGTCAGCGAGAACCTCGCCGCGCAGCCGCAGAACCGCGAGCAGGTGCAGGTGCTGCAGACTCAGATCGAGCGCATGAGCCAGCAGATCGGCTACCAGTTGCAGCGCGCCAGCCTGCGCAAGAGCGGCCTGATCCGGCATCGTGCGGCGCTCGAACCCTTGCTCGACACCCTCAGTGGGGCGCTGGACAAGGTCTACCGCGACAAGCGCGTGCTGCTGGAGCGCGACATGCCCGAGGGATTCGCCCTGCCGCTGGAGCAGGGCGCGCTGCTGGAAATGCTCGGCAATCTGCTGGAAAACGCCTACCGCCTGTGCCTGACGACAGTAAAGGTCAGCGCCCGCAAGCAGGGCCGTTTCTTCGAGCTCGTCGTCGAGGACGACGGTCCCGGCGTTCCGGGCAGCCAGCGCGAGCGTATCCTCAAGCGCGGCGAACGCCTGGACACCCAGCACCCCGGCCAGGGCATCGGCACGGCGGTGGTGAAGGACATCATCGACAGCTACGACGGCGAACTGGCGCTGGAGGATTCCGAGTTGGGTGGGGCGTGCTTCCGGATTCGCCTGCCGGGGTGATCGGGCGCCGGTGCGGGTTCGCGAGCGAGCTCGCTCCTACAGAAAGCCGGTCGACCTGTGCTGCCGAAGACCGCTATGCAGGGCCCGCTCTTCGTAGGAGCGAGCTTGCTCGCGAACGCCCACGCACCGGAGCCTCGTTTTAGGTCGTAGGGCGCATAACGCGCCAGTGTTATCCGCCGCGAGAGCAATCGGCGGATAATCCGTTCCGGGTTATGCGCCCTGCGGCCTGGGCGCCGGCGCTCCTACAGGTTGAAACCGAGCTATTCCCCCTGCTGCGCCCTGTAGGCGCCGGGCGTCAGCCCCGTCCATTTCTTGAACGCCCGGTGGAAGGCCGAGGGCTCGGAGAAGCCGAGCTGGTCGGCGATGTCCTGGATCGACAGTTCGTCGCGCCCCAGGTAGTAGATCGCCAGGTCGCGGCGCAACTGGTCCTTCAGCTCCTGGAAGTTCGGCCCTTCTTCGCGCAGGTGACGACGCAGGGTCTGCGGACTCATGTGTAGTTGCGCGGCGACCTGCTCCAGGTCCGGCCAATTGCGGCAGTCGCGGCCAAGCAGGCGGCGGATCTGGCTGGTCAGGCTGTCGCCGCCGTCGGGACGGGCGAGCAGGTCGGCGGGAGAGTCCTTGAGGAAATGCTTGAGCGTGCGTTCGTCCTGCAGCAGCGGCATGTCCAGGTAGCGCGCCGGCAGCAGCAGGCTGGTGCTGTCGGCGGCGAAGCGGCGTGGGCAGGGGAACAGCAGGTCGTACTCGGCCTGGTGCTCCGGCGCGGGGTAGCTGAAGGTGGCTTCTTCCAGGCGGATACGCTGGCCGATCAGCCAACTGGCCAGGCGGTGCCAGATCAACAGCAGGCTCTCGGTCAGGAAGTGGTCGGGGTCGTGCAGGTGGCGTCCGTCCAGGGTCAGGCGCGCCCGGTCGCCCTCGCGGACCAGGTGGATCGACGGGGCTCCGGGAAACAGGCCGTAGAACAGTATGCCCCGGATCAACGCCTTCTCCAGCGTGCGGCAATGGATGATGGCGTTGCACATCATGGCGAAGGTGCCGCGTTTGCTGGGGACGTTGCCAAACCCCATGTACTCGTCGTCCAGCGCCTCCCACAAGCACTGTATCAACCGTGTGAGCTGGCTGGGGTCGATCCGTGCGCGGGGTTCGTCGAGCACCGCCTGGGCGATACCGGCATCGCGCAGCAGACGCGCGGTATCCAGCCCCTGGCGCCGAGCACCCTGCACGGCGGCGCGGATGAAATGGCTGGCAATGGTGCGTTCTCGCATGGGGAGTCCTTGTTGTTCTGTCCGTGCGTCATTCGTGCGCGCGGTGTGTCCGGGCCGTCGTTGGGGAGCCGTCGCGGGGCTCTACACTACGGTACGAAGGCCCTGGCGGATACCCGCCAGAGGGCGGGAAATCCGCCAGCCGGAAGGCGGGTTTCCGCCATTTCTGGCTGCCTGCGTACCGTGTCTTTAATGGCAAGTTATTGAAAATAAAGGATTAGATTGATTTTTAACGGTCTGGCACAGCACTTGCGATAAGCGCTCAAGGCTTGCCTGTGGGCATGCCCTGAAAACAAATTCTCCCAGTGCAGGGAGATAACGCGTTCGGTATTGCCTCCCCCGGCGGGAGTGCATGCCCGTGAGGACAGAGCTGCCATGACCAAGCAACCCTTCTACAAGAGCCTGTACGTACAGGTGCTGATCGCCATCGCCATCGGTATCGCGCTGGGCCACTTCTATCCCGATACCGCCAAGCTGATGAAGCCGCTGGGCGATGGCTTCGTCAAACTGATCAAGATGGCCATCGCGCCGATCATCTTCTGTACCGTGGTCACCGGCATCGCCGGCATGCAGAGCATGAAGGCCGTGGGCAAGACGGGCGGCATGGCGCTGCTGTACTTCGAAATCGTTTCCACCATCGCGCTGCTCATCGGCCTGTTCGTGGTCAATGTCGTGCAGCCGGGTGCCGGCATGCACGCCGACGTTGCCAGCCTCACCGCCGAAATGAGCAAGAACGCCACGCTGACGGCCTACGTGGCGTCCGGTGAGAAGCAGAGCACCATCGAGTTCTTCATGAACGTGATCCCGAACACCGTGGTCGGCGCCTTCGCCAATGGCGACATCCTGCAGGTGCTGTTCTTCTCGGTGCTGTTCGGCTATTCGCTGCACCGCCTGGGCGATTACGGCCAGCCGGTGTTCCAGTTCATCGATCGCATCACCCACGTGATGTTCAACATCATCAACGTGATCATGAAGGTCGCTCCGCTCGGCGCCTTCGGCGCGATGGCCTTCACCATCGGCGCCTACGGCCTGGGTTCGCTGGTGCAGCTCGGCCAGCTGATGCTGTGCTTCTACATCACCTGCATCCTCTTCGTGCTGGTCGTGCTCGGCAGCATTGCCCGCTATCACGGTTTCAGCATCCTGCGCTTCATCTCCTACATCCGCGAGGAGTTGCTGATCGTGCTGGGCACTTCGTCCTCCGAGTCGGCCCTGCCGCGCATGATCGCCAAGATGGAGAAGCTGGGCGCCGACAAGAGCGTCGTCGGCCTGGTGATTCCCACCGGCTACTCGTTCAACCTGGACGGCACTTCGATCTACCTGACGATGGCGGCCGTGTTCATCGCCCAGGCCACCGACACGCCGATGGATATCTCCCACCAGATCACCCTGCTGGTGGTGTTGCTGATCGCCTCCAAGGGCGCCGCCGGCGTCACCGGCTCGGGCTTCATCGTGCTGGCCGCGACCCTGTCCGCCGTGGGCCACCTGCCGGTTGCGGGGCTGGCGCTGATCCTGGGTATCGACCGCTTCATGTCCGAAGCCCGCGCGCTGACCAACCTGGTGGGCAATGGCGTGGCTACCCTCGTGGTCGCCAAGTGGTGCAAGCAGCTGGACGAGAAGACCCTGTCCAAAGAACTGGCCGCTGGCCCGGGCAACTCCGTGGAGCTTCAGCCTTCCTGATGAGTGTCCCAACGAGCAATTCGGCCCGGTGAACGTGAAGCACCGGAGCCATTCCAGCCCGCTCATTTGAGCGGGCTTTTTTATGGGCTGATGGGGTGTGTCGGCGGCTTCTGGCCGCGAATGGTTTATCCGGCGGCTCCGGAGCCGGGTGGTTCGCGAGCGAGCTCGCTCCTACAGGTTGGGGCTCGTGGCGGGGTATCACGGACGGAGTCCGCTGCTACGCTCATCGGCCGGCACCGTGCGCTCCCGTAGGTGCGGACCTTGTCCGCGATGCAAGGCGTAGCCTTGCGCTCCTCGGGAAAGCGCCATACTTCCCGGCACGGGCCCAGCCAGGCGAAGACGGCGCGCAGGCCGGGCGGCCTGCGTTGGAAGGATCAGAGAATGATCTTGTCCTTGAGCTTCTCGGCGGCCTGTTGCAGCGCCTCGATGACCCGTTCCTTGTCGTAGTTCTGCACGTTGTTGGTGTCCAGGTACATGGAGAAGCCCGGCACTTCGTGCTCGATGAAGCTGGGGTTGGAGCCCAGGTCACGGCGGAAGTCGACCACCTGGTAGATCTGCACCGGCTTGCTGAAGCCCTTCACCGTGATCTGGCCCTTGTCGCGGCACATCAGCACATCCTTGACCAGCGAGTAGGTCTCGTGGCTGATGAGGATTTCGCCGGCCTCGGCAGCGTTTTCCAGGCGGCTGGCGAGGTTCACTTCGCGGCCGATGATGGTGTAGTCCATGCGCGTCTCGGCGCCGAAGTTGCCCACGGTGCAGTAGCCGGTATTCAGGCCCATGCGCACTTCCAGCGGCTTGGTGATGCCCTGGGCGCGCCATTGCTGGCGCATGACCTTCATGTGCTTGCGCATGGCCACGGCCATCGACACCGCGGCGGCGGCGTCCTTGCGCGCGCCCTGGGTGGCGGGGTCGCCGAAGAACACCATCACGCAGTCGCCGACGAACTTGTCGATGGTGCCGCCGTACTTGAGGGCGATCTTCGACATTTCGTTCAGGTAGTTGTTGAGCATGTCGGTGAGGGCTTCGGCCTCCAGTTCCTCGGACAGCTCGGTGAAGCCCTTGATGTCGGAGAAGAACACCGTGAGCTTCTTGCGCTGGGTTTCCAGGCGCACGCTCTTCTTGCCGCTGAAGATCGATTCCCACACCTGCGGCGACAGGTACTTGGCCAGGTTGTTGGCCAGCCGCGCGGCCTTCTCCTGTTCGCGGGCGATCTCCACGCGGGCCAGGCCCAGGCGCAGGCCCTGCTGATGGACGAAGAAGGCGGTGATGCAGATGTACAGGGTGGAGAACAGCACGCTGATCAACGCCACGACGGTCGGCGTACCGCCCTTGTAGGCCGGAGACAGCAGGGCCGCGGTGAACACCGACGCGCTGAGCATGACCAGCAGGACCAGGCCGAGGGAGCGCAGGCCGCCGATGATCAGCGAGGAGAAGGCCAGCACCAGCACCAGCATCAGGCTCGGCACTTCCGAGAAGCCCATCAGCGCGGTGGCGGCGCCGGCGTGCACGGCATCGATGAACATCAGGATCAGGCGGGTGCGCTGCGGGTGGTCGTGCTTGAAGCGGCGGCTCAACTGCTGGGCAAGATGCGGGTAGAGCAGGGCGTAGGGGACCATCCAGAGGATGTCGTAGCCGAAGTGCTGGCTGAAGGTGCCGGCGGTGATGGTTGCGGCGACGGCAATATAGGCCAGCACGCGGGAATGGTATTCGCGCAGGGGGGCGGGGGTGAGCGTGCCGTCGGAACGCTCGGTGACAATAGGCTTCATGCGCAGGAAAAGTCCCTGGTTAGTTTCGGCGCAATCCTGATTGACGCCTCCCACGCGATTGCGGGTGTAGGGATCTTATTCCATGCGCAGCCCGCTGGGCCAGTGGCGGTTCGCCACTCGTCGTCGCGGGCTGCCGCGGGTTCGGCGCGGGTCAGGCCATGCTGCCGTCGGGCTTGCGGTAGATCGACCGGCGGGGCTGGGCGAAGACCCGGCGCAGCATGGGTTCGAAGAACTCCAGGGGCAGCACTTCGGCATCCGGATCGAAGGCTGCGGCGTCGTAGCGTGCGCAGAATTCGATGGTCTGTTCGAACTGTGGGTGGTCCTTGAACTGCTCGCGCAGGTGCCGGTCCAGGCCCAGGTGGTGGAAGAAGTAGTAGCCCTGGAAGATCGCGTGTTTCTCGATCATCCACAGGTTCTCTTCGCTGACGAAGGGCTTGAGGATGGCCGCGGCGATGTCGGCGTGGTTGAACGAACCCAAGGTGTCGCCGATGTCGTGGAGCAGGGCGCAGACCACGTATTCCTCGTCGCGACCGTCGCGGTGGGCCAGGGTGGCGGTCTGTAGCGAGTGGGTCAGGCGGTCCACCGGGAAGCCGCCGAAGTCGCCGTCGAGCAGGCGCAGGTGGGTGAGGATGCGGTCCGGCAGGAGGGTGGCGTAGTGGGCGAAGTCCTTGGCGATGATCGCCCAGTCTTCGGCGCTGCCGTCTTCCATATGGGTGAAGTGGGCGCGTGCGTTCATCGGGCTGTGCTCTTGTGATTGTTGTGGGAGGGGCTGGATGGCACTGCTCCAGTCTAGAAGCCCGGACGGCGCGCGGTAGTGTCCCCAGGGCGCCAGCGGGGTGTCCCGGTGGGCGCGAATGGCGCGGTATCAGCCGCGCCGATGGCTGGCGAGGCCTCTTGGGGGTTCTGCGGGTCGTGCCCCAGGGACTGCAGGAACAGCGAGAACAGCTCCGGCTGCGAGAAGATGTCGAGCTTGTTGTACGGGTGGCGGTGGTGGACCTTGATGGTCTCCGGCGAGATCGCCAGGCGCTCGGTCATGGCCTTGGAGGAGTAACCCCGCAGGATCAGCCGGGCGATCTCCAGCTCGCGTTCGGAGAGCACGCCGGCGCCGAAGTGGCTCACGGCGTCGCGTACCTGCACCGCCACGCCGGCGTTGGGTGCGGAGCGTCTGCTGGCGGCGTTGCGCGAGGTCGGTTGGAAGGGATGACGCGAGGTATCCTCCGGACTGCGGCCCGTCGATTGGCCACACCCTGTAGGAGCGAGCTTGCTCGCGAACGGATTTCCCGGCCGCTCTGGAGTGGGGCGGGTTCGCGAGCAAGCTCGCTCCTACGAAAGGCAATAAAAAAGCCGGAGCTGCTGAGCAGCTCCGGCTTTCGTGTTTTTGTAGGAGCGGACTTTGTCCGCGATGGGGCGAACGCTGGCTTTGGGCCGGATCGCGGACGGAGGGCGCTCCTACGTCATGCCCCGGATCAGTTCGGGGTGTAGATCTGGTCGAACACACCACCGTCGGCGAAGTGGGTCTTCTGCACGGTACGCCAGTCGCCGAAGGTCTTCTCCACCGAGAAGAAGTCCACTTTCGGGAAGCGGTCGGAGAACTTGGCGAGGATTTCCGGGTTGCGCGGGCGCAGGTAGTTGTTCGCCGCGATGGTCTGGCCCTCGTCGGACCACAGGTACTTCAGGTAGGCCTCGGCCTGTGCGCGAGAGCCTTTCTTGTCGACCACCTTGTCCACCACGGTCACCGGTGGCTCGGCTTCAGCGGATACGCTCGGGTAGACCACTTCGAAGCCGCCACGGCCAAATTCGCGGGCGATCATCTCGGCTTCGTTCTCGAAAGTGATCAGCACGTCGCCGATCTGGTTCTGCATGAAGGTGGTGGTCGCCGCGCGGCCGCCGGTGTCCAGCACCGGTACGTGCTTGAACAGCTGGGCGACGAATTCCTTGGCCTTGGCTTCATCGGCGCCGTGTTTCTGCGCGTAGCCCCAGGCGGAGAGGTAGGTGTAGCGGCCGTTGCCGGAAGTCTTCGGGTTCGGCACCACGACCTGCACGCCGTCCTTGATCAGATCCGGCCAGTCCTTCAGGGCCTTGGGGTTGCCCTTGCGCACGATGAACACGGTGGCGGAGGTGAAGGGTGCGCTGTTGTTGGGCAGGCGCGCGGACCAGTCCTTGGGCACCAGGCCGCCGTTGTCGGCCAGGGCGTCGATGTCGGTGGCCTGGTTCATGGTGATGACGTCGGCCGGCAGGCCGTCGATGACCGCGCGAGCCTGTTTGCTGGAGCCGCCGTGGGACATCTGGATGACGATGTTCTCGCCTTTCTCCGCCTGCCAATGTTTCTGGAAGGCGGCGTTGTAGTCCTTGTAGAAATCGCGCATCACGTCGTAGGAGACGTTGAGCAGCGGCTGGGCGGCCTGGGCTGCGGAGGCCAGGGCGAGGCCGGCGGCGAGCAGCGAGGCGCTGAACAGTCGTTTCACAATCCGATCCTTTTGGCAGTGTTGTTGGGGGTGAATTATGCCGTCGGGTTATATGCCGATTAAATACTTAAAGGCTATTTGCTTATTCATCCGCGCATGCGGGCAGCCGGAATGTGCAGCGTCATCAGGCTGCCGGACAGGGCGCGGATCGAAAATCGGGGAGGATTGACGGGACGGCGGGGTGCTCCGCCGTCCCGGCCGGGGTCAGGCGCGTTCGCCGGCCTCTGGGCTGTCGGTGTCGCCTTCGGCCATGCAGGCCGCGGCGGTGAACAGCACGTCGGTGGAGGAGTTCAGCGCGGTTTCCGCCGAATCCTGGAGGATGCCGATGATGAAGCCGACCGCCACCACCTGCATCGCCACCTCGCTGGAGATGCCGAACAGGCCGCAGGCCAGCGGGATCAGCAGCAGCGAACCGCCGGCCACGCCGGAGGCGCCGCAGGCGCAGATCGAGGCGACCATGCTGAGCAGGATGGCGGTGGGCAGGTCCACGGCGATGCCGAGGGTGTGCACCGCCGCCAGGGTCAGCACGCTGATGGTGATGGCCGCGCCGGCCATGTTGATGGTGGCGCCCAGCGGGATCGACACCGAGTAGGTGTCTTCATGCAGGCCCAGGCGCTCGCACAGTTGCAGGTTGACCGGGATGTTGGCCGCCGAGCTGCGGGTGAAGAAGGCGGTGATGCCGCTCTCGCGCAGGCAGGTGAGCACCAGCGGGTAGGGGTTGCGGCGGATCTTGCTGAAGACGATCAGCGGGTTCACCACCAGTGCCACGAACAGCATGCAGCCCAGCAGCACGGCCAGCAGGTGCAGGTAGCCGAGCAGCGCGTCGAAGCCGGATTCGGCGAGGGTGTTGGCTACCAGGCCGAAGATGCCCAGCGGGGCGAAGGCGATTACCACGCGGACGATCAGGGTCACGCCGCTGGCCATGTCCTCGAGCAGGTCGCGGGTGCTCTGCCGCGCGTGTCGCAGGGCGATCCCCAGGCCGATGGCCCAGGCCAGGATGGCGATGAAGTCCGCCTCCAGCAGTGCCTTCACCGGGTTGGTGGTGATGCTGAACAGCAGCGCGCGCAGGACTTCCCCGATACCGCCGGGAGGCGTCAGTTCGCTGGTGGGGGCGTGCAGCACCAGGTTGGAGGGGAAGGCGAAGCTGGCAATCACCGCGACCACCGCGGCGGAAAAGGTGCCGATCAGGTACAGCAGCAGGATCGGCCGGATATGCGTGCGTTGGCCTTGCTTGTGGTTGGCGATGGAGGACATCACCAGCACCAGTACGAGTACCGGTGCGACGGCTTTCAGGGCCGAGATGAACAGGCTGCCGAGCAGGCCGACGGCCTTGGCCGCCTCCGGCGACAGGAGCGCCAGGGCAATGCCGGCGAGCATCCCGATGAAAATCCGCATGACCAGGCTGGTGTGCTTGAGTCGTTGCAGGAAGGTGGGGGCTGGAAGAGTCATGACATCGTTCGCTGCGTTGGAATGGGATCGCACCCGCTACCGGGTACGGAAGGGGGCGGATTATGCCGTCTGCGATGGGGAAATGCGCGGTTACCCGTCGATTGAGCGGCCAGCGTCCGTTCTGGCAGGCATCGGGGCGCAGTCTGGACGCCTGCACGCGGACCGGTATTGATCCATGACGGTCGCCGCGTGAATCGCGCCGGGCCCAGCCCGGTTCGCGGAATGCCCCCGGGACCCGGATCGATATCGGCGACCGGCAGCACCGTGCCGCGCGTGGTCACCTGGAAGTTGTCCCCGGCATGGGCCGGGTAGCCGTTACCCGGTGCCTGGTATTTCACGAAATGCGTGGCCGCGATCCCTCGCTGAAGGAGGTGGCCGGCTGACTATGGACGCGGCCCGACCTTTTCCGTGGGCGGGTTACGCAGCAGCACCGACAGCAGGCGCTGCCCCAGGATCACCAGCCAGCAGGCGAAGATGAAGGGCGCGGTGAAGGCCGGTAGGCCGATCAGCGCGAAGCCGGGCTGCAGCAGCACGGCGAGCAGGATGCCGCACAGCGGCGCCAGCGGAGCGCGGTAGCGCGGCGACAGGGCGATGCCGGCCAGCGCGCCGTTCAGGCCGAGCAGGCCGGCTTGCGTGGAGGCGGCCGGCAGCCCGAACAGCGGTGCGATCAGCAGGGCGCTGGCGGCACCGGCCAGGGCCCAGAAGGCAGCGCGACGGTCGGCCAGCAGCAGGCCGAGGGCGATGGTCAGGCCGGCCAGCGGTTCGCCGAGGAAGATCACTTCGCCAAAGCCCAGCACCGTGGAGTCCAGGTAAGGATTGACCAGGTTGCAGGATAGGCAACCCAGCCCCGTCGCGGGCGCCAGCCCGATGGTCTTGCCCAGTGCCGCGCTGATCCAGCCCGGCAGCACGAAGGCCAGCGTATAGGCCGGCAGGCCGAAGCGCAGGCGCGACTGGCGCAGCAGCCCGGCCTGCAGCGCCACGGAACCGAGGATGGCCGCGACGCAGAGCGCCAGCATCGCCGGCGACCACTGGAACAGGAAGGGCAGCAGCAGGCCGACGAGAATCGGGTTGTAGTCGTGCAGGCCGGCGTCGATGTCCGCCTGCGCTACGCGCAGGAAGCGCGCGGCGAGCGGGCCGAGCAGGGCACCGAGGAGCGCGCCGGGCAACAGGCGCGGCGCCGACCAGGCGATGCTGAGCAGCAGGATCAGGCCGAAGCGGGCATCGGCCTGCAGGTAGATCTGACCGAATCCGATCAGCCGGGTACGAGCGAACTGAATGAGTGGCATGGTGCTACAGGGTGGTTGGAAACTGGGGCTCGGTTGCGTCTCGGGCCGGGCGCGTCGAGGCGGCGCAACGTAGAGCATCTTGTGACGCCGGCATACGGGGCCGCGCCATACGGTTGAAAAGAAAAGAGGCTGTCGGCGGGGTAGCCGCTGACAGCCTCGAAATTCCATGACCAGCATTGGGAGTTGCTGCGTGGGGGGCATGGACCGACAAGCATTCGGTGCTCAAGTATTCAATAGCAAGGTCAAACCCGGACGGACGGGGACGCGGCCCCGTATTCCCGGCCCCGTCCGTCCGGGAGTGACTCGGTGCGGAGGCACGCTTGCAGCTGCGTGGCTCCTGAACTCGGTGTTTCTCCTGTCAGCCAGTTCCCTTCAACCCGCTCCTCTCCCGAGGGAGAGGGCTGGGGTGAGGGCGCTCTTCCAACGCTTAACCTTCCAGCGCCGGTGCGACAGTCTCGATGCGCAGCATGTTGGTGCTGCCCGGCTGGCCGAAGGGTACGCCGGCGGTGATCACCACGGTGTCGCCACGGCGCGCCATGCGCTGGGCCAGGGCGATGTCCAGGGCGGTGGAGCAGATCTCGTCGACATGGGCGAGCTGGGCGTTGACCACCGAATGGACGCCCCAGGCCACGGTCAGGCGGCGGGCGGACTTGAGCTGCGGCGTCAGGCTGAGGATCGGTGCCTTGGGCCGTTCGCGGGAGGCACGCAGGGTCGAGGCGCCCGACTCGGTGTAGTTCACCAGCACCGCGACCGGCAGGATGCGGCTGATCCGGCGGATCGCGCAGCTGATGGCGTCGGAGACGGTGGCGTCCGGCTCCGGGCGGTTGAGTTCGAGCTGGCCCTGGTAGTCCGGTTCGGCTTCCACCTGGCGGATGATCTTCGCCATCATTTCCACCGCTTCACGCGGGTACTGTCCGGAGGCACTTTCGGCGCTGAGCATCACGCAGTCGGCGCCCTCGCTGACGGCGTTGGCGACGTCGGTCACCTCGGCGCGGGTCGGCGCCGGGGAGAAACGCATGGATTCGAGCATCTGGGTTGCCACCACCACCGGGCGGCCGAGCTGGCGACAGACCTGGATGATGCGCTTCTGGATACCCGGCACGCTCTCGGCCGGCATTTCCACGCCCAGGTCGCCACGGGCGACCATGATGGCGTCGGCCAGGCGGGCGATGGCTTCGATGGACTGCACCGCCGACGGCTTCTCGATCTTGGCCATGAGGAAGGCCTTGTCGCCGATCAGCGCGCGGGCTTCCTCGATGTCTTCTGGACGCTGCACGAAGGACAGTGCGACCCAGTCCACGCCCAGTTCCAGGCCGAACTCGAGGTCACGGCGGTCTTTGGCGGTCAGCGGGCTGAGCTTGAGCACGGCTTCGGGCACATTGACGCCCTTGCGGTCGGACAGCTCGCCGCTGTTCATCACGCGGGTCTCGATGGCATCGCTGTGGGCGTTGACCACCTGCAGGCGGATCTTGCCATCGTCCAGCAGCAGGCTCATGCCCGGCTCCAGCGCCTGGATGATTTCCGGGTGGGGCAGGTTGACGCGCTTGTCGTCGCCCGGCACGTCGCTGAGGTCCAGGGTGAAGCTCTGGCCCTTTTCCAGCTGCACCGCGCCCTCGGCGAAGCGGCCGACGCGCAGTTTCGGGCCCTGCAGGTCCATCAGGATGCCGATGGGGTAGTTCAGCTCGGCTTCCACTTCGCGGACCCAGGCGAAACGCTGGGCGTGGTCGCCGTACTCGCCGTGGCTGAAGTTCAGACGGAACAGGTTGGCGCCGGCTTCCACCAGGGCGCGGATGTCGTCGCGGCTTTTGATCGCCGGGCCCAGGGTGGCGAGGATCTTTACTTTTTTATCAGGAGTCATTTTCGAGGACCAGGATGGCGCGGAAGTCGTTGACGTTGGTGCGGGTCGGCGTGGTGATCACCAGGTCGCCCAGTTCGGCGAAGAAGCCGTAGCCGTTGTTGTTGTCGAGCTCGTGCAGCGGATTCAGGCCGGCCTTGAGGGCGCGGCTGTAGCTGCACGGGCTCATCAGGGCACCGGCGTTGCTTTCCATGCCGTCGATGCCGTCGGTGTCCCCCGCCAGGGCCCAGATGTTCGGTTCACCCTTGAGGTCGGCGGTGAGGCTGAGGAGAAATTCTGCATTGCGTCCGCCACGGCCATTGCCGCGCACGGTCACGGTGGTCTCGCCACCGGAGAGGATCAGGCACGGCGCCTTGAGCGGCTGGCCATGCTTGCGGATCTGCCGGGCGATGCCGGCGTGGACCTTGGCGACCTCGCGGGATTCGCCTTCCAGGTCGCCCAGGATCAGCGCCGGGATGCCGGCGGCTTCGGCCTTGGCGGCCACTGCATCGAGGGCGTGCTGGGGCGTGGCGATCAGCTTGAAGTGGCTGCGCGACAGGCACTCGTCACCGGGTTTGACGGTTTCCGAGCGCGGGTCTTCCAGCCAGGCGCGCACGTTCGCCGGAACCTCGATGGCGTAGCGCTTGAGGATCGCCAGGGCGTCGGCGGAGGTGGTCGGGTCGCCCACGGTGGGGCCGGAGGCGATCACCGTGGCCTCGTCGCCGGGGACGTCGGAGATTGCGTAGGTGTACACGCTGGCCGGCCAGCAGGCGCGGGCCAGACGCCCGCCCTTGATGGCCGAGAGGTGCTTGCGCACGCAGTTCATTTCGCTGATGGCGGCGCCGGATTTGAGCAGCGCCTTGTTCACGCTGCGCTTGTCGTCGAGGCTGATGCCGTCGGCCGGCAGGGCGAGCAGGGCGGAGCCGCCGCCGGAGAGCAGGAAGATCACCCGGTCGTTCTCGGTCAGCCCGCTGATCAGCTCCAGCACGCGGCGCGCAACGCGCTCGCCGGCATCGTCCGGCACCGGGTGCGAGGCTTCCACCACTTCGATGCTGCGGCAATCGGCGCCGTAGCCATAGGGCGCCACGACCAGGCCCTGGACCTGGCCGTTCCAGTGCTTCTCGGCGACTTCGGCCATCGCCCCGGCGGCCTTGCCGGCGCCGATGACGATGGTGCGGCCGCCCTGGTCGGTGGGCAGATGCTGCGCCAGTACCTGGGCCGGATGCGCGGCGGCGATGGCGGTGTCGAACAGCTCGCGCAGGAAGGCGCGTGGGTCCAGGCTCATGACGGGGCTCCCGTGATTCTTGTTGTGGTGTATCCATGACTCAGGCTTCTGCGGGGCAGAAGGTTCTCTGCGCGCAGAAGACTCAGCGATGGATTCGAACGCCCCGGCCGGCGAGGCCGTGATTCCCTCCGGCCGGGTGTTCGAGTCGCTTTGCAGCGTGACGGGCGACGTCACTCCCATAACTTCGCCTGTCACTTTGCTCTGTGGCGGATAACGCCTTTGGCGTTATGCGCCCTACGTTGGCGTACCTCGTAGGGCGCATGAAGCGGAACGCTTCATCCGCCGATTCTCAGTCCTTGCGGATCGAGAAGTTGGCCATGTGCTCCAGGCCCTTGATCAGGCCGGAGTGGTCCCAGTTGCTGCCGCCGATGGCCGCGCAGGTGCTGAACACTTGCTGGGCGTTGGCGGTGTTGGGCAGGTTCAGGCCCAGTTCGCGAGCGCCGGCCAGGGCCAGGTTGAGGTCCTTCTGGTGCAGGCTGATGCGGAAGCCCGGATCGAAGGTGCCCTTGACCATGCGCTCACCGTGCACTTCGAGGATACGCGAGGAGGCGAAGCCGCCCATCAGCGCTTCACGCACCTTGGCCGGATCGGCGCCGTTCTTGGCGGCGAACAGCAGGGCTTCGGCGACGGCCTGGATGTTCAGGGCGACGATGATCTGGTTGGCTACCTTGGCAGTCTGGCCATCGCCATTGCCGCCGACGCGGGTGATGTTCTTGCCCATGGCCTGGAACAGCGGCAGGGCGCGTTCGAAGGTGTTCGGGCAGCCGCCGACCATGATGCTCAGGGAAGCGGCCTTGGCGCCGACTTCACCGCCGGAGACCGGGGCGTCCAGGTACTGGGCGCCGGTGGCCTTGATCTTCTCGGCGAAGGTCTTGGTGGCGGTGGGGGAAATCGAGCTCATGTCGATCACGACCTTGTTCGGGCCCACGCCTTCGGCGATACCGTCCTTGCGGAACAGTACGTCGTCGACCTGCGGGGTGTCCGGAACCATCACGATGATGAATTCGGCTTCCTGGGCGACTTCCTTGGGGGTGGCCAGGGCGACGGCGCCGGCTTCTACCAGGGAGGCCGGGGCTGCATCGTGGTGGGTGGAAACGAAGATCTGGTGACCCGCTTTCTGCAGGTTCAGTGCCATGGGCAGGCCCATGATGCCGGTGCCGATGAATCCGATTTTGGCCATGAGGAATTCTCCTGGTTGTTCTTGTTGGGCTGACTGGCGCGGTGCGTACCCACCGCGCCTGCGAGCGGAATCAGATGACGTTGTGGCTCTTCAGCCAGCCGAGGCCGGCTTCGGTGGTGGTCTTGGGCTTGTATTCGCAGCCGATCCAGCCCTGGTAGCCGATGCGGTCCAGGTGCTCGAACAGGAAGCGGTAGTTGATCTCGCCGGTGCCCGGCTCGTGGCGGCCGGGGTTGTCGGCCAACTGCACGTGGTTGATCGAGGCGAGGTTCTTCTCGAGGGTCCGCGCCAGGTCACCTTCCATGATCTGCATGTGGTAGATGTCGTACTGCAGGAACAGGTTGGCGCTGCCGACCTTCTCGCGGATGTCCTGGGCCTGCTTCGTGGTCTGCAGGTAGAAGCCGGGAATGTCGATCGTGTTGATCATTTCCATGACCAGCTTGATGCCCGCGGCTTCGAGCTTGCCCGCCGCGTACTCCAGGTTGTTCAGGAAGGTGTTCTCGATGGTGGCGCAGTCATGACCCTGCGGGCGGATGCCGGCCAGGCAGTTGACCTGCTTGTTGCCCAGCACCTTGGCGTAGGCGATGGCCTTGTCCACGCTGGCGCGGAATTCCTCGACGCGATCCGGGTGGCAGGCGATACCGCGCTCGCCCTTGGCCCAGTCGCCGGCGGGCAGGTTGAACAGCACTTGTTCCAGCTTGTTGGCGTCCAGGCGGGCCTTGATCACCTCGGCCTCGACGTCATACGGGAAGAGGTACTCGACACCGCTGAAACCGGCCTTGGCGGCGGCGTCGAAACGGTCGAGGAAGTCCACCTCGGTGAACAGCATGGACAGGTTGGCGCAGAAACGGGGCATTGTGTGACTCCTTGATGGCGTGTTGCTCGAACAGCCCCCTCTCGCAAGGAGAGGGTCAGGGGAGAGGACCTTGCGGCGCCTCTCCCGCGGGGATCAATCCAGCAGCGAGATGGCGGTCGGCGCGTCGATACCCTTGAGCGCCAGTTCCTCGAACTCGTTGACCGCGTTGATCTCGGTACCCATGGAGATGTTGGTGACACGCTCCAGGATGACTTCCACCACAACCGGTACGCGGTGCTGTTGCATCAGCTCGCGAGCCTGGGCGAAGGCGGCGCCGATCTGGTTCGGGTCGAATACGCGGATCGCCTTACAGCCCAGGCCCTCGACCACGGAGACGTGGTCCACGCCGTAGCCGTTGAGTTCCGGCGCGTTGACATTGTCGAACGCCAGTTGCACGCAGTAGTCGATGTCGAAGCCACGCTGCGCCTGACGGATCAGCCCCAGGTAGGAGTTGTTCACCAGTACGTGGATGTACGGCAGGTTGAACTGCGCACCGGCGGCCAGTTCTTCGATCATGAACTGGAAGTCATAGTCGCCCGACAGCGCGACGACCTGACGGCTCGGGTCGGCCTTGACCACGCCCAGCGCTGCCGGAATGGTCCAGCCCAGCGGGCCGGCCTGGCCGCAGTTGATCCAGTGGCGCGGCTTGTAGACGTGCAGGAACTGCGCGCCAGCGATCTGCGACAGACCGATGGTGCTGACGTAGCAGGTGTCCTTGCCGAAGAACTCGTTCATCTCTTCGTAGACGCGCTGCGGCTTGACCGGCACGTTGTCGAAGTGGGTCTTGCGCTGCATCGTGCGCTTGCGCTCGCGGCAGGCGTCGACCCAGGCGCTGCGGTCCTTCAGCTTGCCGGCGGCTTTCCACTCGCGGGCCACTTCGAGGAACACGTCCAGAGCGGAGCTGGCGTCGGACACGATGCCCAGGTCCGGGGTGAATACGCGGCCGATCTGGGTCGGTTCGATGTCCACGTGGACGAACTTGCGGCCGGCGGTGTAGACGTCGACCGAACCGGTGTGGCGGTTGGCCCAGCGGTTGCCGATGCCCAGCACCATGTCCGACTCCAGGACGGTGGCGTTGCCGTAGCGGTGCGAGGTCTGCAGGCCGCACATGCCGGCCATCAGCGGGTGATCATCCGGGATGGTGCCCCAGCCCATCAGGGTCGGGACTACCGGTACGCCGGTCAGTTCGGCGAACTCGACCAGCTTGTCGGAGGCATCGGCGTTGATGATGCCGCCGCCGGCGCAGATCAGCGGACGCTCGGCGTCGTTGAGCAGGGCCAGGGCTTTTTCGGCCTGGGCGCGGGTGGCTTTCGGCTTGTTCACCGGCAGCGGCTCGTAGGCGTCGATGTCGAATTCGATCTCGGCCATCTGTACGTCGAACGGCAGGTCGATCAGCACCGGGCCCGGACGGCCGCTGCGCATTTCATAGAAGGCCTTCTGGAAGGCATAGGGCACCTGGCCCGGTTCCAGAACGGTGGTCGCCCACTTGGTCACCGGCTTGACGATGCTGGTGATGTCCACGGCCTGGAAGTCTTCCTTGTGCATGCGTGCACGAGGCGCCTGGCCGGTGATGCAGAGAATCGGGATGGAGTCGGCGGAGGCCGAGTACAGGCCGGTGACCATGTCGGTGCCAGCGGGGCCGGAGGTGCCGATGCACACGCCGATGTTGCCGGCGTTGGTGCGGGTGTAACCCTCGGCCATGTGCGACGCGCCTTCGACGTGGCGGGCCAGGACGTGATCGATGCCGCCGAGTTTCTTCATGGCCGCATACATGGGGTTGATGGCGGCGCCCGGCACGCCGAAGGCGGTATCGACGCCTTCGCGACGCATCACCAGTACGGCAGCCTCGATTGCTCTCATTCTGGCCATATTTTGTTCCTCGGTTCTTATACTGATTGTGTACAAAAGTTGAGGCGATTCTAGGCAGGCTCTGTTGCGAAGGTCAAGACGAGTTGTATACGAGGAACTGAAGAGTCATTTTTGTTAAAAATCTATATAAATCAGATAGTTAATTTAAAAGCTGATCCATAAGTCAAACTATTGTTTGAAAAAATGTATACAAAAATAGGTGCTCATTGTCCTTTTGTGTTGCTTTGGGCGGGGCGTTCGGCTACTAGATTGCGTACAGATTTCTGATGCGGATGTCTGCGGGCGATTTGCCAGCGCCGTCCGTACCTCCGATTTATCAACCTTGAAGAGGAACACCTCATGAGCACCATCAGTCTGGAAACCGCGCTGGACATCACCCGCCAGGCCCTGGCCGCCAGTCGCGAACTGTCCACCGCGCCGCTGACCATTGCCGTGCTGGATGCCGGCGGACACCTGGTGACCCTGCAACGGGAGGATGGCGCGAGCATGCTTCGTCCGCAGATCGCCATCGGCAAGGCCTGGGGCGCCGTGGCGCTGGGCAAGTCGTCGCGCGTGCTGGCGGCGGACGCGCAGCAGCGCCCGTCCTTCATCGCGGCGGTGAATACCCTGGCGCAAGGCAACGTGGTGCCGGCGCCGGGCGGCGTGCTGATCCGCAATCAGGCCAATGAAGTGATCGGCGCCATCGGTATCAGCGGCGACCTCTCGGATGTCGACGAGCAGTGCGCGATCCGTGGCGTGCAGGCGCTGGGCCTGGTGGCCGACGCGGGCTGATCGACGAAGGGAAGGGCGCGCGCTCGCCGCGCGCCGGATGCTTTTGTAGGAGCGAGCTTGCTCGCGAACCTTCGATTACGCCGGACGTTTCAGGTGTGAAGCGGGTTCGCGAGCAGGGACCAGGCGTCCCCCTCGGTTCTACGTTTCCAGCGGGTAGAAAGTGCGATCGATCAGATCGGCAACGGCCGCAAACGCCCCTGGGGCTTGTGCTCGCCACCGTTGTCCGGAGCGGTGCCGCGCAGTACCAGGCGGGTGATGGTCTCGGTGGCGGCCTCGAAGTCGGCGTCGCTGAGGCTGGTCTTGCCGGTGACTATCGAGATCTGCCAGTCGAAATCGGCGTAGGTCTGGGTCGCCGCCCAGATGGTGAACAGCAGGTGATGCGGGTCCACCGGAGCGAGCAGGCCTCGGTCGATCCAGCTCTGCAGACAGGCAATGTTGCGCTGCGCCTGGGTGTTCAGTTCGTCCAGATACTCCTTCGGCAGGTGCGGCGCGCCGTGCATCAGTTCGCTGGCGAATACCTTGGAGGCATGCGGCAGCTCCTGGGAAATCTTCACCTTGGAGCGGATGTAGGCGCGCAGCGCCTCGCTCGGCTCGTCATCCTCGCGGAATGGCGCGGAGGCCTGGAGCAAGGGTTCGACGACGCTTTCCAGAACGCAGCGGTAGAGATTTTCCTTGGTCTGGAAGTAGTAGTAGACGTTGGGCTTGGGCAGGCCGGCGCGAGCGGCGATGTCGCTGGTCTTGGTCGCCGCGAATCCCTTTTCGGCGAACTCCTCACTGGCTGCGCGCAGGATCAGGCGCCGGTTACGCTCGCGAATACTGGTCATGGATGCTGGTCTTCTTGTGCTGCTGTTGTTGCCCAACCGAGCCGGGCATGGTAGCACCGGCCTTGCGGCCCTCTCAAGACGAGAGGTTTTGGGTAAATTCCTGACTTGCGGGTCGAAATCGTGTATACATCGATTCACAGCTAAGGTATTCCTAACGCACTTTCGTCTGGCCCGCCTGCCAACCGGAACCTGATTGCCCATGCCTGATTCCCAACTGGTCGATCCTTTCGGCCGACGCATCACCTACCTGCGCCTGTCGGTCACCGACCGCTGCGACTTCCGCTGCACCTACTGCATGAGTGAAGACATGCAGTTCCTGCCGCGCGACCAGGTGTTGAGTCTGGAAGAACTCGAAGCGGTGGCGGATGCCTTCATTGGCCTGGGCGTACGCCGTATTCGCATCACCGGCGGCGAGCCGCTGGTGCGCAAGGGGCTGGCCGGTCTGCTGGCGAAGCTGGGCGCCCGCGCGGAACTGGACGATCTGGCCATTACCACCAACGGCTCTCAATTGCGCGAACGCGCCGCCGAGTTGCGCGCCGCGGGTGTGCGTCGTCTGAACATCAGCCTCGACTCCCTGCGCCGCGAGCGTTTCGCCGCCTTCACCCGTACCGACAGGCTGGAACAGGTTCTCGACGGTATCGACGCCGCGCGCGAGGCGGGTTTCGAGCGGATCAAGCTGAATACCGTGGTGCAGAAGGGGCGCAACGACGACGAAGTCTGCGAGCTGGTGGCCTTTGCCCTGAGCAAGGGGCTGGACATCAGCTTCATCGAGGAAATGCCGCTGGGCAGCATCAGCAGCCACGAGCGCAAGGTCACCCTGTGCAGCAGCGACGAGGTGCGCGCGCACCTGGCCGGGCGCTGGTCGTTGCTGCCGACGCCCGAGCGCAGCGGCGGGCCGTCGCGCTATTACCGCATCGATGGCCACGACAGCCGCATCGGCTTCATTTCTCCGCACAGCAACAACTTCTGCGGCGACTGCAACCGCGTGCGGGTGACCGCCGAGGGCAAGCTGGTGCTGTGCCTGGGCCATGAAGGCGCGCTGGACCTGCGCCGCCTGCTGCGCGAGCACCCGGGCGACGTCGCGCGCCTGCGTGCCGCGCTGATGGAAGCGCTGCGCCTGAAGCCCGAGCGCCATCACTTCGAAGCCGATCAGCAGGTACAGGTGCTGCGGTTCATGAGCATGACCGGCGGCTGAGTCCGCCACGGCGGGCTGCCTGGCCCGCCTGACAGAACAACAACAATGTCACCAGGAGGGTACTTTGAAGCTCAAGGCTTTTTGCTGGGCGCTTGCCAGCATCTTTTCCACCGGGGCGATGGCGCAGACCTATGTGGTCGGCGTCGAGAACCTGCCATTCGCGCCACACTACGTCACTGACGATCAGGGGCACTACCAGGGGTTTGCCCGCGATCTGCTGGATCTGTTCGCCAGCAGCAGCGGCATCACCCTGGAATACCGCCCGCTGCCGGTGGATGCGCTGTTGCCGGCGCTGCTTTCGGGCGACGTCGATTTCAAGTACCCGGACAACCGTGACTGGGCGCCGGAGCAGAAAGCCGCCAGCTCGCTGCGCTATAGCCAGCCGGTGACCCAGTATGTCGACGGTGTGCTGGTGGCCCCCGATCGCGTGGGGCAGGGTGTCGGGGCGTTGAAGCGGCTGGCGCTGGTGGAGGGCTGGACGCCGCGCGGCTACGAGGCGCCGGTGCAGTCCGGGCAGATCGGCATCGCTCCCAGCGCCGACCTGCGGCAGATGATCCATACCGCGCTGAAGAAGCAGGCCGATGGCGCCTACTTCAATGTGGTGGTCGCGACCTATTACCTGGACAACATTCGCGCGCGCCCTGGCGCGCTGGTGTTCGATCCGTCCCTGCCGCACACCCGCAGCACTTTCCAGCTCTCGACGGTGAAGCACGGCGAGTTGATCGAGCGCTTCGATCGCTTCCTCGTCGAGCATGCCAAGGAGGTTGCGCTGCTCAAGGCCAAGTACGGCGTCGAGGCGAGCCTGGACTCCGAGCATCTGGGTGTCGAGCAATGGAAGGTGGATTTCCTCGAGCGGCAGAAGGCCAGGCAGAAAGCGGCGGCCTCGCCCTGAGCGTATATCTTCCCTAGAATCGCGGCTGCCGTTCGCGCGCCAGCCGTAGGGAGGATGAAGTGCGCCGCGCTTTGTTCATCTGCAGCCGCAATCGTTTGCGCAGCCCCACTGCCGAAACCGTCTTCGCCAACTGGCCGGAGGTCGAGACCGACTCCGCCGGGCTGGCACCGGACGCGGACGTTCCGCTGAGCGTCGAGCACCTGGACTGGGCCGATCTGGTCTTCGTCATGGAGCGCCGACAGCGGCAGGCACTGCTGCGCCGGTTTCCGCTGGCGATGCGCGGTAAACGCTTGGTCTGCCTGGATATCCCCGACGACTACAGGTACCAGCAGCCGGAACTGGTGCTCCTGCTGGAGCGCAAGGCCGGCCCCTTCCTGCGCCGGGAGGGAGCATGAGCGAGATTCGCATTTCACTGCGCGAGGGCGTGCTGGTCTGCCCCGGTTTCCGCATTCAGGCGCAGCCCGAGCCTTCACTGGAAATCGACGGTGACCTGCTCTGGGCCCTGGAGCAACCATTGTGGTGCGACCTGGCTGTCGAGCTGGATACGCGCGACGGCGCCTGCTGGGTCACGCCCCTGCCGCTGGAGCGGCAGGCTGGCTTCGATCCACGGCGGGTCATCGGCTGGTGCGACGAACCGGTGCGCATCGAGCAGCCCGAAGGCGTCGAGGATGCCGAAGGCGCCATTCACTGGTGGCGTGGCGGCACGGTTGCCGATGTGCGCGGGCGCATCAGTCATCATCCCTGGGGGCGACTGCTGCGCGTGGAGGGTGGCGGTTTCGGGCCCGAGCACATGCTCTTTCCCCGAGACTGCGCCTGCGTCTACCTGGGGCGTCTCGACGCCGACTGGCGTGCACTGCGCTTCGAACTCTTTTCCTGACCTGGCATCTTAATAGATAGCGGCCCAGCAGTTGGCGCCGATAGGGCGGGAACGTTGCGGCCGGCCGGCTCTTGCGCCGAGCGGCAGCACCTCGCGCCTTTTGCATGTAGTCAATGATGAGGTGACCCTTAATGATCATAACAAAGCGGGTGAAGAGCCTTGCAGCCGTGTTGGTGCTGGCGCAGTTGGGCGTGGTGGCGGAGATTCCGCTGGCGCAGGCGAGCATGGTCGGTACCGGTGAAGTGCTGCAGGCGCAGCAACAGCAGGTCGACCGTGAGCAACTGCTGAAAATGCTCGATGACCAGGGTGTGCAGCAGAAGCTGCAGTCTATGGGCGTCGAGCGCAGCAAGGTGGAGCAGCGCATCAAGAGCCTCTCCAATGAGGAACTGGCGCAATTCAACCAGCAGCTGGACCAGGCTCCCGCCGGCGGCATCATCGGCATCATCCTGCTGTTCCTGCTGATCTTCGTCATTACCGACATGCTCTGCATTACCCACATCTTTACCTTCGTCCGGTGCCAGCGTTGAGTCGCTGGGCCGTGGCTGCCGCATTGGCGGCGGTCATGGCGCTCGGCGGCTGCGCGCAGGCGCCGAAGTTGCCGGCCAGCGTGGCGGCGCTACCGGAACGCGTGGAGCTGCGTGATGTGCAGTTTTTCCCGCAGCAGGAGTTCCAGTGCGGGCCGGCCGCGCTGGCGACCATGCTCAACCAGCGCGAGGTGCGAGTGACGCCGCGCCAGTTGAAGGATCGCGTCTTCCTTCCGCAGCGCCAGGGCAGCTTGCAAGTGGAGCTGGTGGCGGCGGCGCGGGAGCAGGGCATGCTGGTCTATCCGTTGCGGCCGCGCCTGGAGGATGTGCTGAGCGAAGTGGCAGCGGGCAACCCGGTGCTGGTCCTGCAGAACCAGGGGTTGGACTGGTTGCCGGTGTGGCATTTCGCGGTGGTGGTCGGCTTCGATCGGCAGCGTCACGAGTTGATCCTGCGTTCGGGCATTACCGAGCGGTTGGTGATCGACTTCACCGCCTTCGATGTCACCTGGGCTCGTAGCAAACGCTGGGCGGTACTGACCGTGCCGGCGGATCGCCTGCCGGCCACGGCGCAGCCGACCGCCTGGTTGCGCGCGGCCCATGACCTGGAGGAAACCGGCCAGCCGGCGCTGGCCGAGCAGGCTTACCGCACCGCGACACAGGCCTGGCCACAGGATGCGCTGGGCTGGTTCGCCCTGGCCAATGCGCAGTATGCGGGTGGTCACCTGGCCGAGGCGGAATCGGCTTTGCGGCAGAGCGTGGGCGTGCGTCCCGACTTCGCCGCCGGCTGGTTCAACCTGGGGAACGTGCTGGGTGAGCGGGGTTGCCCGCAGCAGGCGCGCGAGGCGGGTAGCTGTGCGGCCCGTCTGGCGCCGGCGGATTCGCGCTTTGCGGTGGCTCCCGGTGGCGCTTCGAATGCCGCGGCGCGCTGTGAATCGCTGCCGGCCTGCCCGGGCGGCTGAATCCTTTGGGTGAGTAAAAGAAAACGGCGCCTCGCGGCGCCGTTGTTCTTCGTGCGGTACGGGGCGTCAGACGCCCAGTTTGTCGCGCAGGTTGTAGTACCAGGCGCCGATTGCGGAGAACGGTACCTGGAACATGCGGCCACCCGGGAACGGGTAGTGCGGCAGGTCGGCGAAGGCGTCGAAACGCTCGGCCTGGCCGCGCAGCGCCTCGGCCAGTACCTTGCCGGCGAGGTGGGTGTAGGTCACACCGTGGCCGGAGCAGCCCTGCGAGTAGTAGATGTTGTCGCCGATGCGGCCGACCTGCGGCAGACGCGACAGGGTCAACAGGAAGTTGCCGGTCCAGGCGAAGTCGATTTTCACGTTCTTCAGCTGCGGGAACACCTTGAGCATCTTCGGACGAATGATCGCTTCGATGTTCGACGGATCGCGCGCACCGTAGACCACGCCGCCACCGAAGATCAGGCGGTTGTCGCCGGTCAGGCGGTAGTAGTCGAGCAGGTAGTTGCAGTCCTCGACACAGTAGTCCTGCGGCAGCAGGGTCTTGGCCAGGTCGGCGCTCAGCGGCTCGGTGGTGATTACCTGGGTACCGCACGGCATGGACTTGGACGCCAGCTCCGGCACCAGGCCGCCGAGGTAGGCGTTACCGGCCACCACGATGAACTTGGCCTTCACGCGGCCTTGCGGGGTGTGCACCACCGGGTTGGCGCCACGGTCGATCTTCACGGCAGGGGACTGCTCGTGGATCACGCCGCCCAGGGACTCCACGGCCGCCGCTTCGCCCAGGGCGAGGTTCAGCGGGTGGATGTGACCACCGCTCATGTCGAGCATGCCGCCGACGTAGCTGTCGGTTGCCACGACTTCGCGGATGCGCTTGGCGTCCATCAGTTCCAGCTGGGTGTGGCCGAAGCGCTCCCACAGTTTCTTCTGGGACTCCAGGTGGCCCATCTGCTTGGCGCTGAGGGCTGCAAATACGCCGCCGTCCTTCAGGTCGCACTGGATGTTGTACTTGGCGATGCGCTCGCGAATGATACGGCCGCCTTCGAAAGCCATCTGGCCCAGCAGTTGAGCCTGCTTGGCGCCGACGGTGCGTTCGATGACGTCGATGTCGCGGCTATAGCTGTTGACGATCTGCCCACCGTTACGGCCCGAAGCGCCGAAGCCGACCTTGGCGGCTTCCAGTACGGTGACCTTGAAACCGTTTTCCAGCAGGAACAGGGCAGTGGACAGGCCGGTGTAGCCTGCGCCGATCACGCAGACGTCGGTTTCCACCTCGCCCTGCAGTTCAGGACGGGCCGGGACCGGGTTGGCCGAGGCTGCGTAATAGGAAGAGGGGTAGGGGGTGTGCGGCATAATGCACCTGTGTTTGTTATTTTTTACGAGATGAGTGGATGCTACCTGAGTCGAATCTGGCCGGCTAGTAGCCGTGCAAAATAATTTACGGACGGTCGAACATAAAAAAATTCACTTTTTCAGTGGCTTAGCTGAAAAAATGCTTGACGCTCCAAATTCATCGCGTAGAATGCGCCCACATCGACAGGCACATAGCTCAGTTGGTTAGAGCACCACCTTGACATGGTGGGGGTCGTTGGTTCGAGTCCAATTGTGCCTACCAAACATGGCCGCTTCGGCGGTTGCAAAAAGGGCGATCCGAAAGGATCGCCCTTTTTGTTTGCCTGCGGAAAAGTTGACGCGCCTGCTAGGGTGTCTTCTGGGGTGTGTCGGAGGTGGTGATGGGCGGTCTGCGATTCTGGTTGTTGCTCGGCGCGTTGCTGGCGTCCGGGGCGGCGTGGGCGGACATGCAGGTGGTCTGGCCGGAGGGCTGGAGTGTCTCGCGCACTCCGGAGGATGCGGCGGTCGATGCTCCGGTGATTCGCCAGCGCGGTGTGCGCATGGCAGAGGATGGTTCTCAGGCGTTGGTCATGGAGGTTACGCGTAGTCGTTTGGCTGCCGACGCTTCCGTCAATGTGGAGAAGGTCATCGTCGAGATGCGCAAGGCGCTGCAGAAGGACTTTCTTCGTCAGGGCTTCCAGGCGGCCTGCAGCAGGCCGCAGGCGGTGAAACTGGGCGGCCTTGAGGGGCTGGAGGTGCGCTGTGGTATCAGTCGAAACGGTACCGAGGTGCTGAAGCAGGCGTTGCAAGTGGCGCTGGGAGCTGGAGCGGCCTATTCGCTGACCTATGCGGCGCCGGCGGAGCGCTATGCGGCGCTTGCGGGGGAGATTGAGTCGGTCAAGGCGGGGATCAGTCTGCGCTGACCTTTGTGCAAATCGCTGCCTTTATATAGAAGGCAGAAAGCAAGAAGCCCCGCTTCGGCGGGGCTTTTCATTGTCAGGCTCAAGCGGCGAGGGTGGCTTGCACGCGCTCGATGACTGCTTGCAGCGGTGCTTCGTCCTGATACTGCTGGGGATAGAGGCGCTCGGTGTGCTTGGCGATGCCGTGCTCGTTCACCAGCGTGAAGCTGAAGCCGTGCTTGCGCTTGGCCTGGATGATGCAGTTCAGTGGGGCGAAGGCTGCCGATAGGGCGTGAATCGCCTCCTGGATATGCGGGGAGGTTTTCATTGTCTTGTCTTTCCAAATAGGTAACGGTCTTGTGACCGTTGAAATCGTAAAAAGCTCCGGGTGCGCTCTGAGGATGCAGAAGGCGTGTGACCGGAATATGGCAGCGAATGGAAACTTGAGGGTCGGTTCGCGTCAGTCTGCAGTGTTGGGTGAAGGCAGTTGAACTGACGTGGGCGCTATCGCTCGGGCAAACTTTCCTGGCACGGCTGACGTGCTCTGGAATCGATGCGGAGGAGGCGCTGGCCGTGGCCCTGTGGTGCCCAGCTCCAACCCTGGATCAAGGTAGGGAAGTGCTGGGAGGGGCGACCTTAGGTTTGGTGCTCGCTTTTAGAATTATAGGGGTTTCTGTTGATAATGGCCAGACGATGTTGGGCCGCTGGTCAGAATCATTGCGAGTCTGTAAAGAAAAGCCGCAGGGCGGGAGCGCTCTGCGGCTTTGGGGCTTACTTCTGCAGCCAGGATTCGACGGTTTCGGCGCCGTATTGTTGCTTCCAGGCTTTCAGGGTCTTGTGATTGCCGCCCTTGGTCTCGATGATTTCACCGGAGTTCGGGTTCTTGTAGGTTTTCAGCTGGCGGCTGCGGCGATGCTGGATCGGCGCCGGTTCACCGGTGGGTTGCGGGTCAAGAATGTTGATGACGTTCCGCAGGTTCATGCCGTACTGGTCCATCAGGGCTTGCAGTTGGTCCTTGAACTCCAGTTCCTTTTTCAGGCTGCTGTCGTTCTTGAGTTTCTCCAGCAGTGCGAGTTGTTCTTTAAGCTGGCGTTCGGCTTCGCGGAACTCCGCAAGTTTGGACATCATATGCTCCCGTCGGCAGGGGTGAATTGTGGGGCGATTTTCTGTTCTTGCCGTTATCGCCGTCAACTATGGATATGAATTGTTGCGATTCGGAAAATATGCCTTAAACCTTCCGGGCTGTTATCCAGGGGCACGGCTTAGTTGTTTTCTGGGGATAATGCGCGGACTAAGGGAGGCTTCGTCAAATCCCTGTGAAAGCTGTGTGATTCATTGTGGTGCGTTGAGTGCGAGAGCGGGATGAATAGCGAGAGTGTGCGGTATCGGGTCAATGATTATGAACTCGCGTGCCTGGTGGCGGGGCGGGGGGTGCCGCTTGTGCTGGTTCATGGTTCTCTCTGTGATTACCGCTATTGGCAGGGGCAGTTCGCTGCGTTATCTGGCCGCTATCATGTAGTGGCGCCTAGCCTGCGGCACTATTTTCCCGAGCAGTGGGATGGTAATGGGACGGGTTTTACTACTGAGCAGCATATGAGCGATCTGCTTGCATTGTTGGATCAATTGCCCGGTCCGGTGCATCTGTTGGGGCATTCGCGCGGTGGCAACCTTTGTCTGCGCGTGGCCCTGGCGGCGCCGGAGAAGTTGCGCTCCCTGACATTGGCCGATCCTGGCGGGGATTTTGCGGAAGACGTATTCCGTATGGTGGGCTTGGTATCGCCAATATCCCCGCTTGAGCGCAATCAGTTCCGTCAGCAGGCGCTGATGATGATACGCGCGGGGCAGGTTGGCGAGGGGCTGCAGCTCTTCGTGGATACGGTGAGCGGTGCGGGCGTGTGGGAGCGTTCTTCCCGACAGTTCCGTGAAATGGCCACGGCCAATGCCATGACCCTGGTAGGGCAGGTGGCGGACCATCCGCTGCCGATTTCCCGTGCTCAACTCGAGCAACTGCAATTGCCGGTGCTGCTGATCGGCGGGGCAAAAAGCCCGGAGCCTTTTCCGCGGATCATCCAGGCGCTGCAATCGACCCTGGCGGGCGCCCGTACTTCAATGATTTCCGGTGCTTCTCATGGCATGAATGTCATCCGTCCGGCGTCCTTCAATCGCACCGTGCTGGAATTTGTCGATCAATACTGAGCGAAGTCGGGGGTGGCCGCTCGTCAGTTACCCAAAGTTGCAGTAACATCCCACGCCTTGCCCGCTATCGCTTGCGGGCAGGTTTTCCGATTTCTTCCAGTGATCTCCGTCCGCGCGCTAAGGCGCAGGGTGCCGACAAGGCGCCTGCCACTGTGAGGCAGGCCTACCCGGCGGGCGACGCTTACTGGCACATCCCAACCCATGTGGCCTTTCGTAGGGGTCACCACTAGGAGAGGAGGCGCCATGCCCATCATTACTCTTCCCGACGGTAGTCAGCGTTCCTTCGATCATCCGGTCAGCGTGACCGAGGTGGCGCAATCCATTGGCGCGGGATTGGCGAAAGCTACCCTGGCCGGCAAGGTCAACGGCCGTCTGGTCGATGCCTGCGACATCATCGACAGCGACGCGACCCTGCAGATCATTACCCCGAAGGACGAGGACGGGCTGGAAATCATCCGCCACTCCTGCGCTCACCTGGTGGGCCATGCGGTCAAGCAACTGTATCCGACCGCCAAGATGGTCATCGGCCCGGTGATCGACGAAGGCTTCTATTACGACATCGCCTTCGAGCGCCCCTTCACGCCGGAAGACATGGCTGCCATCGAAAAGCGCATGGCCGAGCTGATCGAGAAGGACTACGACGTCATCAAGAAGATGACGCCGCGTGCCGAAGTCATCGAGACCTTCAAGGCTCGTGGCGAGGAATACAAGCTGCGCCTCATCGACGACATGCCGGACGAGAAGGCCATGGGCCTGTACTTCCATGAGGAGTACGTGGACATGTGCCGCGGCCCGCACGTGCCGAACACCCGTTTCCTGAAAGCCTTCAAGCTGACCAAGATTTCCGGTGCCTACTGGCGCGGCGACTCGAAGAACGAGCAACTGCAGCGCGTCTACGGCACCGCCTGGGCGGACAAGAAGCAGCTGGCTGCCTACATCCAGCGCATCGAGGAAGCCGAGAAACGCGACCATCGCCGCATCGGCAAGCAGCTCGACCTCTTCCACCTCCAGGAAGAAGCGCCGGGCATGGTCTTCTGGCATCCGAACGGTTGGACCGTCTATCAGGTGCTCGAGCAGTACATGCGCAAGGTGCAGCGCGACCACGGCTACGTGGAAGTGCGTACCCCGCAGGTCGTCGACCGCATCCTCTGGGAGCGTTCCGGCCACTGGACCAACTACGCCGAAAACATGTTCACCACGGCGTCGGAAAGCCGCGACTTCGCGGTCAAGCCGATGAACTGCCCGTGCCACGTGCAGATCTTCAACCAGGGCCTGAAGTCCTACCGCGACCTGCCGCTGCGCCTCGCCGAGTTCGGCGCCTGCCACCGCAACGAGCCGTCCGGCGCGCTGCATGGCATCATGCGCGTGCGTGGCTTCACCCAGGACGACGCCCATATCTTCTGCACCGAAGAGCAAGTGAAGAAGGAAGCGGCCGACTTCATCAAGCTGACCCTGCAGGTCTACTCGGACTTCGGTTTCACCGATGTCTCCATGAAGCTGTCCACTCGTCCGGCCAAGCGCGTTGGTTCCGAGGAGCTGTGGGATCGCGCCGAAAGCGCGCTGGCCGACGCTCTGAACGAATCCGGCCTGGAGTGGGAGTACCAGCCGGGCGAGGGCGCGTTCTACGGTCCGAAGATCGAGTTCACCCTGAAGGACTGCCTCGGCCGTAACTGGCAGTGCGGCACCCTGCAGTACGATCCGAACTTGCCGGAGCGTCTGGATGCCAGCTATATCGCCGAAGATAACAGTCGTACCCGTCCGGTCATGCTGCACCGCGCGATCCTCGGCTCCTTCGAGCGCTTCATCGGCATGCTGATCGAGCACTATGCCGGCCTGTTCCCGGCCTGGCTCGCACCGACCCAGGCCGTGGTGATGAATATCACTGACAAGCAGGGCGAATGGGCTGAAGAAGTGGTGCGCCAGCTCGAGCAAAGCGGATTCCGTGCCAAGTCCGACTTGAGAAACGAGAAAATTGGCTTTAAAATCCGCGAGCATACTTTGCTCAAGGTTCCCTATCTCCTGGTTATTGGAGATCGGGAAGTTGAATCGCAGGCCGTCGCCGTACGTACGCGCGAAGGGGCAGACCTCGGCTCGATGCCGGTCGCCCAGTTCGCTGAGCTGCTCGCTCAGGCGGTTTCCCGGCGTGGTCGCCAAGACTCGGAGTAATCATTATTAAGCGTGAAATGAGACAGGATAAGCGGGCTCTCCCGAAACCGCCGATCAACGAGAATATCACCGCCCGTGAGGTTCGTCTGATTGGTGCTGACGGTCAGCAGATAGGAGTGGTGTCCCTCGACGAGGCCCTCCGTCTAGCCGACGAGGCCAAGCTGGACCTGGTGGAAATTTCTGCTGATGCGGTGCCCCCTGTCTGCCGCATCATGGACTACGGCAAGCACCTCTTCGAAAAGAAGAAGCAGGCCGCTGCTGCGAAGAAGAACCAGCACCAGCAACAGATCAAAGAAATCAAGTTTCGTCCAGGGACGGAAGAAGGGGATTACCAGGTAAAACTACGCAACCTGGTACGTTTCCTTAATGAAGGGGACAAGGCCAAGGTATCGCTTCGATTCCGTGGTCGTGAGATGGCCCACCAGGAGCTGGGCATGGAGCTGTTGAAGCGGGTCGAAAACGACCTCGCCGAGATCGGCACCGTGGAACAGCATCCCAAGCTGGAAGGACGCCAGCTGATGATGGTCATCGCTCCCAAGAAGCGTAAATAACCTCCCGGGCACTGGCAGGCCTGATGGTTATCAGTTGTTAACGAATGCGGAGTACTAAACATGCCAAAGATGAAAACCAAGAGTGGCGCCAAGAAGCGCTTCAAAGTGACTGCTGGTGGCATCAAGCACAAGCACGCTTTCAAGAGCCACATCCTGACCAAAATGACCACCAAGCGTAAGCGTCAGCTGCGCGGCACTTCGATGCTCGCTGCTTCCGACGTTCGCCGTGTAGAACGCTCCCTGCGTCTGCGTTGATTTCTGGTAGAGGATAAATAAATGGCTCGTGTTAAGCGTGGCGTGATTGCCCGTCGTCGTCACAAGAAGATCCTGAAGCTCGCAAAAGGTTACTACGGCGCGCGTTCGCGCGTGTTCCGCGTTGCCAAGCAGGCGGTAATCAAGGCTGGCCAATACGCCTACCGTGACCGTCGTCAGCGCAAGCGTCAGTTCCGCGCCCTGTGGATCGCCCGTATCAACGCTGGTGCTCGTCAGAACGGTCTGTCCTACAGCCGTCTGATCGCTGGCCTGAAAAAGGCGGCCATCGAGATCGACCGTAAGGTCCTGGCCGATCTGGCTGTGAACGAAAAAGCGGCGTTTACCGCGATTGTCGAGAAAGCGAAGGCCAGCCTGGCTTAAGCCCCACGACAGTTACCGGATCTCGGTCCGGACGTAACGTCACCGATAGGGGAAGAGCCTTACCGCTCTTCCCCTATTTTGTATCTGGAGTTGGTACATGGAAAACCTGGACGCGCTGGTTTCGCAGGCCCTGGACGCCGTGCGAAACACCGAAGACGTCAACGCCCTGGAGCAGATCCGGGTTCACTACCTCGGCAAGAAGGGCGAGCTGACCCAGGTCATGAAGACCCTGGGCGACCTGCCGGCCGAAGAGCGCCCCAAGGTCGGCGCGCTGATCAACGTCGCCAAGGAACAGGTTCAGGATGTGCTGAACGCCCGTAAGGCCGAGCTGGAGGGCGCCGCCCTCGCCGCCAAGCTGGCTGCCGAGCGCATCGACGTGACCCTGCCGGGGCGTGGCCAGACCTCCGGCGGCCTGCATCCGGTCACCCGCACCAAGGAACGTATCGAGCAGTGCTTCACCCGCATCGGCTATGAAGTCGCCGAGGGGCCGGAGGTCGAAGACGACTACCACAACTTCGAAGCGCTCAACATTCCGGGTCACCACCCGGCTCGTGCCATGCACGACACCTTCTACTTCAATGCGAACATGCTGTTGCGCACCCATACCTCGCCGGTACAGGTCCGCACCATGGAAAACCAGAAGCCGCCGATTCGCATTGTCTGCCCGGGCCGCGTCTACCGCTGCGACTCCGACCTGACCCACTCGCCCATGTTCCACCAGGTGGAAGGTCTGCTGGTCGATGAAGACGTCAGCTTCGCCGACCTCAAGGGCACCATCGAGGAATTCCTTCGCGCCTTCTTCGAGAAGGAGTTCTCCGTTCGCTTCCGTCCGTCCTTCTTCCCCTTCACCGAGCCTTCGGCGGAAGTCGACATCCAGTGCGTGCTCTGCAGCGGCAAGGGTTGCCGCGTCTGCAAGCAGACCGGCTGGCTGGAAGTCATGGGTTGCGGCATGGTCCACCCCGACGTGCTGCGCATGTCCGGCATCGACCCCGAGAAATACCAGGGCTTCGCCTTCGGCATGGGTATCGAACGCCTGGCCATGCTGCGCTATGGCGTGAACGACTTGCGCCTGTTCTTCGATAACGATCTGCGGTTCCTCGGCCAGTTCCGCTAGCCCGCACGACCGTCAACACATTTAGGAGAGCAGGATGAAATTCAGTGAACAGTGGCTGCGGAGCTGGGTAAATCCGCAGGTATCCCGTGACGAGCTGGTCGCTCGTCTGTCCATGGCTGGCCTCGAGGTCGACGCCGTGATCCCGGTTGCCGGCCAGTTCAGCGGCGTGGTCGTGGGCGAAGTGCTGTCGACCGAGCAGCACCCGGACGCCGACAAGCTGCGCGTCTGCCAGGTCAGCAACGGTTCGGAGACCTTCCAGGTCGTCTGTGGCGCGCCCAACGTGCGCCCAGGCCTGAAGATCCCCTTCGCCATGATCGGCGCCGAGCTGCCGGGCGACTTCAAGATCAAGAAAGCCAAGCTGCGCGGCGTTGAATCCAACGGCATGCTCTGCTCGGCCAAAGAGCTGGAAATCAGCGAAGAGAACGCCGGCCTGATGGAGCTCGCCGCTGATGCGCCGGTGGGCGCCAACATCCGCGACTACCTCGAACTGGACGACGCCTCCATCGAAATCGGCCTGACCCCCAACCGCGGCGACTGCCTGTCCCTGACTGGCCTCGCTCGCGAAGTCGGTGCGTTGTACAGCGCCGAGGTCAAGCCGGTGGTGGTCAACGCCGTTGCTCCGCACATCGACGAAGTGCGCAGCGTCGAGCTGCTCGCGCCCAAGGCCTGCCCGCGCTACCTCGGTCGCGTTGTCCGCAACGTCGACCTGAGCAAGCCGTCCCCGCTGTGGATGGTCGAGCGCCTGCGCCGTTCCGACATCCGCAGCATCGACGCTGCCGTCGACATCACCAACTACGTGATGATCGAACTGGGCCAGCCGATGCACGCCTTCGACCTCGACGAGATCAAGGGCGGCGTGCGCGTGCGCATGGCGGAGGAGGGCGAGAAGCTCGTCCTGCTCGATGGCCAGGAAGTCACCCTGCGTGCCGACACCCTGGTGATCGCCGACCACGAACGCGCCCTGGCCATTGCCGGCGTGATGGGTGGCGAGCACAGCGGCGTCAGCGCCAAGACCCGCGACCTGTTCCTCGAAAGCGCCTTCTTCGACAACATCGCCGTGGCCGGCAAGGCTCGCTCCTACGGCCTGCACACCGATGCCTCGCATCGCTTCGAACGTGGCGTGGACTCGCAGCTGGCCCGTCGCGCCATGGAGCGCGCCACCGAACTGCTGCTGCAGATCGTCGGCGGCGAAGCCGGCCCGATCGTGGAAGCGGTCAACGAGGCTGACCTGCCCAAGGTCGCTCCGGTCACCCTGCGTGCCGAGCGCGTCACCCAGATGCTGGGCATGACCCTGGAAAACGCCGAGATCGAGCGTCTGCTCACCGCGCTGGAGTTCGACGTCCAGAAGGCCGGCGCCGATGCCTGGACTGTGGGTGTACCGAGCCACCGCTTCGACGTCTCCATCGAAGTCGACCTGATCGAAGAACTGGGTCGTCTGTATGGCTACAACCGTTTGCCGGTTCGCTACCCGCAGGCCCGCCTGGCGCCGAATACCAAGTCCGAGTCCCAGGCCGAACTTCCGGCGCTGCGCCGCCTGCTGGTCGCCCGCGACTACCAGGAAGCCATCACCTACAGCTTCATCGATCCCAAGCTGTTCCAGCTGTTCCACCCCGGCGTCGAGCCGCTGATGCTGGCCAACCCGATCTCCGCCGACATGGCCGCCATGCGCGCCTCGCTCTGGCCGGGTCTGGTGAAGTCCCTACAGCACAACCTCAACCGCCAGCAGACCCGCGTGCGCCTGTTCGAAAGCGGCCTGCGCTTCGTCGGTCAGTTGGAAGGGCTGGTGCAGGAAAACATGCTCGCCGGCGTCGTCTGCGGTGCCCGTCAGCCGGAAGGCTGGGCCAACGGCCGCGAGAGCGTCGACTTCTTCGACGTGAAAGCCGACGTCGAAGCGCTACTGGGTAGCGCCGGCGCCATCGATGCCTTCACCTTCTCCCCGGCGGAGCACCCGGCGCTGCATCCGGGCCAGACCGCCAGGATCGAGCGCGACGGCGTGCTCGTTGGTTATCTGGGTGCCCTGCACCCGGAGCTGGCCAGGGCGTTGGACCTGGATCGCCCGGTCTATGTCTTCGAGCTGGTACTGACCGAGGTCGCCAAGGGCCGCCTGCCGAAATTCAGCGAACTGTCGCGCTTCCCTGAAGTGCGCCGTGACCTGGCGCTGATCGTCGATCTGGATACCCCGGCCGAATTCGTCCTGGCAAATATCCGTGAAATGGCGGGCGAATGGCTGACGGACCTCAGGCTGTTTGACGTCTACCACGGTAAAGGCATTGATCCGCTTAGAAAAAGCTTGGCGGTTGGCTTGACCTGGCAGCATCCATCACGCACTCTTAACGATGACGAGGTGAACGCGACTACGCAGAATATCGTCGCCTCGCTGGAACAAAGGTTCAACGCCACGTTAAGGAAGTAGCGTATGGGGGCTCTGACGAAAGCTGAAATTGCTGAACGTCTGTACGAAGAGCTGGGCCTGAATAAGCGGGAAGCCAAGGAACTGGTGGAGCTCTTCTTCGAAGAGATCCGCCAGGCGCTGGAGCATAACGAACAGGTGAAGTTGTCGGGTTTCGGCAACTTCGACCTGCGTGACAAGCGCCAGCGTCCGGGACGCAACCCGAAGACGGGAGAGGAAATCCCGATCACAGCCCGGCGCGTCGTCACCTTTCGTCCAGGGCAGAAACTGAAGGCCAGGGTTGAAGCTTATGCTGGAACCAAGTCATAACGACGAGTTGCCCCCCATTCCGGGCAAGCGCTATTTTACCATCGGTGAAGTAAGCGACCTTTGCGCGGTAAAGCCGCACGTGCTGCGGTACTGGGAACAGGAATTCCCGCAACTCAACCCGGTCAAGCGACGAGGCAACCGGCGCTACTACCAGCGTCAGGACGTGCTGATGATCCGCCAGATCCGCGCGCTGCTCTACGATCAGGGCTTCACCATCGGTGGTGCCCGCCAGCGCCTCACTGGCGATGAAGCCCGCGAGGACGCCACACAGTACAAGCAACTGATCCGGCAGATGATCGCCGAATTGGAAGACGTGCTGCACGTCTTGCGCAAGTAACTGAAAAAAATGAAAAAAGCACTTCTCCGAAGCAAATGCTTGGGGTATAGTGCGATCCGCTTCTGAGGGAACTCAAAAGCAACGTCGGGGCGTAGCGCAGCCTGGTAGCGCACTTGCATGGGGTGCAAGGGGTCGAGTGTTCGAATCACTCCGTCCCGACCAATATATTCAATGACTTAGCCGCCTTCGGGCGGTTTTGTCGTTTCTGGGCAGTGACTTTTCAAGTGGCACGCCCCTTTTCGACTAGCCCATCCTCCTCTTTAGAATCGTAAGCGCCGGTGCGCGACGGTCGGTTGCTGATACCTTGTTGGCTGCCTCAATCAGCTTGTCCAGCTCCGCCGCGGAGTAGTGGCTGGTGATGCTGCCGTTCTTGTGGCCCAGTAGCCCTCTCTCTCCACAACACGCTTGATAGTCAAGAAGGGAGGCGGGCTGTAGTCCGCATACTCCAACGGGGAATAGGAGCGGATAGGCTTGCCTCTGTAGGCGAGCGCCGAAGTGTAACGTCGCCAGCAGGGGAGCGTCAGGCTGCAGTCCTGAATCATGAGCGGGATTGATACGCGGGCCTGAGGAGCTCCTTGTATATTGGGGATGATATCTGTCGGTCTGTGGGCGACTACTCCAGTTACGGCGGCGAGGTGTCCTTCGGTAGGCGCTGCGATGGGTGTCCGCGGGTTAGCCGGGGCGTACGAGAGCCTATGGGTTCAACAGCTTTCCAGGTGGATCTACACACGAGCTCCAGCGGGGCCGCCCCTCATTGCCATCATTGGGACCCCATACGCTTAGAGTTGGCATTCGTACGACATATGGGAAGACTGGACGTTGCCTTCAACAGCGCGGGGATTCCGGCGAACTGCTGCCGGTTGATGCGCTGGGCCTGGAAACCTGGCGACGGGTGATCGATGTGAACCTGGTCGGGGTATTAAGTGCATGCTTCATCAGATCGCGGCGATGAAGGCTCCGGGCAGTGGGGCAATCATCAATGCGGCGTCGATCGCGGGTGTCCGCTCGATGTCGGGTGGTGTCGCGTATCGTGTGTCCAAGCATGGCGTGATCAGTTTGGCGCGTGCTGCGGCGATGGATTGCGGGCGCTACAACATCCGGGTCAATGCCGTGTGTCCGGGCCTGATCGCCACGCCGATGACGGTGAGCACAGGGGGACGACAAGAGCGTGAAGGTGCTGCTGGCCAACGCCGCGATTCGTCGCGCAGCAAAGCCCGAGGAGGTCGGTGAGCTGGTCATGTGGCTGGCGTCGGAGCGAGCTTCGTTCGTCACCGGCGCTCACTATCTGGTCGACGGTGGTCTTACGGCCTGATTGCCGCCTCTGTGGGCTGGTTTCGACGTTCCCCGGGCCAGCCACTTATTCCCCCGCGCCACCGCTTGCGGAGGCTTCTGCGATTGGCTGCGCTCCCGTCGCCTGTGGGAAAGGCATTGTGACGTCCAGCTCCTTCAAGGGGCTTTTCTGAGTGCTCAGAGAGGCCGGAGTCAGCTCTGAGTGGAAGCCTTCAGGCGCTCATGCTTGAGCACATTGCGCGTGGTGGTCTCGTAATGTTCGGTGAGCAGCTCGCAGGCCCGCTCCACGTCACGTGCCAATGCCGCGTCCAGCAGGGCGCGGTGTTCACCCGGTACATCGCGATCGATGCTGCCGGCGTACAGCAGCGACAACTGGCGATAACGCGCGGTCTGGTCGCGGAGCATTCCGGCAAAGCGCATCAGCCAGTGCGAGTCGCAGGCCGAGAGCAGGATAGTATGGAAAGCCTCATGGGCCTGCTCCCAGTCCGGCCGCAGCATTCTCTCGGGGCCTTCCACCACCGGCAGGCGGTCCAGGCGGTGGTGGGCGGCAATCAGCCGGCTCTCCCAGTCCAGGTCGCCTTGGGTGATGGATAACCGCAGTGCCTGGCATTCGATTAGCAGACGGGTATGGGTGATGTCGCGGATTTCTTCGGCGGAGATGCGGCCGACGCTGAAGCCTTTCTGCTCGGTGGCGAGTACGAAGCCGGTGGCAGCCAGGCGCGACAGGGCCTCGCGCAACGGGATCACGCCGGCGTCGTAGGTATCGGCGAGCTCCTTGAGGCGCAACTTGCTGCCTGGTGCCAGGCGGCCGCTGATGATGTCCTGGCGGACACGGGATTCAAGCTGGGAAGCCATCGTGCGCTTGTCGACGCCTTCGACCGATTCCATCCAGCGTTCAGGTTGGTTCATGGCAGATACCCAGTGTGCGTCAGCGTTAGCAGGATCATACACGCAGAGCCTTTTGTAGAAAATCTGAAGAAAATATATTTTTTAATTGACGATATATTTTAACGGGTTTAGCTTTCTCTCCATGCCGTTCTGCGTGACGGTGCCGTACAACACAACAAGAGGTCCTGATCCATGCGCTATGTATCGTTCAATCATCAAGGCCGCGCCGTGCTGGGCGTTCGCACTCCTGAAGGCGTGAAGGTGCTGGGTGAGGAAACCCTGGAGTCGCTGCTGACGCGTGGCGAGGACCTGGCCACCTATGGCGAGAAGGCCAAGGGGGACGTCGTGGAGGTTGGCGAACAGGACTACCTGCCGTTGATGCGCAAGCCGGGGAAGATCGTGTGTGTCGGCCTCAACTACGCCGACCACACCAAAGAGTCGCCCTATGCGCAGCCGGACTATCCCACCCTGTTCCCGCGCTTCAACAGCAGCCTGACCGCTCATAACCAGCCGCTGGTGCGGCCGCGCGTTTCCGACACGCTGGACTACGAAGGCGAGATGGCGGTGGTGCTCAAGAGTGGCGGCCGGCATATCCCGAAAGACAAGGCTCTGGACTGCGTGGCCGGCTACGCGCTGTTCAATGAGGGCTCCGTGCGTGACTATCAGTTCAAGTCGCCGCAATGGACAGTCGGCAAGAACTTCGACGACACCGGCGCCTTCGGTCCTGATCTGGTCACCGCGGACGAACTGCCGCTCGGCGGCAAGGGCCTGCTGTTGCAGACCAGGGTCAATGGCAAGGTGGTGCAGTCAGCCAACACCCAGGACATGCTGTTCGACGTGGCAACGATCATCTCCACCCTCAGCGAGGCGGTGACCCTGGAAGCCGGCGACGTGATCGTCAGCGGTACGCCCGCCGGCGTCGGCTTCGGCATGGACCCGAAGGTCTATCTCAAGGCCGGCGATGTCGTGGAAGTTTCCATCGAAGGCATTGGCACGCTGGTCAATCCGGTGGTCGACGAGGCCTGAGCGGTCGCCGCAACCGATGAGCAGAGAAGCCCCCTCCCTGGGGCTTCGACTACAACAAGATGAGGGAGGCGATCATGGGCATCACGAGTCGTGGCGTGCATTCGATCGATCATTACGCGCTGTACGTCCCGTCGCTACAGCAGGCCCGGCATTTCTTCGAGCACTTCGGTCTGGATGTGCAGGGGAGCGAGGCGTGGCTGGACATTTCGGCGGCCGACGGCCATCGCTGGGCGCGCATATTGCCGGGGCCGGGCAAGTCACTGGCCTGGATCAGCTTCAATTGCTTCGAGGACGACTTCGCCACGCTGCGCGAGCAGGTGGAGCGTAGCGGCGCGCTGCTCGAAGAAGGCGCTGGCGGCGGTTTCTGGTTCCGCGATCCGGACGGCAACCTGATACAGGTCCGGGTAGGTGAGAAGACCATGCCGGATTCGCGCCCCACGAGTCCCCAGGTTGTTCGCGACCTGCGTGGCGTGGGCAGCCGGGACGCGGTGTGCCAGGTCCGGCCAAGGCGCCTGTCCCACGTCCTGTTCTTTTCTCCAGACGTGCCGCGGGCCGTGGCTTTCTATGAGCAGGCGCTGGGTTTGAAACTTTCCGACCGCTCCCAGGACATCATTGCCTTCACCCATGCGCGACACGGTTGCGATCACCATCTGGTGGCCTTCGCCAAAAGCAGCGCCAAGGGGTTCCACCACGCGGCCTGGGACGTCCCGACCATCGATGACGTGGGCAATGGGGCGGAGCAGATGGCCGCCGCGGGCTATGTCGAAGGGTGGGGCACGGGCAGGCATTGCCTGGGTTCCAACTACTTCCATTACGTCCGCGACCCCTGGGGCTCCTTCAGTGAGTACTCCACGGAAATGGACTTCATCAAGGCCGGGAGTGAGTGGCCGGCGGGAGACTTCCCAGCGGAGAGCTCGTTGTATCTCTGGGGGCCGCCGGTCCCCGACTACTTCATCCTGAACACCGAGCCGGGCGGCTGACCGGCATGCCAGCAACTCCCTGACGCCATTCATTTCGTATTCGCTGATTGCCTTCGGGCAAGCGGCGCGGGTTCGGCTTGCCCGATCCTGGATAAGTGGCGCAGGCAATAGCGCCCGCCCTGGTGGGTAACTTTCCGATTTCAAGAACAAGAGTGCGGAGTACAACCATGAAACTGCAAAACACCTCCGAAATCATCGAAGTCCCCGTCCTGATTGTCGGAGGTGGTCCCTCCGGCCTCACGGCTTCCCTGCTGCTGTCGCGCTACGGTATCCGCAACCTGCTGATCAACAAGTATCGCTGGACCGCCAACAGCCCGCGGGCGCACATCACCAACCAGCGCACCATGGAGGTGTTCCGGGATGCCGGTGTCGAATCGCAGGTCGTCGCCGCCGCAAGTCCCCATGAGCTGATGGCCAACAACGTCTGGGCCACCAGTTTCAGTGGCCAGGAGTTCGGCCGCCTGCTGACCTGGGGGAATGCCATCGAGCGCAAGTCCGACTACGAATTGGCCAGCCCGTCGGCCATGTGCAACATCCCCCAGCACCTGATGGAGCCGATTCTCGCCAACGAAGCCTTGCGCGCCGGCAGCGAGATGCGTTTCAACAACGAACTCGTGGACTTCACCCAGGATGCCGAGGGGGTTACCGCCCGCGTCCTTGATCGCGGTACCGGGCGCGAGTTCACCGTGCGCGCCCGCTACATGATCGGCGCAGACGGTGCCCGTAGCCGGGTGATGGAGTTGCTCGGCATCCCGCTGGAAGGCGAGATGGGCCTGGGCTGCGCGGTGAATGTCTGGCTGCGCGCCGACCTGCGCCGCTACTGCGAAAGCCGCCCTGGCGTGCTCTATTGGATGGTGCAGCCGGGCAACGACTACTGGGTGGGCAGCGGTACTTTCATCTGCGTTCGACCCTGGAACGAGTGGGTGATGCTGTTCATGTACGATCCCGCACAGGGGGAACCGGACCTCAGCGAGGCAGCGGTGATCGAACGCGCCCGCCGGGTCATTGGCGACGCCGATATTCCTGTGGAGGTGCTCGCCACCAGCAAGTGGCAGATCAACCACGTGGTCGCCAGCCACTATTCCGAAGGTCGGGTGTTCTGCTGTGGCGACGCGGTGCACCGTCATCCGCCGGCCAATGGCCTGGGCACCAATACCTCGGTGCAGGATGCCTATAACCTGGCCTGGAAGCTCGCGATGGTCCTTAAGGGGGAAGCCGGCACGGGGTTGCTGGACAGCTACAACCAGGAGCGTCAGCCGGTGGGGCGCGAGGTCGTGGACCGCGCGATGGAGAGCGTACGCAACATGTTGCCGATCTCCAGCGCGCTGGGTTTCAAGCCAGGCCAGACCGAGGCCGAAGGCTGGGCGAGCCTGCAGGAGCTCAGCGCGGACTCGGCAACCGGCCGTGAGCGCCGCGCGGCCCTGGAGCAAGCCATTCAACTGCAGCACTATCAGTTCAACTGTCATGGCGTGGAGCTGGGCCAGCGTTATCAAGGCTGCGCGGTGTCGGGAGATGGCAGCGAGGCGCCGGCCTATGGTCGGGACCGTGAACTCTACTATCACCCCACCACCTGGCCCGGTGCGCACCTGCCGCATGCCTGGTTGCATGACGCCGCCGGACACAAGCTCTCCACCCTGGATGTCTGCAGCCAGGGGCGGTTCACGCTGCTTATCGGGCACGGTGGAGAGGCCTGGCGCCATGCCGCCCAACTGGCTGCCCAGGAGCTGGGCATCGATCTGGTCGTACGCCGCATCGGGCTGGGCCTGGAATATACCGACAGCTATGGCGATTGGTCGCGGCTGCGTGAGATCCATGAGGACGGCTGCGTACTGGTCCGTCCTGACAAGCATGTCGCCTGGCGTGCGCAGCGTGTTTCACCATCTGCCGATGCATTGCTGCTGGATGCCTTGAAGGCCGTGCTGGCTCGCCACTGAGTTTCCCTTCCCGTTCATGAGTCCCTTCCCGCCGGGCCGGTCACGCGGCCCGGTTCGGGAGTGTTTTGCCCCGCGAAGGCCTTCCGGGAGGGGACTCGCCCTATCCGCGAAAACAAGAACAAGAGGCAGATATGTTGAACAACGTGATGCTGTCCATGAGCGCCGGTTTGCTCGCCGTTGCGGCGATGAGCGCTCACGCTGAAGTCGAAGAAAAGGGGGAGGGCTCCCTGGCGCGCTGGTTGCTCGGTCCCGAGCTGGAGCATGACCACGGCATACGGATTTCCGGTCTGCTGGATGTCGGCTATGCCCGCAACAACCGCTCCAGTCATGCCGAGCGAGAGGACGGTCTGAGCAACCTGCCGCTGACCGGCTTCTCCGATGAAGGGCTGGAGCTGGCATCGGTGCATATATTTGCCGACAAGCCGCTGGTGGCCAATGTGGTACCCAGGGTCACGCCGCTGCCCGGCCCCAAACCCGAAGAGGTGTCCTTCGGATTCAGCATGGAGACGCTCTATGGGCGCAACGCCCAGTTTGCGCGGACCTTCGGCTGGGACATGCACTGGCCCGCCAACTCACCGGGCGACGACGATGCCGAGCGGGCCAAGCGCGACAAGGAGAAGTTCGTCGCCACGCCGAACCTGTTCGCTTCCATATACCTGCCCTATGGTCCCGGCTTCAGCCTGATCGCCGGGATCTTCGGCCCGGCGACGGGCTACGAGATCCCACCGAACATCCGAGAGGCGCGCAACCCATTCGCCAGCAAGACCTACGCCTTCGTCTCCGAAGCCAGCACCGTGTCGGGATTCCTGGCCAGCACCCGGTTACTCGATGACGAGAGCGGTCTTCTCGGCGTCGAGCTGGGGGTGGTACAGGGACGCAACAACCTGCGGGACAACAACAGCGGCAAGTCGGTCCTGGGCGCGCTACGCTGGCGCACGCCAGACATGCAGACCTGGATCGACTACGAGTTCATGGTTGGCGATGAGGAGAACCATGACTTCGACGACGTCCAGGCCCCTACCGCGCGGTTGGTCTCTCACGATGGCCAGTTGCGTCAGCAGCATTCGCTGAACGCCTGGCACGCTTTCGATACGCGTTGGTCGATGGGCGGGGAGGTGGTCTACGGTCGCCAGTCCGGGGATGGGAAGGCAGACACCGTCGATATCGTCACCGGGCCTGGTTTCGACGGAGCCTCATGGTGGGGCGTCAACGGTGTGCTGACCTACCAGCACCGCAAGGACCTGGCCTTTTCCGTTCGCGGCGAACACTTCCGCGATCGCGACGCCTTCGTGCTGTTCCCCACCAGTAGCGCTCGGGGCGACTTCAACGCTCTGACGATGGGCCTCCGATGGGACGCCACGCGCCACATCAGCATCCGTCCCGAACTGCGTTACGACTGGTTCGATCCCATCGAACATGACCGAGTCTACGGCAATGGTCGTGACCGCACCCAATTGACCGGTCTGGTCGAAGCCCTCGTGTACTTCTGATCCACCCCGCAATCCTACCTGCGCAAGCGTTCATTCCATCCATGCCCTTGGCGGCGGAGGAGTACCCGTATGTTCGATAAAAAGTACGAATGGAAGGCCGTGGCACTGTTGGCCATCGGTTTCGGTCTGGTCGGGCTGGACCGCTTCATCATCTTGCCGTTGTACCCGGTGATGATGCGCGACCTTGGGCTGGACTATCAGGATCTTGGCAATATCTCGGCGATCCTGGCCCTGGCCTGGGGGATTTCCTCGATCTTCATGGGGCGCCTGTCGGATCGTATTGGCCGGCGCAAGGTGATCATCCCGGCGGTGATCGTCTTCTCCTTGCTGGCCGGCCTTTCAGGGCTTGCCAGCGGTGTCGGGGGGCTGCTGCTCATTCGCGCCGTGATGGGCGTGGCGGAGGGCGCCTTCACGCCGACCTCCATTGCCGCGACCGCTGAAGCATCGCATCCCTCGAGACTGGGGATGAACATCGGGATTCAGCAGGCGTTCTTCCCTCTGCTGGGGCTGGGACTGGCGCCCATCATCGCCACCCAGTTGCTGTTGGTGGTGCCATCCTGGCGTTGGGTCTTCGTGCTGGTCTCGGTGCCGGGGTTCCTCCTGGCATGGGCGTTGTATAAGGTCCTGCGCGAGCCTGCTGTCCAGCGTCCGGCGAATGACACCTCGCACGACATCGGGAGTGATTGGCTGGCAGCGTTGCGCTATCGGAATGTACTGCTCAATTTGGCGGGCATGTTCTGCATGCTTACCTGTCTGTTCGTCAGCTCGGTGATGTTGCCCAGCTATCTGACGGACTATCTGCATCTGGGGATGCAGCAGATGGGCTTCGTCATGTCCGCCATCGGCTTCGGCGGTTTCTGCGGCATGGTGCTGATGCCGACCCTGTCGGATCGTCTGGGCCGCAAGCCGATTGCGCTGATCTCATGCGTTGCGACAAGCATAGCGCTCTGGCTGATGATCCATACCGGCGCCGAGCCCATGAAGTTGTTCCTGCTGCTGTTCGCGACCACATTCTTCAACTTCAGCATGATCTGCATGATCGTTGGGCCGCTCACCAGTGAGTCGGTGCCGCCCGCGCTGATATCCACGGCTACCGGGTTGGTCGTCGGCATTGGCGAGGTATTCGGAGGTGGCGTCGCACCGGCGTTGGCGGGCTACATCGCCCAACACTATGGCATCGAGAAGACCCTCTACCTGGCCTTGGCCGGCGTCGTATTGGGATTACTGGTGGCGGTGTGCCTGCGCGAAACCGCACCTGCGCATTTCCGGTTGAAGCCACTGGAATCTACGAAATTACCCTGACCTTATTCGTTTACTGATCAAGGACGGGGGACAGGGAGGTTGGCGTCGAGCGGAAAGTTGCCTCGACTCGCGTCACGCTCAGGAAGTGCGTGCCATTGCCTGACGTCACAAGCGCTGGGTAATGCCTTTCGATAACGGTAAGCAAGCTGCGGGCCTGGCCACAAGCTATGGCTCGCCAGCTTTCCAAGTGAGGTTCAGTTCGCCGGCGGGCTTCTCCTTCCGCTCCATATAGAGAAGGGAAGGGGGCGAAGCGGTTTTGTCATCTTTCTGCAAAAAGTCGTTGACGGGTCGTTTCAAGTCCCTATAATGCGCACCACTTCCAGCGGCGAAGCGCTGAAAGAGCTTGAAAATCAAGCACTTACAGTGGTTCTAGTTGAGAGTGGTGATCAGGCAAGTGAGTCACTTGCCGCTTTCAGCTCGCCGCTCCGGCAGCGGTTGAAAGAAGATCATCGAGGTGCTTGACAGCGAGTTTGATCGCTGTAGAATGCGCCTCCCGCTGATGCGAAGGTTTCCTTCGCAGAAGCACAAGCGATTGAGTAGAAAAGAAATTTTCGAAAAATAAAGCTTGACGGAAAGAGAGGTTAGCGTAGAATGCGCGCCTCGGTTGAGACGAAAGCCTTAACCAACTGCTCTTTAACAAGTCGAATCAAGCAATTCGTGTGGGTGCTTGTGATGTAAGACTGATGATCGACTGATTATCAGCAACGCAAGTAACACTCGTGAATTCGAGAGTTTTAGCTCATTAAATTGAGCATGCGATTGCTGAGCCAAGTTTAGGGTTTTCGCAAAACCCAAGCAGTATTGAACTGAAGAGTTTGATCATGGCTCAGATTGAACGCTGGCGGCAGGCCTAACACATGCAAGTCGAGCGGATGAAGGGGGCTTGCTCCCGGATTCAGCGGCGGACGGGTGAGTAATGCCTAGGAATCTGCCTGGTAGTGGGGGACAACGTTTCGAAAGGAACGCTAATACCGCATACGTCCTACGGGAGAAAGCAGGGGACCTTCGGGCCTTGCGCTATCAGATGAGCCTAGGTCGGATTAGCTAGTTGGTGGGGTAAAGGCCTACCAAGGCGACGATCCGTAACTGGTCTGAGAGGATGATCAGTCACACTGGAACTGAGACACGGTCCAGACTCCTACGGGAGGCAGCAGTGGGGAATATTGGACAATGGGCGAAAGCCTGATCCAGCCATGCCGCGTGTGTGAAGAAGGTCTTCGGATTGTAAAGCACTTTAAGTTGGGAGGAAGGGCAGTAAGCTAATACCTTGCTGTTTTGACGTTACCAACAGAATAAGCACCGGCTAACTTCGTGCCAGCAGCCGCGGTAATACGAAGGGTGCAAGCGTTAATCGGAATTACTGGGCGTAAAGCGCGCGTAGGTGGTTTGGTAAGATGGATGTGAAATCCCCGGGCTCAACCTGGGAACTGCATCCATAACTGCCTGACTAGAGTACGGTAGAGGGTGGTGGAATTTCCTGTGTAGCGGTGAAATGCGTAGATATAGGAAGGAACACCAGTGGCGAAGGCGACCACCTGGACTGATACTGACACTGAGGTGCGAAAGCGTGGGGAGCAAACAGGATTAGATACCCTGGTAGTCCACGCCGTAAACGATGTCGACTAGCCGTTGGGATCCTTGAGATCTTAGTGGCGCAGCTAACGCGATAAGTCGACCGCCTGGGGAGTACGGCCGCAAGGTTAAAACTCAAATGAATTGACGGGGGCCCGCACAAGCGGTGGAGCATGTGGTTTAATTCGAAGCAACGCGAAGAACCTTACCTGGCCTTGACATGTCCGGAATCCTGCAGAGATGCGGGAGTGCCTTCGGGAATCGGAACACAGGTGCTGCATGGCTGTCGTCAGCTCGTGTCGTGAGATGTTGGGTTAAGTCCCGTAACGAGCGCAACCCTTGTCCTTAGTTACCAGCACGTTATGGTGGGCACTCTAAGGAGACTGCCGGTGACAAACCGGAGGAAGGTGGGGATGACGTCAAGTCATCATGGCCCTTACGGCCAGGGCTACACACGTGCTACAATGGTCGGTACAGAGGGTTGCCAAGCCGCGAGGTGGAGCTAATCCCAGAAAACCGATCGTAGTCCGGATCGCAGTCTGCAACTCGACTGCGTGAAGTCGGAATCGCTAGTAATCGTGAATCAGAATGTCACGGTGAATACGTTCCCGGGCCTTGTACACACCGCCCGTCACACCATGGGAGTGGGTTGCTCCAGAAGTAGCTAGTCTAACCGCAAGGGGGACGGTTACCACGGAGTGATTCATGACTGGGGTGAAGTCGTAACAAGGTAGCCGTAGGGGAACCTGCGGCTGGATCACCTCCTTAATCGAAGATCTCAGCTTCTTCATAAGCTCCCACACGAATTGCTTGATTCACTGGTTAGACGATAGGTTTGCTGCTCGGTTGGTTTGAGCGCGCCCCCGGCTCTTGGATAGAGAGCGGGTGAGGTCGACAAGCTGCCAAAGCCCGAACGATTGGGTCTGTAGCTCAGTTGGTTAGAGCGCACCCCTGATAAGGGTGAGGTCGGCAGTTCGAATCTGCCCAGACCCACCAATTGTTGTGGTGTGCTGCTGATCCGATGGGGCCATAGCTCAGCTGGGAGAGCGCCTGCTTTGCACGCAGGAGGTCAGGAGTTCGATCCTCCTTGGCTCCACCATTAATCGTCGAAAGCTCAGACAGGAATGTTCGGTGAACGAACCTTGCTGTCTGGTCTTTGTGCCAGAACCGTTCTTTAAAAATTTGGGTATGTGATAGAAGTAGACTGAATAATCTCTTTCACTGGTGATTATTCAAGTCAAGGTAAAATTTGCGAGTTCAAGCGCGAATTTTCGGCGAATGTCGTCTTCACGTTCGAGACAATAACCAGATTGCTTGGGGTTATATGGTCAAGTGAAGAAGCGCATACGGTGGATGCCTTGGCAGTCAGAGGCGATGAAAGACGTGGTAGCCTGCGATAAGCTTCGGGGAGTCGGCAAACAGACTTTGATCCGGAGATCTCTGAATGGGGAAACCCACCTGGGATAACCTAGGTATCTTGTACTGAATCCATAGGTGCAAGAGGCGAACCAGGGGAACTGAAACATCTAAGTACCCTGAGGAAAAGAAATCAACCGAGATTCCCTTAGTAGTGGCGAGCGAACGGGGACTAGCCCTTAAGCTTCTTTGAATCTAACAGAACGCTCTGGAAAGTGCGGCCATAGTGGGTGATAGCCCCGTATGTGAAAGGTTCTTTGAAGTGAAATCGAGTAGGACGGAGCACGAGAAACTTTGTCTGAATATGGGGGGACCATCCTCCAAGGCTAAATACTACTGACTGACCGATAGTGAACCAGTACCGTGAGGGAAAGGCGAAAAGAACCCCGGAGAGGGGAGTGAAATAGAACCTGAAACCGTATGCGTACAAGCAGTGGGAGCCTACTTGTTAGGTGACTGCGTACCTTTTGTATAATGGGTCAGCGACTTATATTCAGTGGCGAGCTTAACCGAATAGGGAAGGCGTAGCGAAAGCGAGTCTTAATAGGGCGAATTAGTCGCTGGGTATAGACCCGAAACCGGGCGATCTATCCATGAGCAGGTTGAAGGTTAGGTAACACTGACTGGAGGACCGAACCCACTCCCGTTGAAAAGGTAGGGGATGACTTGTGGATCGGAGTGAAAGGCTAATCAAGCTCGGAGATAGCTGGTTCTCCTCGAAAGCTATTTAGGTAGCGCCTCACGTATCACTCCAGGGGGTAGAGCACTGTTTCGGCTAGGGGGTCATCCCGACTTACCAAACCGATGCAAACTCCGAATACCTGGAAGTGTCAGCGTGGGAGACACACGGCGGGTGCTAACGTCCGTCGTGAAAAGGGAAACAACCCAGACCGTCAGCTAAGGTCCCAAAGTTATGGTTAAGTGGTAAACGATGTGGGAAGGCTTAGACAGCTAGGAGGTTGGCTTAGAAGCAGCCACCCTTTAAAGAAAGCGTAATAGCTCACTAGTCGAGTCGGCCTGCGCGGAAGATGTAACGGGGCTCAAACCATACACCGAAGCTACGGGTGCATCGCAAGATGCGCGGTAGAGGAGCGTTCTGTAAGCCTGTGAAGGTGAGTTGAGAAGCTTGCTGGAGGTATCAGAAGTGCGAATGCTGACATGAGTAACGACAATGGGAGTGAAAAACTCCCACGCCGAAAGACCAAGGGTTCCTGCGCAACGTTAATCGACGCAGGGTTAGTCGGTCCCTAAGGCGAGGCTGAAGAGCGTAGTCGATGGGAAACAGGTTAATATTCCTGTACTTCTAGTTACTGCGATGGAGGGACGGAGAAGGCTAGGCCAGCTTGGCGTTGGTTGTCCAAGTTTAAGGTGGTAGGCCGAACACTTAGGCAAATCCGGGTGTTCAAGGCCGAGAGCTGATGACGAGCTTTCTTTTAGAGAGCGAAGTGGTTGATGCCATGCTTCCAGGAAAAGCTTCTAAGCTTCAGGTAACTAGGAACCGTACCCCAAACCGACACAGGTGGTTGGGTAGAGAATACCAAGGCGCTTGAGAGAACTCGGGTGAAGGAACTAGGCAAAATGGCACCGTAACTTCGGGAGAAGGTGCGCCGATGAGGGTGAAGCATTTACTGCGTAAGCCCATGTCGGTCGAAGATACCAGGCCGCTGCGACTGTTTATTAAAAACACAGCACTCTGCAAACACGAAAGTGGACGTATAGGGTGTGACGCCTGCCCGGTGCCGGAAGGTTAATTGATGGGGTTAGCGAAAGCGAAGCTCTTGATCGAAGCCCCGGTAAACGGCGGCCGTAACTATAACGGTCCTAAGGTAGCGAAATTCCTTGTCGGGTAAGTTCCGACCTGCACGAATGGCGTAACGATGGCGGCGCTGTCTCCACCCGAGACTCAGTGAAATTGAAATCGCTGTGAAGATGCAGTGTATCCGCGGCTAGACGGAAAGACCCCGTGAACCTTTACTGTAGCTTTGCACTGGACTTTGAGCCTGCTTGTGTAGGATAGGTGGGAGGCTTTGAAGCGTGGACGCCAGTCTGCGTGGAGCCATCCTTGAAATACCACCCTGGCATGCTTGAGGTTCTAACTCTGGTCCGTCATCCGGATCGAGGACAGTGTATGGTGGGCAGTTTGACTGGGGCGGTCTCCTCCTAAAGAGTAACGGAGGAGTACGAAGGTGCGCTCAGACCGGTCGGAAATCGGTCGCAGAGTATAAAGGCAAAAGCGCGCTTGACTGCGAGACAGACACGTCGAGCAGGTACGAAAGTAGGTCTTAGTGATCCGGTGGTTCTGTATGGAAGGGCCATCGCTCAACGGATAAAAGGTACTCCGGGGATAACAGGCTGATACCGCCCAAGAGTTCATATCGACGGCGGTGTTTGGCACCTCGATGTCGGCTCATCACATCCTGGGGCTGAAGCCGGTCCCAAGGGTATGGCTGTTCGCCATTTAAAGTGGTACGCGAGCTGGGTTTAGAACGTCGTGAGACAGTTCGGTCCCTATCTGCCGTGGACGTTTGAGATTTGAGAGGGGCTGCTCCTAGTACGAGAGGACCGGAGTGGACGAACCTCTGGTGTTCCGGTTGTCACGCCAGTGGCATTGCCGGGTAGCTATGTTCGGAATAGATAACCGCTGAAAGCATCTAAGCGGGAAACTAGCCTCAAGATGAGATCTCACTGGGACCTTGAGTCCCCTGAAGGGCCGTCGAAGACTACGACGTTGATAGGTCGGGTGTGTAAGCGCTGTGAGGCGTTGAGCTAACCGATACTAATTGCCCGTGAGGCTTGACCATATAACACCCAAACAATTTGCGTGTTGTACGGTGAAGACGTAACGAACCGAAAGTTCGTGAGAACCGCAAATTACCTGTCACATACCCGAATCGGGATGAGCGTGTGCGCAAGCCACGAGCATCCGAAAGAATTGCTTGACGACCATAGAGCGTTGGAACCACCTGATCCCATCCCGAACTCAGTAGTGAAACGATGCATCGCCGATGGTAGTGTGGGGTTTCCCCATGTGAGAGTAGGTCATCGTCAAGCTCCTATCCCAAAGCCCCTGATCAGCACTGCTGGTCGGGGGCTTTGCTTTTGCGCGCGGGAAAGTTGGGTTGCGCTGCCGGCCTGTCAAAGCCCACTTGGAGTGGCGGGGCGGACTGAACAATGGCAATCGCGGACGGAGTCCGTTCCGACGGGGTGCAAGGCCCGGGTTGGGGGCGCGAATAACCGCGTTCGGGTATGCGCTTCGCGGGTGTCATTTCATCGAATATGACGGTGTGCTCTCGCCGGGTTCGCGAGCAAGCTCGCTCCTACAGAAGAGTTACGGCTGTTTTGTTCTTTTTGTTTGGGCATTAACACGGTCGGGATTAAGTGGTGCGGGATGCTATCTGCCTTGCGGGAAGATAGCCCCGGTTGTTAGTCTAATAATCAATAATTTTAATAAATATCCGGGTACGAAGATGGCGATCAAGGTGATGGAGGCTCGCGAGGTTGATGAGCCGCGTGCGGTGCTGCCGGGGTGGGAGGAGCAGTACACGCAGATGTCAGCCGGTCGCTTTTGTGGTCGAGTCGTACATGCGGAAACAGGGGCTGTTCAACTCTATGAAGAGCGTATGAACCTGCGGGTCGAGCAGGAGTTTCATGCCCCGGCCGATACCCTGGTTTTCAGCTTCGACATGAGTGAAGGCGTCCTCTACCTGCTGGATGGGCACACGCACAACGCCTGGGTCACTCCTGAGAATTACCGTGAAGTCGCGGTGGTCCTGAAGGATGCATCCGCCTGGGGACGGTCCGCTGCGGACTTCGAAGGGCTGCTGCTCCAGCCGCTGCGGTCGGCCAACTGCAGTGCTTTTGCAACGTCCTTGAGCAGCCTGTTGGCCGGGGCTGTAGAGGGGCATGTCAACGTGGATGCCCCAGGGTTCGCCCAGCAGGTTGCCGATGGCTGCTTTTCGCTGTTGGAAGAGGCCGTTGAGGTCGGGCAGCGCCGTCGCTCCGAGCGTCACGCCAAGCGGGTCGTCGAGCGGGTGAAAGAGGTGGTCAACGACTGCCCGCAGGATAGCTTTGGCGTCCTGGAGCTTGCGGAGATCGCCGGTGTCTCGGTGCGGCAGTTGCAGCAGTCGTTCGTCCAGTATGCCGGCATGCCTCCCACGGTCTGGCTGCGTAATCGTCGGCTGAATGCCGCACGGCGCGATCTGCTCGCCGCCGGTGCCGCGGGAGTCAACGTGGCCGAGGTTGCGATGCGTTGGTCGTTCTGGCATCTGGGCCGCTTCTCGCAGGCCTACCAGACGCTCTTCGGCGAGTACCCGAAAGCGACGCTCAAGCGCGGCGCCGAGCGTTGCGTGGTGAGCATGCTGCCCAGCTAGAAAACAAGCGGAGCATCGAGATGCTCCGCGTGGCTCGTTCAGCCGATCGCTTCGCGAATCCGGTACCAGAGCATCCCCAGCGCCAGCAGGGGCGAGCGCAGCAGCTTGCCGCCCGGGAAGGTCAGGTGCGGAACCGCGCTGAAGACATCCAGTCCCTGGCTCTGGCCGACGGAGATCGCTTCTGCCAGGAGCTTGGCGCTCCAGTGGGTCACGTTGAGCCCATGCCCCGAGTAACCCTGTGCAAAGTACACATTGGGGTGTTGGGCCAGGCGACCCACCTGCGGAAAGCGGTTGGCCGTGATTCCGATCATGCCACCCCACTGGTAGTCGATGCGCACATCGGCCAACTGCGGGAAGACCTTCAGCATCTTCGGCCGCATGTACGCGCCAATGTCCTTCGGATCGAACCCGGAGTAATGGCAGGCGCCGCCGAACAGCAGGCGGCGGTCGGCGGTCAGCCGGTAGTAGTCCAACCCCACTTTCTGATCGCACAGGGCCAGGTTTTGCGGAATCAGCTTCGCGGCAACCTGCTCGGGGAGCGGTTCGGTGACGATCACATAGCTGCCCGCCGGCAGGACCTTGCCTGTCAGGCGAGGCTCCAGGTCGTCCAGGTGGGCATTGCATCCAAGCACCAGCTTGTCCGCGCGGACTCGACCGTTGGCGCAGTGGAGCGTGACCGAACTGCCGTGGGTGATGCGCTGGACCGGGCTTTGCTCGAAGATCCGCACACCGAGTTGGCTGGCGGCCCGCGCTTCCCCCATCACCAGGTCCAGTGGATGGAGGTGGCCGGAGCCCATGTCGATCAGCCCACCGGCATAGCAGTCACTGGCCACCACATCATGAATCCGGTCCGCCCCGACGAGCCTGGTCTGATGCGGATAGCCCATCGATTGCAGCTCGTGCTGTTCCTCCGTCATGGCGGCGAACTGCGCAGGAGTATTGGCCAGTTCGCAGAAGCCCCAGCGCAGGTCGCAGGCGATGTCGAACCTGCGGATGCGCTCCGCCACCAGCGTCACCGAGTCGAAACCCGCCTGGTTCAGATAGCGAACGCCGTCCTCGCCGACGTATCTGGCGAAGCCGCTGACGTCGTGGCCGATACCGCGGATCAACTGGCCGCCGTTGCGGCCGCTGGCTCCCCAGCCGATGCGACGGCCCTCCAGAAGCACCACGGAGTGGCCCCGCAGGGCCAGCTCCAGGGCTGTGTTGACGCCGGTCAGGCCGCCGCCGATGACGCAGACCTCTGCGTGAACCTCGCCTTCGAGGGAAGGGTACGGCTGCTTGTCGCGTGCAGTGGCCGCGTAATAGGACGCGGCATGTTCGCCGGCATGAATCATGGGACGCTCTCGAGTCATTGGTTGAACTTGATCTTGCTCCAGCTGCGGGTCATCAGGCGCATGATCTTCGGCGGCGGAGCGTTGGAGATGTACAGCTTGTCGAGCACGGCCTGGCTCGGATAGACCTCGGGGTTGTTCAGCGTTTGGGCATCGAGGAAGGCCTTGGAGTCGGCGTTGGCGTTGGGGTAGCCGACGTACTCGCTGACGCCGGCGATCACCTTGGGCTCCAGCACGTAGTTGATGAACGCCAGGGCCTGATCCGGGTTCTTCGCATCCGAAGGAATGGCCATCAGGTCGAACCAGAGGTTGGCGCCTTCCTTGGGGATGCTGTAGGCGATCTGGATGCCGTTATTGGCTTCCTTGGCCCGCGCGGCCGCCTGGAAGACGTCGCCGGAATAGCCGAAAGCCACGCAGATGTTGCCGTTGGCGAGGTCGGAGATGTATTTCGAGGAATGGAAGTAGGTGACGTAGGGGCGCAGCTCGATCAGCTTGGCCTCGGCTTTCGCGTAGTCCGCCGGGTTGGTGCTGTTGGGATCCAGGCCCATGTAGTTGAGCACCGAGGGAATCAGCTCGTCGGCGGAGTCCATGAAGGCGACGCCGCACGCATTGAGCTTCCTCAGGTTTTCCGGCTCGAACAGCGCCGACCAGGAGTCGATCTTGTCGACGCCCAGTACCTGCTTGACCTTCTCGACGTTGTAGCCGATGCCGTTGGTGCCCCACAGGTAGGGCACCGAATGGCGGTTGCCCGGATCGTTCTGTTCGAGCAGCTTGAGCAGTGCCGGGTCCAGGTGCTTCCAGTTCGGCAGCTTGCTGCGGTCGAGCTCCAGGAAGACCCCGGCCTGCACCTGGCGGGTGAGGAAGTGGTTGGAAGGCACCACCACGTCGTAGCCCGAGCGGCCCGCCAGCAGCTTGCCTTCCAGGGTTTCGTTGGAATCGAAGACGTCGTAGATCGGTTTGATCCCGGTGGTCTTCTGGAACTCGGCGAGCGTGTTGGGGGCGATGTAGTCCGTCCAGTTGTAGATACTGACAGTCTGTTCCGCGAGGGCGCTCTGGGTCATCGCCGCAAAAGCGAAGGCCGCAAGGGGCTTCAGCAGTCTCATGTCGACTCCTATCGGTCTTGTTGTAATGAAGTGGGGCGAGGACGTCAGACGCTCAGCAGCAGGAACTCTCTTTCCCAGGAACTGATCACACGCTTGAAGTTCTCGTGCTCGGCGCGTTTCACCGCGACATAGCCCTGCACGAACTTGCGCCCCAGGTGCTGTTCCAGCGCCTGGCACTCTTCCATGTGGGCCAGCGCGTCTTCGATGGTGATCGGCAGGCGCAGGTTGCGGCGCTCGTAGGCGCGGCCCTCGACCGGGGCGCTGGGAGCGATCTGCTCCAGCATCCCCAGGTAACCGCACAGCAGGCTGGCGGCCAGCGCCAGGTAGGGGTTGGCGTCGGCGCCGGGCAGGCGGTTTTCCACGCGCATCGCTTCGGGGGGGGCCGCGGGCACGCGCAGGCCGACGGTACGGTTTTCCACGCCCCATTCGACGTTCACCGGCGCGGAGGTGTCCGGGAGGAAGCGGCGGAAGGAGTTCACGTTCGGCGCGAACATCGGCAGTACTTTCGGGATGTATTTCTGCAGACCGCCGATGTAGTGCAGGAACAGTTCGCTCATCGAACCATCGGCATTGGCGAAGATGTTCTTGCCCGTCGCCACGTCCAGCACGCTCTGGTGGATGTGCATGGCGCTGCCGGGCTCGTCGGTGATCGGCTTGGCCATGAAGGTCGCCGCCACGTCGTGCTTCAGCGCCGCCTCGCGCATGCTGCGCTTGAATACGGTGATCTGGTCCGCCAGGTCCAGGGCATTGCCGTGGCGGAAGTTGATCTCCATCTGCGCCGGGCCGTCCTCGTGGATCAGGGTGTCCAGATCCAGGCCTTGCGCCTCGCACCAGTCGTAGACGTCCTCGAACAGCGGGTCGAACTCGTTGGCCGCGTCGATGGAGAAGCTCTGCCGGCCGCTTTCCGGACGGCCCGAGCGGCCCACGGGTGCTTCCAGCGGGAAGTCCGGGTCGCTGCTGCGCTTGGTCAGGTAGAACTCCATTTCCGGCGCGACGATCGGGTTCCAGCCCTTGTCCGCGTACAGCTTCAGCACGCGCTTGAGCACGTTGCGCGGCGACAGCTCGACGGGGTTGCCGTACTTGTCGTAGGTGTCGTGGAACACCATTGCGGTCGGCTCGATGGCCCAGGGCACCAGGAACACCGCGTCCGGATCGGGACGGCAGACCATGTCGATGTCTGCTTCGTCCAGCAGGTCGTAGTAGATATCGTCGTCGACATAGTCTCCGGTGACCGTCTGCAGCAGCACACTCTCGGGGAGACGCATGCCTCCCTCGCCGAGGAACTTGTTGGTCGGGGAAATCTTGCCGCGGGCGATACCGGTCATGTCACTGACGACGCACTCGACTTCGGTGATCTGGTGTTGCTTCAGCCAGGAACTCAGCTGATCGGCGGGGGTGCTCATGCAAGCCTCTGATGGGTAGATGGAAGGCACTGGAAGGAAGTCGACCCCTGTTGGATCGACGCCCGGCTAGTGTTGGGGAGAGCCGGGGCTGGGTTCTATCCACTTTCCGCAGATTCCAGTCATGCGTGGTCTTTTTGCAGGCAATGAACGAGGGCCTGCGGGCCCCGGATGGTCTGGGGGGCGCGGCTGTGCCTCACCCGCCTCTCGCTTCGTGACCGGTCAAAGCCAAGCTGGATACTGGCGCCATGACATCATCGATGGACGCGAAGGACATCGAGTACTTCGAGAAGGATGCGAAGAAGTGGGTGCGATTCAAGGTCATTGCGAAGAACAGCGACACCGGGAACGAGACGGTGCAGCAGTTCGAGCGCGTCGTACTGCGCAAGGTGAAGGTCCGCGGTGCCGGGGGCGCGGAGCATCGACCGGTCGTGTCGATGAAGGTCTGCATCGGCAACCAGTTGCTCGATGAAGAGTTCTCGCTCCGCGACCGCAAGAGGATGATCTACCCGGTGCTGATAGGCCGCAAGGCGCTGGAGCACCTGGGGTCGGTCGATGTGCGGCGCACCTTTACCCAGGAGCCCCGTTGCAAGGTTTGACCTAACGCCACAGCCACCGGTAGCAGAGCACGGCCAGCAGTAGCCAGATGGTGACGATGGCGATTACGGCCACCGGGCTGCCGGGGCGTCGAGCCTGGGTGCGCTCGAAATCATCCGCCTGAGTTTTGCTCGCCGCGTACACCTGCGCAGGCATGAGGCGGATGATCGGCCAGATGGATGCCGGCAGGATCAGCAGGTCATCCAGCAACCCCGGGACCGGAATGAAGTCGGGTATCAGGTCGATGGGGCTCAGCGCATAGGAAACCACCAGCAGGCAGAGCAGCTTGACCGGCAGGGGCGTTTCCGGATTCTTCCAGCAGAACCACAGGATCATGGTTTGCCGTTCGATCGAACGGGCCCACTGCTTGAGTCGCGCGGGCATGCTGCTTCACCGGTGAGAGGGAGTGCTCGACCTACACCGCCGACTGTGAAGAACCGGTTGGCTAGTGAAGGATCGCCCGGAACAGCGACACTCGCGCGGCACCGATGATCGGGGAAAGCCACAGCCCCAGGATCTGCCGGATGAAGTCCTGCAGATAGGTGGTCGGTTGAAGGTCGTACGGCGGCATGTCGGTGGAGTACTTGGCATAGCCGATCATCGCCAGGACAAAACCGCCCCCACGAAAAGGCCGGCCATTCTCGGCACCACGCCATTGTCCCGGGTGTAGGCGGACAACGCCCCGCATAGCGCGCCGCAGAAAGCTGCCAGGTCTTCGAATGCGTACTCGGGCTCGGCCAACCACTGATCGCCGTACAGGCCGGCCAGCCGTCCGACCCACCAACCCGCCAGACCTCCGAACAGCAGCGCGGTCGAAAGAAGCGAGGGGTTCCGCAAGCCCTGACTGAGCTGCATGTCGCCAACCAGCTCATCTCCAACGAAGAGGCGGGATTATACGCCCATCCCTGCCTGGCGGCGTGCCGCAACGGGGCGGGCATCCTTGCCGTACCGCGCTGCATGCGCCATATGACGTCCTACACGCCCGGTCACGCGGGCGCCAGGGCGATCAACGCCCACTTGGCAGCGGTAGTCCTGAAGCCTCGGAAACGCTTGCATGGAGCAACTGGCGGTACCCTCGTTCTCGAAAAAACATGAGCCCGACGAGCCGGCCGTGCGCGAAGGGGCCGATCTACGCTGAATGGCAAAAAGCCCGCATTGCACGGCGTTTTTCGCGATACTGCCTCCCAAGATCCCTGGAGCCCTTCCGATATGTCCGACACGCCCCAGCCGGGCTCTTCCGCGCAGCAGCAACGACCGGGTTTCGACTGGCAGCGCTGGCTGCCGGGGCTCGTCACCCTGCGGCATTACCAGGCGGCGTGGCTGCCGAAGGACCTTGCGGCCGGGCTGGTGCTGACCACCATGCTGGTGCCGGTGGGCATCGCCTACGCCGAGGCGTCCGGCGTGCCGGGGATCTACGGCCTGTACGCGACCATCATTCCGCTGCTGGCCTATGCGCTGTTCGGCCCCAGCCGGATCCTGGTGCTCGGCCCGGACTCGGCGCTGGCCGCGCCGATTCTCGCGGTGGTCGTGCAATACGCGGCGAGCGATCCGCAGCGCGCCATTGCCATCGCCAGCCTGATGGCGCTGGTATCGGGCGTGGTCTGCATGGTCGCCGGGCTGCTGCGCCTGGGCTTCATCACCGAACTGCTGTCCAAGCCGATCCGCTATGGCTACATGAACGGCATTGCGCTGACGGTGCTGATCAGCCAGTTGCCCAAGCTGTTCGGCCTGTCCGTCGACAGCCAGGGGCCGCTGCGCGATCTCGGGTCGCTGGGCCAGGCGCTGCTCGATGGCCGCGCCAACTGGCCGAGCTTCGCGGTGGGGGCCGGCAGCCTGGCGCTGATCCTGCTGCTCAAGCCCTACCAGCGCCTGCCGGGCATTCTCATCGCGGTGATCCTGGCGACGCTCTCGGTGAGCCTGTTCGATCTCGGCAGCCTGGGCGTCAAGGTGCTCGGTGAGCTGCCCCAGGGGTTGCCGTCCTTTTCCTTCCCGTGGGTGACGGACATCGATCTGGTGGAAGTGGTGCTCGGCGGCGTGGCGGTGGCGCTGGTGTCGTTCGCCGACACCAGCGTGTTGTCGCGCACCTACGCGGCGCGGCTGAAAACGCCGGTGAACCCGAACCAGGAGATGTTCGGCCTGGGCGTGGCGAACGTCGCTTCCGGGCTGTTCCAGGGCATTCCCATCAGCAGCAGCTCGTCGCGCACGCCGGTGGCCGAGGCGGCCGGCTCGATGACCCAACTCACCGGTATCATCGGCGCGCTGGCGGTGACGCTGCTGTTGCTGGTAGCGCCCAGCCTGATGCAGCACCTGCCCAACAGCGCGCTGGCCGCCGTGGTGATCGCCGCGGCGCTGGGGCTGTTCGAATTTGCCGACCTCAAGCGCATCTACCGCCTGCAGCAGTGGGAGTTCTGGCTGTCCATCAGTTGCTTCGTCGGCGTGGCGGTGTTCGGCGCGATTCCGGGCATCTGCATCGCCGTGGTGATCTCGGTGATCGAGTTCCTCTGGGACGGCTGGCGTCCGCACCACGCCGTGCTCGGGCGGGTCGACGGCGTCCGTGGCTACCACGACGTGGCACGCTACCCGCAGGCCCGGCGCATCCCCGGCCTGGTGCTGCTGCGCTGGGATGCGCCGCTGTTCTTCGCCAACGCCGAGCAATTCCAGAACCAGGTGCTGGCGGCGCTCGATGACTCACCCACGCCGGTGCAGCGCCTGGTGATCGCGGCGAGCCCGGTGACCAGCATCGACGTCACCTCCGCCGACATGCTCGCCGAGCTGGACAGGGTGCTGGAGCGGCGCGGCGTCGAATTGCAGTTCGCTGAGATGAAGGACCCGGTGAAGGACAAGATGAAGCAGTTCGAACTGTTCGAAGGCTTGGGGGCAAATGCCTTCCACCCCACGCTCGGCGCCGCCGTGGATGCCTACCTGGCCGACTCCGGGGTGGACTGGAAGCCCTAGGCCGTGCGTGTCCGCGTGCGGCGGCTGTCGATCCAGACCAGCATGCCGCTGGCGTACAGCGACACCGCGAGGAACAGCGTCAGGCGCACGGCGAAGGCGCGGTAGACGTCTTGGCCTGCTGCGCTGTCCTGTACCGACTGGCCGAGCAGGATGAGCATGGTGGTCAGGCAACTGACCCAGAAGGCCGGGCTCTGCCGGGTCGCCACCGCCGCGTACAGGCGGCGCCCTTGCCAGAGGGTGAGCAGCAGCACCCAGAGGAAGAACATCCAGAGGTGGACGAACAGGCTCAGCGCGCTCCAGACCAGGATCGCCAGCAGTCCGGCCAGCAGGGTGGAACCGATCAGCTCGCGGCTGGCGTGGCGCGCGCGGGTTTCCTCGGCCTGCTGGCCAAGGCTCACCGATTTCATGATCAGCGGCATGAAGCGGTCCGGCGCGATCAGCGCGAGAAGGAACGCCGGCATCACGATCAGGGTGGCGCGCAGGGCGATCCAGCCGACGTCGCCCTCGCTGGGCCTGGGCGGCGCAGGAGGCGCGGGCGCACTGGCCGGCTCGGGGAACAGCGCATGGGCCACGGCGCTGCTAAGAACGGCCAGCAGCATGCCCTTGGCCAGCGCCTCGACCACCGACAGCGCCAGGGTGAAATCGCTGGCGCCGGCGGCGGCGATCATGGTCAGGCCGATCACCAGCAGGTTCGCCAGCAGGCCGTTGCCGCCACGCAGCGCATAGCGGAACACGCCGTACAGGCCGATGCCCACCAGCAGCACGCCGCTGAGCGGGGCATGGCGCAGCAACGGGATCAGCAGCAGGCCGCTGCCGCAGCTGAGCAGCACCAGCACCGCCAGGGCCGGAGCCGCCTTGAGCGGCAGGGCCTGCGCGCGCATCGCCAGCAGGAGGACGGCGAGCACCGGCGCGAGGAAGGGGATCGGCAGCCCGATGCCGAAGCTCGCCACCAGGCACAGCGCGGTGCCCCAGGCCAGGCGCAGGGCGCGCCGGCGGCGCAGTTCAATAGGTCTGAGCTCAGTAGGCATAGCTCAGCCAGCTCATCAGCCACATGAACACGCGACCCAGCAGGTTCAGCGGGTTGCCCTCGGTGGGCAGCGCCATCACCTCGGCCTGGCCGCCCACGCGCAGGCTCGCCGGATTCACCTGCTGGTCGCGATCCAGCTCGACGATCACCGGGAAGCGCTGCGCCGAGCGCAGCCACTCGCGGCTGTTCTGCACCGTCGGCAGCGAGCCCGGCGGCGTACTCTGGCCGACACTCACGCCATAACCGATACTGCGGACCCGCCCACGCAGCAGCTCGCCGGGCAGGGCGTCGAGCACCACCAGTACCGGCGTGCCGTTGCTCAGGTGGCCGAGGTTGTTCTCGGTCATGTCGGCGCTGATCCACAGGTCGTGGATGGCGATCAGCGTCATCACCGGGCTGCCGGCACCGACGTAGTGGCCGACGTCGGTGCGCAGGTCGGTGATCAGCCCGTCCGAATCGGCGCGCACCGTGGTGCGGGCGAGGTCCAGGCGGGCCTTGGCGACGTTGGCCGTGGCGCTGCGCAGCTGGGCGTTGTCTTCATCGAGGCCGCCTTGCTGCTCGCGCGCCCGCTCGACTTCGGCACGAGCCGCCGCCACCTGGCTGGCCGCCTGTTCGCGGGTGGCCTGGGCGCCTTCCAGGCGGCGCACGGAAACCGTGCCGGGATCCTCCTGGTAAAGCCGTTGCAGGCGCTCGGCATCCTGCCGCGCCTTGCGCTCGCTGGCCTGGGCGGCGGCCAGCGAGGCCTGGGCGGAGTCGATGCCGGCGGTGCTGGCGCCGATCTGTCGGTGCACCGTGTCCAGGTCCGCTTCGGCGCGCTGCAAGGCGATGCGGTACTGCTCCTGGTCCAGTTCGAAGAGCACGTCACCCTTGCGCACTTCCTGGTTGTTACCCACCGCCACGCGTTTCACTTGTCCGGCCACCTCGGCGCTCACCGGCACCACGTAGGCCTGCAGGCGCGCCTGCTGGGTATAGGGTGTGAAGCGGTCGGCGAGCAGGTACCAGACCAGGCTGACGACGATCAGCAGCAATACCACGCGCATGCCGCGATCCGGCGCGGACTTGCCGGGTACGGGGGGCGAGGGCGGTGCCGACGGCGTGGCGGGGGTATCGCTCATTGCTGCTTTCCTTGTCCTGAGGTGCCGGAGGCCGGGGCGGGGTCGTCGAGCAGATCGCCCCAGTCGGTGCGTTGTTGCATCCGTTGCCGGGTGCTGGAATCGATCGGTGCGCGCGGGCTGTCCCAGCCGCCGCCGAGGGCCTTGTACAGTGCCACCAGGCTGCTGACCGCGTTGCCCCGGCTGACCAGGTAGCCGTCCTGCTGTTGCAGCAGCAGTTGCTGGGCATCGAGCACGCGCTGGAAGTCGGCGAAGCCTTCGCGGTACTGCGAACTGGCCAGGCCCAGCGAGCGCTGTGCCGCCTGCGAGGCCTGTTCGCGGATGCCGGCGCTCTGCAGCGAGCGCAGCAGTCCGCTGGCGGCGTCGTCAGCCTCGCGCGCGGCGTTGCGCACGTCCTGGTGATACAGCTCGATGAGCTGTTGCAGGCGCGCGTCTTCCACGCGTACGGCGTTCTTGCGCCGGCCGTAGTCGAAGGGATTCCAGATCAGGCTCGGTCCGGCGGCGAGGTTGAAGCTGTCGGGCAGGTTGTTGGCCGAGACGAAGCTCCAGCCGATGCTGCCGAGCAGGCTGATCGACGGATACAGGTCGGCCTCGGCGACGCCCACCCGCGCCGATTGCGCTGCCACCGCCTGCTCGGCGGCGCGGATGTCCGGGCGGCGCTGCAACAGGCTGGCCGGTACATCCTGGAGGATCGCGGCATTGGGCGTCGGCAACTGGCCGTGGTGCGCCGCCAGCTCCGGCATCGCGCCCGGTGGTCGTCCGAGCAGCGCGCAGAGGATGTTGCGCAGGGCGTTCACCTGGTTCTCGAACTCGGGAATGGTGGCCTGGGTCGCCAGGTACTGGGTGCGCGCCTGCTGCCAGTCCAGTTCGTCGTTCTCGCCGTGACGAAACAGCCGCTCGGTGATCTGCAGGCTGCGCTCCTGGCGCCGGGCGTTCTCGCGGGCGATGTCCAGGCGCGCCTCGGCGGTGCGCAGGCCGAAGTAGGTGTCCGCCACCTGGGCGCGCAGCAGCACCAGGGCATCGGCGTAGTTGGCCTGGGAGGCGAAGTAGGCGGCGTCGGCGGACTCGATGGCGCGGCTGAAGCGGCCCCAGAAGTCGATCTCCCAGCCGATGTCGAAGCCGGCGCTGGACTGCCAGAACACCGAGTCGCGGGCGCTCGGCGCGCCGGACTGGTCCTGCTTGAGGTACAGGCTTTCCGCGCGGATCTGCTGCAACTGCGGGTAGCGTCCGGTTTCGGCGATGGCCAGTTGCGCACGTGCCTCGGCGATGCGCAGGCCGGCCACCCGCAGGTCGGTGTTGTGCGCGTCGGCTTCGGCGATCAGCGCATCCAGGGTCGGGTCGGCGAACACCGTCCACCACTGGCGCAGGTCCGGGGTGGCGGCGTTGCGTCCCGCCTGGCCCAGCAGCGGCGTGTTCCATTCGGCCAGCCACGGATCCTGCGGCGGCTGGAAGTCCGGCCCGACCTGGGTGCAGCCGCCCAGCAGGGTCGTGAATATCAGTGTGCAGCGTCTGACGCGCTTGGACATGGCAATCCTTGGCTTATTCGGACGGCTTGGCAGGGCTGTCCATCTTCGGCACCTGCTGGTCGACCCACTGCCAGAACAGCTTGTAGGTCACCGCGAGGATCACCGGACCGATGAACAGGCCGATGATGCCCTTGACCACCATGCCGCCGAGGGCGCCGATCAGCACCACCGGCATTGGCACGTCGACGCCACGCCCCAGCAGCAGCGGCTTGAGCACGTTGTCGGCCAGGCCGGCGACGAAGATGTAGATGGCGAACGCGATGGTAGCAGCGCTGAAGCCCTCGGCGCTCAGCACATAGATGATCACCGGCAGGGTGACCAGGCTCGCCGGCGCCTGGGCGATGCCCAGCACCAGCACGACCAGGGCCAGGATTCCCGCGCCAGGCACACCCTTGACCACGAAGCCGAGGCCGATCAGCAGCATCTGGATGAAGGCGATGCCGATCACCCCCAGGGCGACCGCGCGGATGGTGGCCGTGCACAGCGCCGAGATGTGCTTGCCGCGCTCCTCGCCGGAAATCCGCATGGCGATGCGTTGCGCGGCGACGGTGCCTGTTTCACCGAAGGCCATGATGATGCCGGAGATGATGATCGCGCCGATGAACAGTACGAAGGCGCCACCGGCACTGGCGGCGGCGCCCAGCAGCATGCGCCCGGTGTCCTTGAGATTTGGCAGCAGGCCGCGCAGCACGTCGCTCAGGCTGGTGGATGCCGCCAGCCAGAAGTCATACAGGCGCGGGCCGATCAGCGGCCACTCGGCCACCGACCGCGAAGGCGCCGGCACGCTCCAGGTGCCGCTCTTGAGTACGACGGCGAGACTGTCGACGGACTCGCCGATGGAGGTCGCCAGCAGATAGATCGGCGCCAGCAGCACCAGCAGGACGACGAGCACGATCAGCGTCGCCGCGTGGCCGTCCTTCAACCCGGTGCGCGCCTTGACCCAGCGCAGCACGGGGTAGAGGGTGACCGCAAGGATCACCGACCAGAGCATCAGTTCCATGAACGGCTGGAACACCTGAAAGGCGAAGATCGCCAGCGTGGCGACCAGTCCCGCCTTGATGAGAACATCGAGCAGCCCCTGGGACAGGACGCTATCGAGTTTGAAACCTGGTTGCATGGTTTCCTCCGGATCGACGACTTCAGGTCGGACGATCATCGCGCCGCGTGGCGCTTTCCAAGGGTTGCTCCGGGGTGGGCGAGGTGACGCCGGCGACGATAACGCCGGCATCATCGAATCGGCCGCCCGTTTCGTCGTCGCGGCCTTGGCGATGCAACTCCAGCAGTGATTGCGCTTCCTGCTGCTGGTAGCGGCGTACCCAGGTCGTGGCCTGTTCTTCGCTCGCGCCCAGTTCGATGAAGGCGCGACGACCCATCTCCAGGCTGGAATGGAAAGTTTCGCGCACCGGGTTGGCGCCCCGGTCGAGCAACTGCAGCACCTGCTTGCGGTTGTGCGCCCTGGCGATCACCCGCGTTTGCGGGTAGAGGCGGGCGAGGGCGTCCACCGTGCCCAGGTTGATCTGCGGATCGTCAGTGGCGACGATCACCAGTTCGGCCTGGCCGACCTTGGCGGCGTGGAGGATTTCCGGGCGCGTCGGATCGCCATAGAAGACCGGCACGCGGCCTTCCTCGCCCTGGCGGCCCAGGGCGTCCATCGAGGTATCCAGGGCGACCACCGGCACGCCCTGGGCCTGCAGCAGATTGGCGATGACGTGGCCCATGCGACCCATGCCGGCGATCACCACCTTCGGCTCGTCACTCACCTCCGGTGGCCCATCCGGTACGGCGGCGGCCGCCGTGTCGCCACGCAACTGGCGCGCCAGCGCCATCATCACCAGCGGCACCACGGCCATCGACAGGGTGATGGCGAGCACCAGCACGTCGTGCATCCGCTGTTCCAGCAGGCGGTGCTCCAGCGCCAGCTTGAACACCACGAAGGCGAACTCGCCGCCGGACGCCAGCACCACGCCCAGGCAGGTCGCCTCCGCCCGGTTCAGGCCGCCGAAGAGACGGCCGATGCCATACAGCAGCGGCAGTTTGATGCCCACCAGCAACAGAGTGAGGCCCAGCACCAGCAGCGGTGCGCCGAACAGCAGGCGCAGGTCGGCGGTCATGCCCACGCCGACGAAGAACAGCCCCAGCAGCAGGCCCTTGAGCGGTTCGATCTGCGATTCCAGTTCGTGGCGGAACTGCGATTCGGCCATCAGCATACCGGCCAGGAAGGCGCCCAGCGCCATAGAGACGCCGACGTGCTCCATCACCCAGGCCGTGCCCAGGACCACCAGCAGGGCGGTGGCGGTGGAGAGCTCGCGCAGCCCGGAGCCAACCGCCCAGGTGAAGACCGGGCGCAGCAAGTAACGACCGCCGACGATCACCACGCCGATGCCAAGCGCGACCGTCAGCAGGGGCCGTACGCCTTCGCTGGTGGCGCTGCCACCGCCGCCCAGCAGCGGTACGATGGCGATCAGCGGAATGGCGGCGATGTCCTGGAACAGCAGGATGCCCACGGCCAGGCGACCGTGCGGTTTACCCAGCTCCTTGCGCTCAGCCAGAACTTGCAGGCCGAAGGCGGTGGACGACAACGCCAGGCCCACTCCCAGCACCAGGGCGGCGGCCGGTGACTGGCCGAACAGCAGGTACGCCAGCAGGCCGAGGACGACCGCGGTCAGCCCTACCTGGAGGGAACCGACGCCGAACAGCGAGCGGCGCATCATCCAGAGTCGACGCGGCGAGAGCTCCAGGCCGATGATGAAGAGCAGCATCACCACGCCCATTTCCGAAAGCCGGCCGACATTCTGCGGATTGCTGACCAGGCCGAGCAGCGAAGGGCCGATCAGGATGCCGGCCAGCAGATAGCCCGGTACCGCGCCGAGCTTCAGGCGTTGCGCCAGCGGCACCAGAATGACCACCGCCAGCAGGAAAATCACCGTGGCCTGCAGCAGGCTTCCGTCATGTGGCATTCGTCAGCCTCCTTGTAGCTCGTTCATCACTCGCTGCCCCGTATGCCGCAGGGCACGGATGCAGAATGAGTATGGGTGATCCCTGGCAACTTGCCGGCCGGCAAGCATAGGCGGTGAACGGCCTGTCTGGTAAGGAAAATCCAGTAGATTCAAAGAATTACGAGATGGTTGCGGGCGTCCGGAGGCGCACTCGGCAAGGCAAAATGGCAGCCGCGTCCGGCGCTGACCGGGGGAGCGCCGGGGACCTAGAGCTTCCAGATCGGGCCATAGGAGCCGAAGCAGGCATTGGAGAGCGCGTCGGCCCGGACCCCATGCGTTTCAACGGCACCCCATTCGTTGATTTCCAGGGTCAGCTGGGGCGTGAGTTCCTTCCCGCTCTTCAGGCGAACGCTGTCGAAAACCTGGATGCCGTTCCCGTGGTTGACCACACTGGTTTCCATCCAGGCGTCCGCTGTGCTCGCTTCATCCAGCCGCGCCAGCAGCGCGTTGTACAGGGGCAGGTAGCGGCCATCCGGGGCGTTGCAGTCGATGTTGATCTTCCTGACCATCGCCTCGGCCTTGGACGAGCTGAAATAGATTCTCTGTCCGAAATCGCGCTGCAGCCGCTCGACATAGCTCGAGCTTTCCACGGGGCTTTTCACCGGGGGGGTGGCTGCCGTGCTGCCCGGACGCAAGCCCGGCCTTTGGGAAAGGTCTTTCTGGCAGGTCTCCCTGTTCTTGTAGAACGCATGGGAAACCCGCTCGCCGGTGGCGGTGTAGATGGCCGAGGCGACCAGGATGTCGCCATTGCCCATGAGCCGCTCGGTCTTCTGCCCATAGTCTCCGGCGCTGCCCCAGACGCCGTCCGGCAGGCCGGACGGCCACTCGACGCAGGATGGCGGGGAGGTGTCTTCGCGCAGTTCGTAGACGCGGCTCTGCAGGAATCGTCCATTGTCTGCAAAGGCCAGGAGCGAGGTTGCCGACAGGCAGGAGGCAATGAGCAACTGAGTCCGATTCACGAAGCGTCTCCTTGTGGGCCACCTGGCCCGGAAGCCGATGGGCACCGCCATCATGATAGCCCGGCTCGCTTCGTGCGCTGTGTGAAGTTTCAGGCGGTTTTAGGCTGTTGTGGCCGGACGCCGGTTTTCCCGTGGAACTCGCTAGCCATCGGCCGCTCAGAGCGTGCCGATACGGTCCAGCTCACGCTTGAGCCCGTCGCGTCCGAGGCGCTCGAAGGGAACTGCGAAGAAAGCGCGGCAGCGCAGATCGATGTGGGCCAGCGTGGCGCGGAAGGCAGCATCGATAGAGGCCTCGTCGCCAACCGCCTCGGATGGGTCTTCCAGCCCCCAGTGGGCCTTCAGGGCCGGGCCGAAGTACGCCGGGCAGGCTTCGCCAGCGGCCTTGTCGCAGACAGTGATGACGATGTCCGGCGGGTTGTCTTCGAAGGCGTCGTTGCCTTTGCTGCTCAGGCCTTCGATGGAGATTCCGGCGTGCTGCAAGGTGTCGAGGCTGCGCGGCAGCACCTGGCCCCTGGGAAAGCTGCCGGCGCTCACCGCCTCGAAGCCTTCCGGCGCCAGGTGATTGAACAGCGCTTCGGAAAGGATGCTGCGACAACTGTTGGCCGTGCACATGAACAGGACTCGCATGGGGGCTCCTGCCGCTTCGGGGCGGACGTCAGAGGCTCAGGCGCAACGCCAGGGCCGAAAGGGTGATCAGCAGAACCGGAAGGGTGAGCAGGATGCCAACCTTGAAGTAGTAACCCCAGGTGACCCGCATGCCCTTGCGCTCCAGCACATGCAGCCAGAGCAGGGTTGCGAGGCTGCCAATGGGTGTGATCTTCGGGCCGAGGTCGCAGCCGATGACGTTGGCGTAGATCATCGCCTCGCGGATCAGGCCCTCGGCACCGCTCGCTTGAATCGACAGGGCGCCGATCAGCACGCTGGGCATGTTGTTCATCACCGAGGACAGCAGCGCCGAGAGCAGGCCGGTACCGATGGCGGCGCTCCACAGTCCCTGCCCGGCAAGACGGTCGAGCAGGTGAGTGAGGAAGTCCGTGAGGCCGGCGTTCTTCAGGCCGTACACCACCAGGTACATGCCAAGGGAGAAGATCACCACCTGCCAGGGCGCCTCGCGCAGTACGCGGCGGGTGGAGATGCGGTGACCGCGAGCGGCGACGGCGAAGAGGATCGCAGCGCAGGCGGCGGCCACGGCACTGACTGGAATGCCCAGCGGCTCCAGGGCGAACAGGCCGGCCAGCAATACCAGCAGCGTCCACCAGCCGACGATGAAGGTGGCGCGGTCGTGGATCGCCGCCTTCGGCTCCTTCAGCGCATCGGCTGCGTATTGCCTCGGGATGTCGCGGCGGAAGAACAGGAACAGCACCAGCAGGGTGGCCGCCACACTGGCGAGGTTCACCGGCACCATCACCGAGGCGTATTCGGCGAAGCCCAGGCCGAAGTAGTCGGCCGAGACGATGTTCACCAGGTTGGAGACCACCAGCGGCAGGCTGGCCGTGTCGGCGATGAAGCCGGCGGCCATGACGAAGGCCAGGGTCGCGGCGGGCGAGAAACGCAGGGCCAACAGCATGGACATGACGATGGGCGTGAGGATCAGCGCCGCGCCGTCATTGGCGAACAGTGCGGAAACGGCCGCGCCGAGCAGTACGCAGAAGGCGAACAGGCGGTAGCCGCTGCCCTTCGCCCAGCGCGCCACGTGCAGGGCCGCCCATTCGAAGAAGCCTGCCTCGTCCAGCAGCAGGCTGATGATGATGACGGCGATGAAGGTGGCGGTGGCGTTCCAGACAATGGCCCACACCGTGGGGATGTCGTGCAGCGACACCGCACCGGTCGCCAGGGCGATGATCGCGCCGGCAGCGGCGCTCCAGCCCACACCCAGGCCCCTGGGTTGCCAGATGACCAGGACGAGGGTGAAAACGAAGACGGCGACAGCGATCAGCATGGGAGACCTGCTCGAAGGGAGGGGGAGGAATCAGCAGCAGGCGGCGTCACGGACGGGGCGGCCGTCCATGTTCTGCAGGCGGAGGGTGTTGTCGGCCAGCCATTGCGCGTTGGCCTGCAGGGTGACCTGCAGCATCTCGTGCACCCAGGCGGGCAATTGCGGATTGAGGCGGTAGTAGACCCACTGGCCCTGGCGGCGATCCATCAGCAGTCCACTGCTGCGCAACTGGGCGAGGTGGCGGCTGATCTTCGGTTGGCTGTCATCGAGGGCGCACACCAGCTCGCAGACGCAGAGTTCGCCCAGGTTGGCGATCAGCAGGGTGGCGCGGGCGCGGGTCTCGTCGGCCAGGCTCTTGAAAACTTCGGGAGGGGTGATCACGGGCAGGTGCCTTCACATATGGATAATCAAATATACGGATATCCATATGTTTATGGCAAATCGCGAGCGCACGGCGACGGCTATCGGCTGTGCGCCAGAACTATCGGCAACCGGGGGCACGAAGGGGCATGCGTTCTGGGGCCTGGCCATTTGAGCGGCCCGGCCTGCAACAAACTAATAATAATGAATGCTGAATGAACTAATTTTTATATCAACGCGGCCAGGGGGCCGTGCGTGACCCTTTGCCGCATCCCTGCACAGGCAGAAGGAGCAAGGGCTGTAGCGGGGAGGGTAGTGAGTACTGAGGCGCTGATCCATTCATTTTAGTGAACTCATGCGCCATTAAATTTCATTTAAGTTCAGTTAAGCACCCGGCCTAGTATTGACCTGTCGCCGCTCTGCCATGCGGCTTCAGGAGTACCACCATGCCGCACGCCGCTCTGCAAACTCCCCTGGTCGAACTCCTGGGATGCCAGGTACCGATCATCTGCGCCGGCATGGGCGGCGTGGCCCGTCATGAACTGGCCGCCGCGGTCGGCAACGCGGGTGGCTTCGGCTGCCTGGGCATGGTTCGTGAGCCGGTTGCGCTGATTCGCCGCGAGGTCGCCGCCTACCGGGCGCTGAGCCAGCAGCCGTTCGCCGTGAACCTGATCCCGGCCGCGACCCCGGCGGACCTGTTCGACGCACAGCTGAGCACCTGCCTGGAGTTGCAGGTTCCTGCGGTGGCGTTGTTCTGGGATGTACAGGCGGACGTGATCCGCCGCCTCAAGGAGGCCGGCGTGCTGGTGCTGCACCAGGTGGGCAATCGCGCCGACGCCGAGGCTGCGCTGCGCGCCGGGGTCGACGTACTGATCGCCCAGGGCTTGGAGGCCGGCGGCCACGTGCGCGCCGAGATCTCGACCCTGGCACTGGTGCCGCAACTGGTGGCCCTGGGCGAAGTGCCGGTGGTGGCCTGCGGCGGAATCGCCAGCGGCGCCGCCGTGGTCGCCGCGCTGGCCCTGGGCGCCCAGGGCGTGGCCTGCGGATCGGCGTTTCTCGCCACCGACGAGTCCTATGCCCACACATACCACAAGCGCTGCCTGGTGGAGGCCGAGGCGGAGCAGACCCTGCTTACCGAAGCCTTCTTCCGCAACTGGCCGATGCCGGCGCCGGTGCGCGTGCTGTCCAACGCCGTCACCCGCGGCGACTACGCTGAGCTCCATGCGCGCCGTGAAACGCCGGTTATCGGCGAGCAGGACGGCGGCGCCATCTACCTGTTCTCTACCGATTCGCCGCTGCGCGATGCCAAGGGGCGCCTGGAGGATATGCCGATCTACGCCGGGCAGTCCTGCACCCAACTGCACGACATCCGCCCGGCCGCCGCGCGCCTCGCGCAACTGGTGGACGAAGCCGAAGCCTGCCTGGCCCGCCTGCATGCGCAGGGCCCGTGCGACGCCGACCTGATCGACTGGCTGCAGGAGCTGCTGCGCGCCGAGCGCGCCGGGGCCCGGGTGATGCAAGACAGTTCCCGGCAGACCGAAGACCCGCAGCTGTTGCGGCGTCTGCACGAATTGCACCTGGGCGAGGCGGAGAGCTGCCGCCGCCTGCGGCGCAGCCTGGAGCGCCTGGGCGCCGAGCCCGGCCACGAACTGGGCGCCTTCCACGCCAAGGCCATGAGTATCGACGACCTGGCCGAGCGCTTGCGGTTCATCGCCCGCGGCCAGCGCTGGGTGGCGCGGCGCCTCGCCGAACGCCTGCCGCACATCCGCCAGGCCTGGCTGCGCGAGGAACTGCGCGCGGTCCTGCGTCTGCACCGCGACGACGCCTGAGCGCAGACGGAAATTCAGAAAAAAAGGAAAACCCATGCCTTCCGAGCTCTCCACCACCAGCCCGATCCATCCGGCTGCAGACAGCCGCGCCCATCGTTTCGCCCGTTCGCTGCTCGCCCAGGCCGGTCTCGGCCTCGACGGCGAGCGTCCCTGGGACATGCGCCTGAACCATCCCGACGTGCCGCAGCGTGCCCTGGCCCAGGGCAACCTCGGCCTCGGCGAGGCCTACATGGCCGGCGACTGGGACAGCGACCAGCTCGACGAATTTTTCTCCCGCCTGCTGCGCAGCGGCGTGGTTGACCAGGTCAGCCCCACCTCGCTGATCCTGCACGCCTTGCAGGCGCGCCTGTGCAACCTGCAGACCACCCAGCGCGCCTGGGCGGTGGGCGAACGTCATTACGACCTGGGCAACGCCTTCTACGCCGCCATGCTCGATCCGCGCATGACCTACACCTGCGGCTACTGGAAGGATGCCGATGACCTGTCCGCCGCCCAGGAGGCCAAGCTCGACCTGGTCTGCCGCAAGCTCGACTTGCGTCCGGGGATGCGCGTGCTGGACATCGGTTGCGGCTGGGGCAGCTTCATGGCCTTCGCCGCCGAACGCTACGGCGTGGAGTGCGTCGGCGTGACCATCTCCCGCGAGCAGTGCGAGTGGGCGCGCGAGCGCTATGCCGGGCTGCCCCTGGAGTTCCGCCTGCAGGATTATCGGGACCTCGACGAGCGTTTCGAACGCATCGTCAGCATCGGCATGTTCGAGCACGTCGGGCGCAAGAACCACCGGACTTTCATGGAAGTCGTGTCGCGCTGCCTGGACGACGACGGCCTGTTCCTGCTGCACACCATCGGCAAGAACCAGCGCCGCAGCGTGCCTGACCGCTGGATCGACAAGTACATCTTCCCCAATGGCGACCTGCCTTCCATCGGCCAGATCGGCGACGCCGCCGACGGCCTGCTGGTGGTGGAGGATCTGCACAACTTCGGCGCCGACTACGACCGCACGCTGATGGCCTGGGCACGCAACTTCGAGGCGAGCTGGCCGCGCTTCGCCGAGGAACTGGGCGAACGCTTCCGGCGCATGTGGCGCTATTACCTGCTGTCCTGCGCCGGAGCCTTCCGCGCCCGCGACATCCAGTTGTGGCAGTGGGTGCTGTCCCGCCGTGGAGTGGCCGGCGGTTACCAGCGGGTCAGCTGAGCGGGATGCCCAGTGCGTCCCGCGGACGCTTCTCCTGCCCACAGGCCGAAGCCCCGTCAGTTGTCCTCCCGGAAGGGCGGGGCGTCGAGCAGCACGCGCACCGCCCACACCCATTGGGCGATGAGCTTTTCGTGGTATTCCCGATTGCTCGCCAGAACGCTCGAGAGCGCCATCCCGCGCAGAAACGCAATGCTCAGGGATTTGACGACCTCGTAGTTCGGGCTGTCCTGCACGGCCGCGAGGAGACTCTCCACGACGCGTTCGCGCTCCACCCGCGCCGCTCTCTCCGCGCCTCGGATGGCCGCCTGCAGATCGCTGTCCGTCCGCGACGCTCCCCAAAGTTCCAGCTCCGCCAGGAACGCCGGCTGCAGGCTCATCGTCGACAGGATGCGGATCGCCCGCTCCAGCGGATTCAAGATATCCCCCATCGTCAACTCGGCCTGGCGCACCGCTTCATCGTTGCGGCGAACCAGTTCCTCGATGGTGGCCGAGAGCAGGGCGGCATGCGTGGGGAAGTGGTGCAGCAGCGCGCCCCGGCTGGCGCCCGCTCGGCGCTGCACTTCCAGCGTCGTGGTGCTGGCGACACCCAGTTCGATCAGTGAGGACACCGCCGCGTCCAGCAGGCGCTGGCGGGTGGCGAGTTTTCTGGAGGGGGCGGTGGGGCTGGTGGCTGTCTGCATGCAGGGACATTTACTCGATGAATGATGGCTACAGTCAGCGTTGACTGTTTTGTTGTGCGCTCATACAGTCAATTTTGACTGTTTTCTCCCGATCAACCAAGACCATCTGCCTGGAGTTTGATATGCCCACCTTCGCCACCGTCTCCATCGAACAGGATCGCCAGTCGCCTCGCATTGCGCGCCTGCTGCTCAACCGCCCGGAACGGCTCAACGCAATCACCAACCAGACGCCCCGCGACATCCGCGCCGCCGTGGAGTGGGCGGAAGGCAACGATGAGGTGCATGTGATCATCGTCGAAGGCGCCGGCAAGGGGTTCTGCGGTGGTTACGACCTGGCGGAGTCCGCCGAGCAGATGCAGGATCACCCCTGCCAGCAGGAGAGCACCCCCTGGGACCCGATGGTCGATTACGCCTTCATGAAGCGCAACACGGAGGACTTCATGAGCCTCTGGCGCTGCAGCAAGCCGACCATCGCCAAGGTGCATGGCTATGCCGCGGCGGGCGGCAGCGACATCGCGCTGAGTTGCGACCTGCTGGTGATGGCCGAGGACGCCAGGATCGGCTATATGCCGACGCGCGTCTGGGGCTGCCCGACGACCGCCATGTGGACGTTCCGCCTGGGCTTCGCGCGGGCCAAGCAGCTGATGTTCACCGGCGATCCCATCGATGGGGTCACGGCCGCCGCCTGGGGGCTGGCCAACGAGGTGGTGCCGAAGGATGACCTGGAAGCCGCCACGATGAAGCTCGCCGAGCGGATTGCCGGCGTGCCCAAGTCGCACCTGGCCATGCACAAGATGGTGGTGAACCAGGTGATGCTGACGATGGGACTGGAGCAGACCCAGATGATGGCCACGGTGTTCGACGGCATCACTCGCCACAACCCGGAAGGTGTCTGGTTCCGCCGCTACGCCCAGGCCGAGGGTTTCAAGGCGGCGGTGCAGTGGCGTGACAGCGGTCGACCGATCCCGGAGCGGGAAGAGGCCCGTGAGTTGATCAAGGAGCTGGAAGCCCGGCTCCAGCGCTGACGCGATCAACCCATATGCGCCGCGCGGCGCCTGTTCCGGCCGCGCGGCGGTAGATTCCCTGCTGGCCCAAGGAGTACTCGATGTCGACTGCCACCTCCAACAGCTCCTGCATACAACATCGCATGGAGTCGACGACCACCCCCTTCGAACTGCTTGCCTGCACGGCGCGGCAGATGCCCACCCAGACCGCGCTGGAGTTCCTTCCCGGCGACCTTGCCGGTGCGCCGCTGACGATCAGCTACCAGCAACTGTTGCAGGACGTGCGGACGGTCGCGGCGGCGCTGAAGGCGACGGGAATTGGCGAAGACGAGTCCGTCGCCATTCTGCTGCCCTTCGTCCCCCAGGCCGTGTCCACGCTCATCGCCGCGAGCGCCGTGGCCGTGGCGTTTCCCGTCAACCTGCTGCTGTCGGCGGAGGCCATACGCTCGCAACTGACCCTCGCGCGTTGCCGTGTGGTCGTGACCCTGGGGCCGCACCCGGCCCTGGATGTGCATGCGCGTGTCCTGCGCGCGGTGGAGTCGATGGCGATTGCGCCCACGATCATTGAGGTGCCCCTGGCCTGGGACGCCTTCGTCGGCCATCCCGTCGCGGAATTTGAAGCAGTGGGCTCGTCTGACCGGATTGGCGCGCTGGTGCATACCGGCGGCACCACCGGGCATCCCAAGCTGGCCCGGCTCTCGCTGCGCAATATGGCCGCGGCGGCGCTGATGGCGAGCGCCGGCCTGGGTATCCAGCCGTCCGAACGCTTGCTCAGCGGACTGCCGCTGTTCCATGTGGGCGGCGCCATCGATGCCCTCATGGCGGCATTGGCGGTGGGCGCGACGGTCGTCTTCCCCACGGCCCTGGGCATGCGGAACCCCGAGGTGGTGCAGCGGATCTGGGAGGTGATCGCCCGCTACAGGATCACCTTGCTGGGCGCCGTTCCGACCTCCCTTGCGGCCATCCGGGACAGTCCGCTCGGGGTGTCGGACCTCAGCGGGTTCCGGGCGATCATGACCGGCGGCTCCCCCTTGTCGGAAGACCTCTCCCAGACGATGCAGGCCTGGCTAGGCAAACCCATCTTCCAGCTCTACGGGATGACCGAGTCCAGCGGGATCGCGACCGCGCAACTGATCGGCGACCGGCGTGCCGCGCACGCGGCGGGCGCTCCGGTCCCGGGCGTCGAGATCAGCCTGGGCGAACCCGGTGCGGCGTACCGGCCAGGCGCTAAGGGTGAAGTCCTGGTTCGGGGGCCGAACGTCTTCCACGGCTACCTGACCGATCAAGGCATCACCGACGACCCGCAAGGAGGCTGGTTCGCCTCCGGCGATCTGGGCGAGGTCGCGGTGAATGGCGAGCTGAGGATCGTCGGCCGCTCCAAGGACGTGATCATCCGGAGCGGGCACAACATCGATCCCCAGGTCATCGAAGACGTCGCGCTGCAGTACCTGTCCGTGGGCCAGGCGGCAGCGGTGGCGATGCCCGACGACTATGCCGGCGAAGTCCCCGTGCTCTTCGTGGCCGCCCGCACCGGTACGACCGTCCGGCCCGAGGAGCTTTCCGACTTCGTGACGCAGCACATCGCCGAGCCGCCGGCACGGCCCAAGCACGTCTTCGTGCTCGATGAGCTCCCGCTGACCCCGTTCGGCAAGGTCGCGCGCTTCCGCCTGCGCCAGCTGGCGGTTGAATACAAGGTCAGGGATCTGCTGGGAGAGGTTTTCGACGCCCTGTCGGTGACCTGCAACGACCCGACGGCCAAGCGCGTGGCCATCGGGTCGGAGCAGCGCCTGACGGCCTCCCAGAGGCGGGACATCGACCGTATCCTGAGGCGTCTGGATCTGCTGGTGGAGGGATAGCGGGCGTACAGGGGGCGGGGCAGCGATCGTCGCTGCTCCCCCTCGGGTGTGGAGTGCGGGCTCGGCGGGAAGGCCGTGTCCGAGCCCGCTGGCGGACTACTACGCAAGCAACGCGCGCTTGAGCACTTTGCCAACCGCGCTGCGTGGCAGCGCCTCGATGAAGCGAACCTCTTTCACGCACTTGAAGCCGGCGAGTTTTTCGCGACACACCTGCATCACCGCATCGGCGGTCAGTCCGGCGCCCGCCTCGGCGACGACGAACGCCACGGGAACCTCGCCCCAGCGCTCGTCGGGACGGCCCACCACCGCCACCTCCGCGATACCGGGCAGGCCCAGGATCACCGCTTCCAGCTCGGCTGGATAGATGTTCTCCCCGCCGCTGATGATCATGTCCTTGCAGCGATCCACCACGTGGATGAACCCGTCGTCGTCCAGGTAGCCGACGTCGCCGGTGCGATACCATCCGTCACGCAATGCGCTACGGGTGGCGCCGGGATTCCCCCAGTAGCCATCGAACATCATGGGCCCACGGCAGCAGATTTCACCCTTCTGGCCGGGCGCCAGGGCGTCGAAGGTTTCGATATCGACCACCTTCACCTCGCCGCCGAGCAGCGCCTTGCCCTGGGAGCCCGCCTTATCCAGGCCCATCTCTGCGGTCCAGAAGCTGATGGCGCCGCCGAACTCGGTCGATCCGTAGACCTGCTGGACCGCTATGCCGGCGGCCATGCCGGCTTCGATCAGCGGCCTGGGTACGGCGGACGCGCCGCAGGTCACCCATTGCAGGCTGCTGCTGTCCACCTGTGTCTTTTGCGCCACGCCAAGGAGGGCCTGAAGCATGACCGGCACGGTCATCAGGCTGGTGACGCGCTCCTGCGCGATCGTCCGCCAGACCTGGAGAGGCTCGAAGTCAGGCTGCAGGATCGTCGTGCAACCCTTGAGCACATTGGTCACCAGGGGCGACAGGCCGCCAATGTGGAACATCGGCGCAATCAGCAGGAAGCGATGGTCCTGCCTCCAGTCCAGGGTACAGACGTTGGCCTGGGAACTCGCCATCATCGCCTTGTGCGAAATCATCGCGCCCTTCGGATGCCCGGTGGTTCCCGAGGTGTACATGATCACCGCCGGGTGCTCGCCGCCGTGGCTGCCGAGGAGGGGGGAGACGTCCCGGGGCATGCCGACGATGCTTTCGTACGGCGCAACCGAGTCGTGCGGCCCGGAGCCGATCAGGAGGAGTCGAGGTCGCGATACCGCCAGTTGCCCGACGGTCTGGGCAAAGTCGTCCTCATAGACCAGGACGGTCGGGGTGCAGTCGGACAGTATGTACTCCAGCTCCTCGACCTTGAGGCGCCAGTTCAGGACAACCAGCGTGGCACCCAGGCGCCCGGCAGCGAAGAGCGTGCTGCCCAGCATCTCACTGTTCCGGGCGAGCACGGCGATGCGATCACCCTGGGTCACGCCCCGGCTATCCAGGTAACTCGCCAGCCTGCCGACTCGCTGATCGAGTTGCTTGTACGTCCATCGCCCGGTGGGTGTGACGAGCGCTTCTCGCGAAGGGCTCAGTACGGCTCGCTGCGAAAGCAGTTGACCCAGATGCACGCTCATGGTTGTTCTCCTTGTTCGCTTTGCTTCAGACCTGGTGCCCGGCGGGATGCATTCGAACTGCAGCACGCAACGGATGAGCCGCGAAGACACCGGGAGGGGATGGGGACGTGAACGAAGTCATCGTTCACAAATTACATTTTATGTATTTATTTGATTTGTTTTGTAATTTTTAAAGGCGCAATAGACGGGACGTAGCGGGTACACAGGGGGGAGATTTCCCCCCTGTGTACCCGCTCGAACTGCCCAGGATCGACCTGGCTACGCCTGGAAGCCTGTCGGCCAGGCGGGTTCGCCCATCACACGGCAGGTTTTGCCCGGGCAATGAGCAGATCCAGCGGGGCGCTGGGGTCGAGCGTGCCGTAGGCAAAACCCTGCTCCCGCGCCAGACGGGAGCGGCAGAAGGTTTCCGCGATCTGCGGATCGCCGGTGTTGAGCAGAAGCGCGGCCTGGATTGCCAGGGCGGCGCGTTCGACCACCAGGCGGCTGCGGACCTCCAGGGTGGCCACGTCTTCGAACGCGTGCTTGAGCCAGGCCACATGCTGGTCGTAGAGAGCATTCTTGCCCAGCGCGCCTTGCAGTTCGACGAACAGCGCGTGGCGTACCTCTGGCTCTTTCTGCAGCGCGCGCAAGACATCGAGGCACTGCACGTTGCCGCTTCCCTCCCAGATGGAGTTCAGCGGGGCCTGGCGGTACAGGCGGGGCAGGATGTTCTCTTCCACGAAGCCAATGCCACCCAGGCACTCCTGGGCCTCGTTGACGTATGCCGGGGTTCGTTTGCAGATCCAGTACTTGCCGATGGCCGTGGCGATGCGGGCGAAGGCTGCCTCATGGCTATCACGCCCCGCGGCATCCACCGCGCGTGCAACGCGCAGGGTCAGCGCAACGCTGGCTTCGCATTCGAGCGCGAGGTCGGCCAGCACGTTACGCATCAGCGGCTGCTCGATCAGCACGCGGCCGAACGCCTCGCGGTTGCTGGTGTGGTGAAGGGCCTGGACGAGCGCCTGGCGCATCAGGGCGGTGGAGCCGATCATGCAATCCAGACGGGTCAGCGAGACCATCTCGATGATCGCCGGGACGCCACGGCCTTCCACACCGATCAGGTGCGCGGTGGCACCCTGGAACTCCACCTCGGACGAGGCGTTGCTCCAGTCACCCAGCTTGTCCTTCAGGCGCTGGATGCGGACGTCGTTCAGCGAGCCATCGGGCAGCACGCGCGGCAGCAGGAAGCAGCTCAGGCCACCCTCCGCCTGGGCGAGGATCAGGTGGGCGTCGCACAGCGGGGCGGAGAAGAAGAATTTGTGACCAACGATCCTGTAGCTGCCATCGGCCTGGGCAATGGCGCGGGTGGTGTTCCGGCGCACGTCGGAGCCTCCCTGCTTCTCGGTCATGCCCATGCCGATGGTCAGCGCGGTTTTCTGGTTCGCCGGCAGTGTTCTCGGGTCGTATTCGGTAGCCAGGATGCGCGGGATCCACTCCTTCGCGATTTCAGGAGAGTGCATCAGCGACGGGATGCAGGCGTGGGTCATGGTGAGCGGGCAGCACGTACCGGCATCCGCCTGGCTACACATGTAGAGCAGCGCAGCGCGGACCACGTGGGCGCCTGCTTGCTCCTTGTGGCGCCAGGAGAAGCTGTGCACCTGGCCGCGCATGGCCTGGCGCATCAGCTCATGGTAAGCGGGGTGAAACTCCACGTGGTCGATGCGGCGGCCATAGCGATCGAAGGGGTGAAGCACCGGCTTGTTGCGGTTGGCCTGCTCGCCGGCCTCCATCTGCTCGCGGCCGGCAACCTGGCCAAAATCGGAGAGGTGCTTTTCCGCCCAGATCCCGCCGTTCTTCTCGACGGCCTCCTGTAGTGGTTTATCGCTCAGCCAGGCGTTGAGCGGCGCCATCGGCAGTGGTTGGTTCTCTACCTCGTGGGTCTTAAACTGGACATCGGCAGACATGGCGCATCTCCATTGGGGTTGTGGCGACAAATTACACATGAAGTGATTATTTGGTCAATGAATGTAATATTCATTGGGCCGCCAGATGTTGCTTTCCGCTTATCGAGGCTCTCTCTTGCTTGATCTGATTCCTGATTCCGCCGCCGAGCAGGCCGCGCCCACACCTCGGCAACTGCTACTTAAACTTCTTGGCAGCGGGAAGGACGAGGAACTGGATGCCGCCAGTGCCGTGCGGGCTGGCGCGCTGTTCGGCATCTCGGCGAACAACACCCGCGTTGCCCTGGCGAGACTCCAGGCCGCGGGCCTGATCGAAACGGTGGCGCGGGGCGCCTACCGCCTGGGGGCCGATGGCCAGGCGCTGGCCCAGGAAGTCAGCGCATGGCGAAACGCCGAGCAGAGCCTGCGCAACTGGGACGGCGGCTGGGTGACCGTCTCGACTTCCGCGCAGGGCCGCAGCGACCGCAAGGAGCTGCGCGCGCGCCAACGGGCACTGGCGTTCCTGGGGATGCGCGAACTGGAAGAGGGCCTCCATGTGCGCCCGGACAATTTCGCCGACGGCGTGCCCTTCGTTCGCGCGCGCCTGTTGAGCCTCGGCCTGGAGGCACAGGTTCCCGTGTTCCTCGTCACGCACCTCGATGCCGAACGCGAAGCGAAGGCCAGGGGGCTCTGGGATTCCCAGCAGTTGGAGCACACCTATCGGGACGGTCAGCGGCGGATCGAGGACTCCCTCGCGCGCCTGCGGGACATGCCGCTGGACGATGCGGCCCGTGAAGCCTACCTCCTGGGTGACCAGGCGATACGCCAATTGGTGTTCGACCCCCTGTTGCCGGCCCCCCTGGTCAGCGTGGCGAGCCGCCAGACCTTCCGGGAGGCGGTCAAGCACTACGATGGCGTAGGCCGCCAGATCTGGCGCGACTTTCTCGCCTCGGCTGCCTGACGGGCGGGTGCGGTAGCGGTGAAGCCGTTCGTCGCCGGCTGTCGGCGAGCGATGCCATGCCCAGGGGCAGGGCCAGGCCGTCGCGGCCGCCTGGCCGGGCTTGCCGTACCGATTTCCGTCCTCCCGTTCGAGGTCCCGCGCCGCACTCATACCAAAGTATGAGTCCTGGAATCCCTACTTCGTCGCTTACGTGGATTCCGTGCACTGATTAGCTTTCCCGGGCCAATACCAACCACGGGAAAGCCGCATGACAACAAAAACAGCGCGCGCTGGATCATTCAGCCCCAATGCCCTTGCACTCGCCATTGCAATGAGCTGCGCCGCCCAGGCGCAGGCAGTGACCTTTACGATCGGGGAGATCGAGGGGACGTTCGACTCGTCGCTATCGGTGGGGGCCAGTTGGGCGCTTCGCGGGGGTGACCCGGACCTGATCGGGGTCAACAATGGCGGCAAGGGGCTGTCGCAGACCACCGACGATGGCCACCTGAACTTCAAGAAGGGCGAAACCTTCTCGAAGATCTTCAAGGGCATTCACGACCTTGAACTGAAGTACGAAGACACCGGCGTGTTTCTGCGCGGCAAGTACTGGTACGACTTCGAACTCAAGGACGAAAGCCGGCTGTTCAAGGACATCGACGACAGCGGCCGCAAGGAGGGCGCGAAGTCCTCGGGGGCGCAGCTGCTGGATGCCTTCGTCTATCACAACTACACCATCGCCAATCAGCCGGGCTCGGTGCGCCTGGGCAAGCAGGTGGTGAGCTGGGGTGAAAGCACCTTCATCCTGAACAGCATCAACTCGGTCAACCCGATCGACGTTGCGGCGTTCCGCCGGCCAGGCGCCGAGATCAAGGAAGGCCTGATCCCGGTGAACATGTTCTACGTGTCGCAGAGCCTGACCGACAGCCTGTCCGCGGAAGCCTTCTACCAGTTGGAGTGGGACCAGACGGTCGTCGACAACTGCGGCACCTTCTTCTCCCAGGTGGACGTGGTGGCCGATGGTTGCAGCAACAACCTGCGCCTGCTGACCAACAATCTGGCCGCCGGCAATGCCATCAACGCCGCGCTGCCGGGCACGACGCTGGACATCGACCAGAACGGCGAGGGCACCCGGGTGCGCCGTGGCCCGGATCGCGATGCCCGCGACGGCGGCCAGTGGGGCATGGCGCTGCGCTACATGTTCGACCCGCTGAATACCGAGTTCGGCGCCTACTTCATCAACTACCACAGCCGCGCGCCGTTCCTCAGCCTCACGGCGCCGGGGCAGGGCGTCTACAGCGTCGCCTCCCGGACCGGCGCCGCCGCGCCCCTGGTCGTGGCGGGCAACTCCAGCTACTTCATGGAGTACCCGGAGGACATCCGGCTGTACGGTCTGAGTTTCTCCACGACCCTGCCCACGGGCACGGCCTGGAGCGGCGAGGTGAGCTACCGGCCGAATGCGCCGGTGCAGCTCAATACCACCGACCTGCTGTTCTCCGGAGTGGGGCCGCTGGCGGGGCTCAACCCGACGGCCTACGCGGCGTTCGGCAACGCCTCCGTGCTCCAGACGACCCCCGGCAACGACCTGCATGGCTATCGTCGCAAGGAGATCACCCAGTTCCAGACCACCCTGACGCATTTCTTCGACCAGGTGATGGGTGCGGAACGCCTGACGCTGGTGGGCGAACTCGGGGTCGTGCACGTCGGCGGGCTGGAGTCCACCCGCGAGGCTCGCTACGGCCGCGACCCGGTATACGGTCCGGGCCCGCTGCCCGCCACCGGCCCGGTCAATACCTGCCGCGCGCTCAACCAGACGACGATCGCCGGGGCGGTGGGCAACAACGACTACACCAACCTGACCAGCAACTGCGTCGACGATGGCTACGTCACCGCCACCTCCTGGGGTTATCGCGCCCGTGCGATCTGGGACTACAACAGCGTCTTCGCCGGCGTGAACCTGCGGCCGAACATCAGTTGGTCCCACGACGTGGACGGCTACGGCCCCAACGGCCTGTTCAACGAAGGCAGCAAGGCCGTCAGCGTTGGTCTGGATGCGGACTACGCCAACACCTACACCACCAGCCTTTCCTACACGGACTTCTTCGGCGGCGACTTCAACACGTCGGTCGACCGGGACTTCGTCGCACTCAGCTTTGGCGTGAACTTCTGACGCAGAGGACTATGCAATGCTTACTCAACGACTCCTGATGACTTCCAGCGCCCTGGCGCTGTCGCTGCTGGCCGGCAGCGTAATGGCCGCGGTTCCCGCCGCGGAAGTGGCCCAACTGGGCGACAAGCTGACGCCGATGGGCGCGGAGAAGGCCGGCAACGCCGATGGCAGCATCCCGGCCTGGACCGGCGGCCTGCCGACGAACGCCGGCGCGGTCGATGGCAAGGGCTTCCTGGCGGATCCGTTCGCCAGCGAGAAGCCGCTGTTCACCATCACCGCGGCCAATGCCCAGCAGTACAAGGACAAGCTGACCGAAGGCCAGATGGCGCTGTTCAAGCGCTACCCCGACACCTACAAGATCCCGGTGTACCCGTCCCACCGTACGGCGGCGCTGCCGGACGACATCTACGCGGCGATCCGGACCAGCGCGCAGCGCACGGAACTGGTGGGCAATGGCAACGGCCTGCAGAACTTCGATAGCCACTACTATGCGTTCCCGGTCCCGAAGACCGGCGTGGAACTGGTCTGGAACCATGAGACGCGTTACCGCGGCGGTAACATCCACCGTTACATCACCCGCGTGCAGCCGCAGGTGGACGGTTCGTTCTCGATGGTGCACTTCGAGGACGAGGTTTCCTACCCGGCCAATCTTCCCGACCTCGACAAGAGCAAGGGCGACAACGTCCTCTTCTACTTCATCCAGCGCGTGACGGCGCCCGCGCGCCTGGCGGGCAACGTGCTGCTGGTCCACGAAACCATCGACCAGGTGAAGGAGCCACGCCAGGCCTGGCTCTACAACGCAGGGCAGCGCCGCGTGCGGCGGGCTCCGCAGGTGGCCTACGACGGCCCGGCGACCGCGGCCGATGGTCTTGCGACCTCCGACAATTACGATATGTACAACGGCTCGCCGGATCGCTACGAATGGAAGCTGGTCGGCAAGAAGGAGCTGTACATCCCCTACAACAGCTACAAGCTCGATTCGCCCTCGCTGAAGTACGAGGACATCATCAAGCCCGGTCACATCAACCAGGACCTGACGCGCTACGAGCTGCACCGCGTGTGGGAAGTGGTGGGCACGCTCAGGAGCGGCGAACGGCACATCTATGCCAAGCGCCACATGTACTTCGACGAGGACACCTGGCAGTTGGCGGAAGTCGACCACTACGACGGTCGCGGCCAGCTCTGGCGCGTGGGCGAAGGGCACGCGCAGCAGTACTACAACCACAAGGTGCCGGGCTACACCGCCGAAACCCTGTACGACCTCATCTCCGGCCGATACTCGGTCGTGGGGCTGAAGAACGAGGAAAAGCAGAGCATCGTGTTCGGGGCGAAAGCCATCGCGGCGGACTACACCCCGGCGGCGCTGCGCCAGACAGGAGTGCGTTGACGCCTGAGATTTTCATTGGCAACTCCTGACCTTGGGCGGCCGATTGGCCGCCCCTTTTTGATCCCGGCCTCCGGTAATTCGGGTGCAATTTGGGGGGGCTGACCGTACCATTGATTCCTTTGCAGTCCCGGAATCCAATGAGTAGTGCCATGTCCACGGCGAAACGATACAGCGGCCCGAGCCGAACACCTGCGTTGCCTTCGGGGTTCCTGCCACGCCCACGCCTGAGTCATGCCCTGCTCGCCACCACCTGTCGCCTGCGCCTGATCTGGGCTCCTGCCGGCAGCGGAAAGAGCGTCCTGCTGCGCGAATGCGCGCAGGCCTGTCCGGTGGGCACTCGCCTGCACTGGCTGGACCTCAACGGACGCGCCATCGACGGACCTTCGCTGCTGCGCATGCTGGCCTCGGCTCTCGGCCTGCAAGACAGCGACGAGCGTGCGGTCCAGGCTTTCCTGGCGCATCAGGACAGCCCGTTGTGGATCATGCTCGACGATCTCCCGCGCGCGCCCGACGAAACCCTCGACCCACTGCTCGACCGCCTGATGCAGGCCTGCTCGCCGAATGTCCACTGGTGGGTCGCCAGCCGCCGTCGTCCGGCCTGCAAGCTGGAGCGCCTGCTGCTCGAAGGGGACCTCTTCGAGATCGGCCCCGGCGATCTGGCGATGACGTCTTCCGAGCTGGACGAGCTGCTCCGCAACCTCTACGGCGACGCGCCCGCCGCCACCGCGGAGGCGCTGATGGCGCAGACCGGCGGATGGTTCGCCGGCGTCCGCCTGCGCCTGTACGGCCGCGAGCTGGCGCAATCGGACGCGCAGCAGGGCAACGCCCTGGTGCGCCGTTATCTCGAACGCGAGGTACTGGCGGAGCTCCCCGGGGAACTGCGCGATGCGTTGCACAGGCTGTCCTGCCTGCGGGAGTTCGATGCCTCGTTGTGCGAGCACCTGCTCGGTGTCGGCGAGGGTGCGCAACTGCTCGACCGCCTGGTGGCAGCGGGCGTGTTCATCGAGACCCTGGATGGCGATGCGGGACTGTTTCGCGTCCAGCCGGCGGTGGCCTCGCTGCTGGCCGCCGATGTCTCGGAGCGCATCAAGCGCAGCCTGTTTCGCCATGCCTGCCAGTGGGCCGCGGGACGGGGACAGGTTCGCCAGGCCATCGACTACGCGCTCCTGGCGGACCAGCCGGACGTGGCCGCCAACCTGCTGCAGCATTTCAGCAAGGACCGCCTGCTGCAGGGCAGCCAGATGGCCCGGATGCTGCAGTGGCGCAACGAACTGCCGGCCGAGCTGCTCGCCAGCACGCCGCGCCTGCTGATCCTCAACGCCTGGGCCCTGATCATCTGTGGCCGGCTGGAGGAAGGCGAGCTGTGCATTGCACAACTGCAACGCTTTCTGCCGCAGCCCAGCGCACAGCGCCAGCGCGAGCTGCTGGGGCAGTGCCAGGCGCTGCTCGGCAAGCTGGAATACCACCGGGGCCGGGTGGACGCGCCGCACCTGGTCGAAGCCCTCGAGCACCTCCCGGAGTCCGCCTGGGCGCAGCAGGTGCTCCTGCTGTCCGCGCTGATCGAGCTGGAACTGGTCGACGGCCGGATCGACAAGGCCCGCGAGCTTCATCGCGATGCCATCAAGCTGGCGCGCCGGCACGGCAGCCGGGTGCTGGAAGCGTTGCTCCTGCTGCAGCAGGTGCAGTTCATGGAAATGTGCGGCGAGCTCCAGGATGCGCTCCGGCTGGTCGAGCGGCTGCACCAGGAACTCCAGGCGGAATGGAAGGGCGAGGCCAATCCCTTGCGGGGCCGGACACGGCTGCGCCTGGCGGTGATCCTCATGCGCCTGGGACACTACGAGAGCGCGCGCGAACATTACGAGGCAGGACTGCAGGAATGCCTGGAGTGCGAGGATCCCGCCGCCTGCTGGGGCTACATCGGGTTGGCCGAACTGGATGCGATGGGCAATTCGCTGACGCAGGCGCAGCTACGCCTGGCCGACGCCGAGCGCCTGCTACAGTTCCGCAACATCACTGAACCGCTGTACCAGGGCCTGCTCCTGTTGGGCTACGCCCGCCTGTGGATCCAGGAAGGGCAGTTCGAGCGGGCGCGCAGTTCGCTGGAGAGCTGCCTGATGCAGTACACCGGCCCCGAGCGGCACCGGCCGCCCTATGGCAATCCCGAACTGGTGCAACGCCTGCAACTGGCGCTGGCGCTGGCTCGCCTGGCGGCGGGCGAGGACATGATCCCGGCGTTCGAGGAGATGCTGCAGGAAGCCCTGGACGAGGGCCGGCGCGCGCTCGCCGTGGAGCTCTGGTTCGGCCTTGCCGAGGCCTGCTACGCGAAGGGCCAGAAAAGCACGGCGCAGCGTGCGCTGCTCGATGCCATGACGCTCTCGCGGCAGATCGGCATGGCCAGCGCGGAGCACGGCTGCAGCCTTCGGAATCCCGGCCTGATCCGCTGGGGACGGGAAACCCTGAGCGCGGACGCCCGGCAGTCCGCCGCGGTGCTGCTCAGCCGGCGGGAGCTGGCCGTGCTGAAGATGATCGCCCAGGGGCTGTCCAACCATGAGATCGCCGAGCAGTTGTTCATCTCGCTGCACACCGTCAAGAGCCATGCGCAGAGCATCAACACGAAGTTGGGCGTGGCGCGCCGTACCCAGGCCATCCTGCGCGCCAAGGAACTGGGGCTGGTGAAGTAACCACCCGCAAGGCGATTGAGCGATAGGCGGCCAGGCTAATCCGCGCACCCTTGATTCAAGTCCATGAACCCCCGGACTTGCGTTGTTCGCTGGCTGCGGATACTACAGACTTGCGGTCTTGCTTCCGTTTTGAGGTCCGAATGATGCGTAAATCACTCTCTGCACTTGCTTTCAGCATTCTTGCGGCGCAGTACGCCATTGCTGACGAAACCACCAACACGGCAGTCGGCGGTGGCGTTGGCGGCGCCCTCGGCAGCGTAGTCGGACAGGCCGTCGGCGGCAGCACGGGCGCGGCGATCGGTGCCGGCGTCGGCGGCGCGGCCGGTGGCGCGATGAGCGCGAAGGACGGCAAGAAGACTGAAGCGGCCATCGGCGGCGGCCTCGGCGCGGCGGGTGGCCAGGTGGTCGGCAACAAGGTGGGCGGCTCCACCGGCGGCGCCATCGGCGCTGGCCTGGGCGGCGCGGCGGGCAGCGCCATCGGCAACAACCTGGCCGACGACGATGACCACCACGACAACCACAAGTCCCGTTACAAGCATAAGCACAAGCACCGCGACTGATCGCCCGTCGCGTTCGTACCATACAGAAAGCCCGCATGTCGCGGGCTTTTGCGTTATCAGGAGCGCTGATGTGCGCGGCGGGGATTACTTGCCTTTCAGGCCCTGGTAGGACTTCAGCATGTCCAAGGCCCAGCCATCGAGCACGGCGCGGGCGTCCGTGGCCTGCATGACCTGGGAAGAGTTCTCCAGCTCCGTGCCGGCGCCCTTGCGCACCACTTCGGCGACGACCTTGCCGCTGCCGCCGTCGAGGAAGGCCGCTTCGGTGGCGACGCTGGTGTCCTGGTCGCGGATGCCGGCGGCGGTGCTGATGCCGGCGGCCACCAGGGCGATCGGGATGACCTCGTAGGGTTGCAGGCCCTGGGTCGAGGCGCTGACGGCGGTAATCGCCGGGCGCACCACCAGCACGCCCGGACCGGGGGCGCTGGCCAGCGGCAGGGCCTTGGCGAACTGGGTTTTCAGGGCCTGGTCGTAGTAGCTGGTGATCCCCGTGAGGGTGCTCTGCGGAATCTTCTCGGTGGGCTGCGGCTGCGGATAGAGCTGGCTGGGCTCGACGTAGACGCTGCTGAAGCGGCTCACGTCCACGCTCGGATCGATCCAGCGCATGACCGGCGCGCCGGACGGCGATTTTTCTTCCTTGAGGACGCTGTAGTCCTTGAGGAAGCAGGAGTATTTCTCGGGCTCGACATACTTGCTGGCACAGCCGGCCAGGGTCAGAGTGGCCAGGCACAGCGGTAACGCCAACAGCTTCCAGTTCATCACAGGGTTCCTTTTGGATGAGTGCGTGTTCAATGGGGGTGGTGTCGCAATAGGCGTCGTCATCGGCCGGGCCTTAGAAGCGCCAGGTCGCGCCGCCGCCGATGATGTGCAGGGCCGCGTTGTGGTAAGTGCCCGACAGGGTGGTGCCCGAGCGCGCCTTGGTCTGTTCGTCGTCCATGTCGCCGAGCCAGACCAGCGTGTAGGCCAGGTGGAGGTCCAGGCCCTCGTCGAGCTGGTAGTTCACCCCGGTCGCCAGGCGCCAGCTCTCGGCCATCGGGTTGTCGACGGTGCGGTCCTTGTCGTCGACCGCCGAGCTGTCGTAGCCCAGGCCCATGTTCCAGCGCAGTCGCGGCGTAGCCTGGTACTGCGCGCCGACGGAGGCGTGCCAGGTGTCCTTGTACTGACGGTCGACGGTGCGCTCGACACCCCCGGCATTGGCGTCCACTTCCACACCGAACTCGCCGAAGTCGCTCCAGTCCTGCCAACCCAGGCTGCCGAGCAGTTTCCAGCGCGGATCGAGCTGGTGGGCCACGCTCAACAGCACGGTCTGCGGCACGTTCATGTCCAGTTCGAGGGAGTCGACATCGAGGCGGTTCAGGGCGGCATTGATGATCGGGTTGCTGACGTTGCGCACGTCGGGGCTGTCCTCGAACTCCAGCTTCACCTTGCTGGTGTAGGCGAGGCCGATCCGGGTGCGCTCGTCGAGGTGGTAGAGGAGCCCGAGGTTGACGCCGACGCCGGTGTCGGTGTCCTTGTATTCGAGCTGGCCATCCGGACGGTCCCGCAGGCCGAGCAGGTTGTTGTCGATGGCCATCTCGTTGCGGTAATAGCCGTAGACGATGCGCGGACCGATGCCAATGGACAGGTCGTCGGTGAACTTGTGGGCGAAGGTGGGTTGAAGGGATACCCCGATGACCGCCGCTTCCTGGGTGAAATAGCGGCCCGCCCAGTCATCGTCATAGTTCAGCGCCAGGCCGAAGTTGCCGTACATGCCAAAGCCGATCGCCGAGCGGTCGTCGATCCGGTGGCTGATGAACAGGCTGGCGCCGGGCAGCCATTGCAGGGCATTGCCGCCTTCGTTGCCGCTGAACTGGTTGTTGCCGTCGCGAGAGAACTGAATGTCGCCAAGGATGACCTGCGCGTTGGCGCTGACCTGCGTTCCGGTCAGTTCAGCGATACCCGCCGGGTTGCTCATCAACACGCTCGGGTCGGTGGCCAGCGCGGCGGAGCCGGCGTTGGCCAGGCCACTGCCTTCCTGACCGGCCTCGTAGATCATGATGCCCCCAGCGACGACATTCCCGGCAAACAGTCCACACAGGGATGTCAGGGACGCCGCGCAAGCGATCCGTGTGGGGTGAATCTTGTTGCCCTTCATCGAGCATCCTCTGCTGCTTGTTATCTGCTCGGAGGCCCTGCGTCGGGGCTTGCGAAATGAAAGCCCAGCCGGCGCAGCTAGCCAACGGTGAGCGAGAGCCTAGGCGTTAAGGGAAGATGTACAAGTGGAATTGGCTGAGGATGCGCATTTGGTGACAGCCCCTGGTTTGCAAAGAGAACTTTTTCCGACTCCTGATTTCGCGCGATTTCCAGACGAAATGCCGTTATTCCGGGGCTTTTCTTTTCAATTGCCGAAAATCGGGTGTCGCGAAAAGAAACGACTTCAGACTTGTCCTGGGACGAGTCATGCGCAGCGATAGCCGCTGTACGACAGTTCTGCCACGGCAGTGTCGCGAGCCAGGTGGCTATCAGGGGACGCAGGCCGCCGTGCTTCGGAGACCGCCACGGGCCCGCCAAGGCTAGCGGCCGGCCAGGTTCAGCAGCAGGTGGACGGTAGCGCTGCAGCCGTGTTCGGGCAGGGGGTAAGCTGGAGTTCGCCGCCGATGCCGGCGGCGGGCGGCGTCCTGCCCCTTGAACCAGGACGCCCTGCCGGGACGGTGAGCCGGGAGGAACGGGCCCGCCGCTGTCACCGTCCCTTAGCGCCGCTATTGCTCGCGGATCAGCAGCAGTTCCCGCCGGACGATGGACTGAAAGAGTGCCTCCAGCGCCCGCGCATCGTTATCCATGTGCTGCACTACGTCGGCGATGCGGGCGGTGAGATCGGGCGGCGGCAGGTAGCGGTGCTGCAACTCCAGCAGCAGTTCGGCCGCGACATCGCTGTTGAAGGAGGCGCTGCGGATCGTACGGAGAGGGTCGAGTGGCGGTCTCATGGCATTGTCCCCGGTCCTCAGAACAGCTTCAGGAAGTTGATGTAGAAGCGCGGAGCCTTGCCGTTGTCGTCGTCGATCTCCTTGGCGGATACCGAGCGCGTCAGCGGGAAGGCGACTTCCGGCGAGACGTAGGTGTCCTGGTAGACGTTGTAGTGGGCGCCGAACCCGGTGGAGGACAGGCTTTCCGAGCTGACCCAGGAGGGATCCTTGCTCCAGACTTTGCCGAAGTCCCAGTAGGTGTAGTACTGGGTCGGAATCGCGTAGTCCCTCCAGGTGTGGATGCGGTTGTACTGCAGCTCGGTCTTGACCGCGAAACCGCTGTCGCCGGTGATCTCGGACGGATCGTAGCCACGGCCGAACTCACTGCCGCCGACGCCGAACTGCTCGGGCGAGAGCAGCCGCTGGCCGAAGGCGGTCTGCGCGGTGCCGGCGACGTAGAGGTTCAGGCCGTCCATGAGTCTGGACAGATCCTGCAGGCGCTGGGCGTCGACCTGGAGCTTGCTGAAGTCGGTCTCGCCGCCCTCGCGGGACGGGTTGGCGCGGCTCTCGCTGCTTGAGCCCATGATGGCCAGGCCCTTGCTCAGTTCGGCCTTGACCAGGTTCTTGCCGCCGAAACTGTCGAACCAGTCATAGCTGGCGCCCAGGCGGATCGCGCGGATACGGTCTTCGCTGGAGGGCGGCAGGTTCTTGTCGTCCAGGTACTCGGAGGTGCCGTTGTAGTAGGTGAAGGCGGCCGAGGTCTTGAACGTCTGGTCGCGCTGGCGAATCCACGGTCGGGTGATGCGTACCGCGAAGGTGTCGCCGGAGCTGTTGGCGTTGAGGAACGAGTAGGTATCGGCATGGCCATCGTTGTGTTGGGCGAGGAAGCTCACCACATCGCCTTTGCTGCCCACCGGCAGCTCGTACTGGCCCTCGAAGAAGGTCATCTTGTCGCCTTCGATGGACTGGCCGGCGCGGATGCCCAGATGGTCGCCGTGGCCGGTGAGGTCGTTGACGCCGACACCACCATAGACCTGCCAGGGGCCGAAATAGCGGCTGTCGCGGTTGTCGAAGCCGAAGAAGCCTTCGTACTTGCGCAGGGTGTTCTCGACGGCGAGGTCGGTGCCGTTCTCGACCGGGGAGGCCTGCAGCGTCCCCCGGCTGTCGTTGCCCGACACATCGTTCATCAAAAGGAGGTTGCGCTCGATGGTCTTGCTGGTCGGCGGCGTCTCTTTCCTGATGTTGTCGGCGTAGCGTTCCAGGGCCTTGTTGGTCGGGCCCTGGAAGCTCACGTCATTGACCTTGCCTTCGAACACCCGCAGCACCAGCTTGCCGCCTTCGAGCCGCTGCTGCGGGACGTAGGTCCTGGCCAGCAGGAAGCCGGCCTTGCGGTAACGCTGGGTGATGGTGTCGGTCACCGCCTGGATTTCGCCCAGGGTCACCCGGTGGCCTTCCAGGCGCTTGAGTACCGCGTCGAAAGTGCCGGGCGGATAGCTGGTGGCGCCTTCGAGGGTGACCTTGTTGACCAGGAAGCGCGTGCTCGGCAGCGCCTCCAGTTCCCGAGGCTCGGGTTGCAGCTCGGGGGTGATCACGGTTTCCGGCAGTTCCAGGGTGCCGGGCATCTGGGTGGGCGAGGTGCGCACGCCGGTGCGGTCCGGCACTTCCACGCGACCGGGGTCGAGCTGCCCCAGCGGGGCGGCCTGGGCCTGGGAGCCCAGCAGCAACAGGCCGGAGAGGACCGCCGTGGCGAGACGCGTAAGGGTAGAGGGATGGGTTTTCATGACTATTTACCTCCCTTGTTCGGAACCTTCAGGTCGTGAGGGATCACGCTGCGGTTCCAGTCCGGGACGATGAACTTGCCGTCCTTGATGAGGCTGTTGGCGTAACTGAGCACGTCGCGGATGTCTGGCGTGGTGCTGGTCTTGTCGCCATAAGCGCGGGGTTTGCAGATCAGTTGCACGGCGTAGGTGCGGGCCACCGCCGGGGACACCGTGTAGTTGGCCGAGGCCGCCGAAGGCGATTCCAGGGCCGTGCAACGGGTGTTGCCGGGGGATTGCGCGGTGACGGGCAGCGGGCCGAGCGGCATGGCCGGGTCCGGCGGCGCCAGCGGACCGGTGATGGTCATGGCGCCATCGCGGAAGACCACGGTGTAGTTGCTGCCGGCCTCGAAGGCCTGGCCCTGTCCTATGTCGTAGGTGCCGGCGGCCTCGCCGGGTTCCCGGCTCAGCGAGCCTTTCACCACGCCGGCGCTGTCGCCGTTCTTCAGCCCGTTCACCTGGTAGGTCAGGGCCGGGTCGGCCTGGCCAACGGCCTTGGTCTTGTTGTCCGCGCTCACCACCAGTTGTGCCGGGGTGACCTGCAGGTTGCCGTCCTTGAACACCATGCGGTAGTTGCCGCTGCTCAGCGCCACGTTGCCCTGGGTGATGGCGTAGCCGCCGTCCTTCACATTCTCGCCGGAGGTCCGCGCGAGGTCGCCGCTGACCACGCTGCTGGCGCTGTCGCCGCGTTTCAGGCCTGCGACCGAGTAGGTCAGCTTGGGATCGAGATCGCCATAGACCTTGGTTTTGTGGTCGGCGGTCACGGTCAGTTCGGCGGGAGTGATCGCCAGCTGGCCATCCCTGAAGGTCAGGATGTAATTGCCGCCCTTGCCATCGTTCAACCCGAGGCTGCCCTGGCCGATGCCGTAGGTGCCGACGTTCTCGCCGGCGCCCCGACTGGCCGATCCGCCATTGAGCACGGCCTGTGCGGTGTCGCCGTTGACCAGTCCGCTGATGCGATAGCTCAGGTGCGGGTCGATTTCGCCGTAGACCTTGGAGTGGCTGTCGAAATCGATCTGCAGCGACGCCGGAGTGATGGTGAAGGTGCCGCTTTCATAGTGCAGGATGTAGTTCTGGCTGGTGCTCGCCATGTCGCCCTGGCCGATGGCGTAACCGCCGGCCTTCACGTCCTCGCCGGCCTGACGCGCCAGGTTGCCACCCAATGCCGATGCCTGATCGTCACCGCGCTTGAGTCCGGAGACCTTGTAGCTGAGCGCCGGGTCGATCTCGCCGTAGACCTTGCTCTGGTCGTCGGCGCGCACCAGCAGGGTGGCGGGCGTGATGGTGAAGGTGCCGGCCTCATAGCTGAGGATGTAGTTCTGCCCCTTGCCATCGTTCAGGCCCACCGAGCCCTGGCCGATGCCGTACTGGCCGACGTTCTCGCCGGTCTGCCGGCCCAGTTGCCCTGCATTGAGTACGTCGGCAGTGCTGTCCTTGCCTTTCAGCCCGCTGACCTGATAAGTCAGTTTCGGGTCGAGGTCGCCATAGACCTTGCCGGTGTTGTCGGCGCTGATCTTCAGCGAGGCGGGGGTGACGGTCAGCTTGCCGTCGACGAATGCCAGTACGTAGTTGCTGCCCTGGCCGTTGTTCAGCCCCAGGCTGCCCTGGTGGATCGCGTATCCGCCGGCGCGGACGTCCTCGCCGGCTTCACGGCCGAGGCGGCCGCCGTTGAGCACCGTGTCGGCGCTGTCGTTGAACTTCAGGCCGGAAACCACATGGGTGAGCGCCGGGTCCGCATCGCCGTAGACCTTGCTCTTGTCCTGCGCCTGTACGGTCAGGGTCGCGGGGGTGATCGCCAGGTTCCCGTCGACGAAGGTCAGTACGTAGTTGCTGTTGCCGGCCAGCTTCAGATCGCCCTGGCCGATGGCATAGTCGCCGACGTTCTCGCCTGCCTTGCGGCCGAGGGCGCCGTCATTGAGCACCTGCGCCTGGATGTCATTGCGCTTGAGGCCGGACACCTGATAGGTCAGCGTCGGATCGACGTCGCCGTATACCTTGGTCTTGCTGTCTGCGCGAACGGTCAGGGTCGCCGGAGTGATACTGAAGGTGTTGCCCTGGAAGCTCAGGACATAGTTCTCCCCGAGCACGTCGAGGGAGCCCTGGTTGATGCCGTAGTCGCCGACGTTCTCGCCCGCCGTGCGGTCGAGGGCACCGCCATTGAGCACTTTCTCCTGGGTATCGTTGAGCTTGAGGCCGGAGACCTTGTAGGTCAGCGCCGGGTCGAGGTCGCCATAGACCTTGGTCTTACCATCCGCCGTGAGGGTCAGGGTGGCGGGTGTGATTTCGAAATCGCCCTTCACATAGCGCAGGATGTAGTTGCTGCCAGCCTGGCCGTTGAGGTCGAGCCCGCCCTGGCCTATGCCGTAGTGCCCCACGTTCTCGCCGCTGGCGCGGGACAGGGTGCCGTCATTAAGCACCGACGCGGAGGTGTCGTTGCCCTTGAGGCCGGACACCTTGTAGGTCAGCGCCGGGTCGGCGTCGCCGTAGACCTTGGCCTTGCCATCGGCGGTGACGGTGAGTTCGGCGCGCGTGATGGTGAAGATGCCGTCTTCATACTGCAGGATGTAGTTCGAGGCCTTGTCGCCGGTGAGCGCCAGAGAGCCCCGGTTGATACCGTAATCCCCGACGTTCTCGCCGTCCTCGCGGCTGATGTCGCCGCTGAACAGCTGGCCCTGGGTGTCGTCGCGCTTCAGGCCCGACACCTGGTAGGTCAGCGTCGGGTCCTGGTCGCCGTAGGTTTTCTGCTTGTCGTCCGCCTTGACGGTGAGAGTGGCGGGGGTGATCTGCAGCGTGCCGTCCACGAAGGTCAGCTTGTAGTTCCCACCCAGGCCGTTGTTCAGCGCCAGTTGGCCCTGGTTGATGCCGTACGCGTCGACATCCTCGCCGGCCCGGCGGGAAAGGGCGCCGCCATTGAGCAAATCATCGCCGGTCTGGCCAAGTTTGGCGCCGGAGAGGCCATAGTCCAGTTTCGGATCGTCATCGCCGTAGACCTTGCTCTTGTCCCTGGCGGTCACGGTGAGTTCGGCCGGGGTGACGCTCAGCGTCCCCGGCGTGACCGCGACCTCGTAGCGCTTGCCGACGAAGCCGTCGGTGTCGATTTTGCCGTCGAGCTTGTAGTCGCCGACATTGGAGCGCTCGGTCGCGTCGGTGTGGGCGGTGAGCCTGGCGTCGAAGCGGTTCTGGTTCAGTTGGCGATCGACGAAATCGTCCACGCCCTTGACCGCCCGGCTGTTAGTCGAGGGGCCGGCGGTGAGACCGCCGACGAGCTGCGGTGCGGGATTGGTTTCGCCGTACTCGCGCTGGATGTCGCCGATCTTGCCTTCGAGCTGCGCCTTCTGCGTGTTGAGCTGGACACCGCCCGTGGCACTGTTGTCGCGGCTGCCGAGGAAGGTCACGACCCCGCGCTCGTATGCGTTGCCGCTGTGCCACATGCTGGTGAAGTTGGCCTGGGCCTCGGTGCTGTTGGTGCCCAGGTCCACCAGCAGTTGGTCGCGTTTCCCCGTGGTGCGGTTGTCGGTGATGCCCGGCGCCTGCGGGTTCTTGCCCTGGTCGCCGGCACCGCCGAGTACGCCCCAGCCGTCGATATCGGAGACCACCGCGCCCTGGGCCGCGCTCAGGCTGAAGCCCGGCGGCAGCTCGGTGGTGGCGACGCCGTTCTTGAGGACGTTGAGCAGGCTGGCGGCATTCGGATTGGAGCTGATGGTCCAGCGGTCGCCAGTGACCGAGTCTATGAAGCTGATGGACTTGACCTTGTAGTCGGTGTCGGGGAGCGCGCTATAGTTCTTGTTGCTCATGTCGAGCGGATTGCCCTTGTTGTCGACGTAGTCGATGGCTTCGAAGATCAGGTACTCGAAGCTCTGGCCGTTGTAGCCGAGGGTGTGGATCTGTTCGCCTTCGCGGTTCCAGATGGTCGTCTGGCCGAGTTTCTCGATGGTCTGCGCCTTGACCCCGTCGAGGCTCTCGGTGAGGCCCTCATGCTGGATGTCCACCTTGCCGGTGTTCACCTCGCCATTGGAGGTCTGGTTGTAGTGGAAGACGCCGTTGCCGGCCTTGCCGGCCAGGGTGCCGGCATGGTTCAGCGGGCTTTGCAGCAGGACGCTGGCGCCCTGCACGGCCACCTTGTCACCGATCAGCGCGGTGTTGTCCTGTTGGATCACCGAGGCGCTGTTGGAGGTCTTGATCCACACGGTGCCCTGGCCGACGTCGATGATCGCGCGGCCCAGGTAGGCGGCATCGCCGGTCTTGCCGGCGGAGTTGTCGTTGAGCAGCACATCGCCGGTGGCGAGGATGAACAGGTGGCCGTCCCTGAGCAGGATCGGTGCGTTGATGTAGACCGAGCCGCTGTCGTTGCGCTTGGCGTCCGCCAGGGGGTTGCCGGTGTTCTGGTAGTCGCTGACCGCCGCTACGCTGCCGTTGGCCAGCAGGCGCAGGGTGTGGCCCGCCGCATCCGGCGCGACGATGGCCGAGTTGACGTTGATCCGCTGGCTGGCGTTGATCTCCACGTCGCTGTTCTTCAGGCCTGAGGCGATGGCGCTGGCGGAAATCGTGTCGCTACCCGGGGCGCCGCCCTCGGCCTCGATGTTCACGGTGTCCGGGTCCAGCAGCCACTTGCCCGACTGCTGGCCGCCGTGGGCGCTGACCCGGGCCTCGGGGGCGATGGTCAACTGCTTGCCGGAGGTCTCGACCACGCCGCCTTTCTGTCCGCCCTGGGCGCTGGCGCTGCCGGCGAAGTGGGTCTTGCCGTCGCTCCAGACCACCACCTGCCCGCCGTCGGTCTTGCCGTCGGCCTTGAGCTGCGCGCCCTGGGCGACGCTGGTGGTCTTCGCGGCCTGTTCCGGGCCCCGGCCCTGGTAGCTGCCGCCCACCAGTACCTTGCCGCCGGCGCCCTGGGTGCCACTGGCGTCGACCTTGGCGGTGCCGGCGACGTTCACCTCGTCGCCCAGCACCTTGATCTGGCCACCATTAGTGCCTTTGGCGCTGAGGTTGCCGGTCACGTTGGTCCGGGCCGAGTTGCCGAGCACGATGGTGCCGCCGTCGTGGCTGACCGAATCGGCCACCACGTTGCCGCCGACGTTGATCACCGAGTCCAGGTGCTTGGCCGCGCGCTGGGCGCTCATGGCGATCGTGCCGTTGCCGACATCGATCTCGCCGCTGTTGTGTACGCCGCCGGCGACGTCGCCGTTGACGCTGCCGCGCTCGCCGGGTTCGCCGTTCACCGCGATGTTGAGCAGGCCGTCACCGTGGAAGTCGAGGGTCGCCCTGGGACCGGTGGCCAGCTGCACCATGCCTTTGCGGGCCTGGATCACTCCGGCGTTGTTCACCTGGGCGCCGAGCAGCGCGACCATGCCGTTGTCGTGGACGGTGATGCGCCCCTGGTTGGTCACCAGGCCGGTGAGCTGGATGTCCAGCTTGCCGGTCGCGGCAAACTGCCTGGCCTGCTCCTCGGTGAGGAAGCCGGCGCTTGCCACCAGGGCGCTGGATGAGATGTGAGCCTTGGGCCCAACCATGATGCCGTTGGGGTTCACCAGGATCAGTTGGCCGTTGGAGGTAATGGCCCCGTAGATCTTCGACGGATCGGCACCGATCACCCGGTTGAGGGTGACGGATTTGCCGTCAGGCTGGTTGAAGGTGATCTTGTTGTCGGGACCGACGTTGAAGCGCTGCCAGTTGATCGCGGTGCGGGCGCTGGACGTGTTGATGTCCATGTTTTTGCCCTGCTGGCTGATGGTCGCCTGGCCGCCGACGACCTGGCCGCCCTGCGGCAGGTTGTCGGCGAGCACGTAGGTCACCGGGAAGGTGGCTCCGGCGGAGGCCAGGGCGATGGCGATGCAGAGGGTGGTTAGCGGAGAGCAAGGGTGTCCTTTTTCCGCCTTCGATTGGGTGCTCATCGCTTTCTCCTGATTAGGTTTAGCTAGGAGAAATGATTCGCCTCGGGTCGAAGCCGGGTAAGCGTGCGTTCAGGCAATGCCTTGTAGTGCGATTCCTAACCTAGGGGACAGGTTGCGTCGATGCGATGGGGACCGAGAGGGTGGCGGTTGCCTCGAAGACCTGGCCGTCGTCGCGGACGATCTCCAGGCTGCCGTGCAGCAGGTCGCACAGCTTGCCGGCCAGGGCGAGGTAGAGGACGGGCGCGGCTCCCGCGTGCATTGGCGCGGTGGTGCCCTTGACGTTCAGCGTCCAGTCCAGGTGGCCGGCTTCCCGCTCGAACGACTCGACCTGCACCGTGGCGCCCAGAGCACCCTCATGCTTCATGTGCAACAGCAGGGCCTTGAGCAGGTAGGCGTAGCGCGAGGGGTCGATCCAGCCGCGCGACTGGGCGTGGTCGGTGATGAGTGTCCAGGCCGGGACGCTGTCGCCGGGCAGGACCTTGAGCGAGTCCTGGGTCAACTGGTTCAGGCTCTCGGGGAAGGGCGTCAGCGGAACCTCGCCCAACTCCATGCGCACTAGTTCGGAAACCATCTGCACATTGTCCTGGGCGCGCTCCAGCAGAACGGCGATGCCGCCCTGGTAATCCGGGCTCTGGCGCCCCTGAAGAATCATCCGGGCGCTGGCGATGAGGCTGGCGACCTCTTCCCCATGCTGCAGCAGGTAGATGCCGCGGCGCTTCTGGATCGAGGAGAAATAGGAGACTTGATTGCGCAGGGCCTGGATCTTCTGCGCTTCCTCGTCCAGGTCCACCGAGGTACAGAGCATGCCTAGCAGCTCGCCGTTCTCATCCAGCACCGGGTGACCGCTGTGCCGGATCACCCGCCGCTGGCCACGGAGATACATCGGGACCAGCATCATGTAGGGGATGCGCTTCTGGACGGCGTCCTCGAAGGTGGCCCGCGCATGCAGGATGTGTTCCTCGTCGATGATCCCAAGATCCCGTTGCCAGGTATTCAGCACCTCATCCTGCGTCAGACCGAGATAACTCAGGAAGGCCTGGTTGGTTGCGAGTATCCGGCCGTCCGGCGCGCGCAGGCAGATGGGGTAGGGGACCTGATGGAGGAGGTCGGCGAAGCGGGAGGTGTCTTTTTCCGTGACGGCGTCGTGCGCCGTTATTCCCGGCCTGTCGTCGAGCAGCCCGCGCTGTGCGGCAACCTGGAGCAGCTCGACCAGCGAGTGGGTGCCGGTCTTTTCCAGCAGGCGGGTCTTGTAGGTGCTGACGGTGCGGTCGCTGAGCGCCAGCTCACCGGCGATCTGCTTCACCCGGTAGCCGTCGGCGAGGTAGCGCAGCACCGTGAGCTCCCGCGCCGTCAGTTGCTCCGCTCCGGCCTCGGTGGCGTTCGCACCGGCGTCGAGATGCAGGGCCCTGGCCTGGAAATAGGTGCGTCCGGCCAGCACCTTGGCCACGGCGTCGAGGAAGGTTTCGAGGGCGTCGTCCTTGGACACGAAGCCAGCGGCGCCGGTCGCCAGGCAAAGGTGTTCGTACACGTCGGCGGGCAGCGAGGTCAGCACCAGCACCTTGGTGTCGGACTTCCTGGACACGATCCGCTTGATCACATCGAGGCCGCCCAGCTTGGGGATGTCGAGCTCCAGGATGACCAGGTCCGGCGACCGGGCGCGAAACGCGGCGAGCCCGTCCAGGCCGTTCCGCTCGGGGCCGATCACGCTGTGCCCGGCATTGCGCAGGACAGTTTCCACGCCCAGGGAGCTCAGCGGTTGCTGATCGATGAGGAGTATGTTGGCCATGCTGTCGTCCGCGGCTCCGGGATCCATTGGCCTTGATGATAGACGCTGGATGCGGCGATCCCTTGAATCATGGCAGAGCGCCCCCGGCGATCGACGGCGGCGCTCCGTTCCGCTCAGTCGTCCGTCGAGCTGCCAGCGTGGAACGGGTGCTTGCCATGCAGCCGGCGGTGCTCCAGCGGCGACATGCCGAACCAGCGCAGGTGCGCGCGGCAGAACGATGCCGTACGGTTGTAGCCCAGTTCACGGGCGATCTGGCCCACGGTCAGGGTCGTGCGGCACAGCAAATGCTCGGCCTGCTGGCGGCGGATCTGTTCGACGTGCCCCTCGAAGTCGATGCCGTCGTTGGCCAGTCGCCGTTGCAGGGTTCTCGGGTTCAGGCCCAGGTTGTGGGCGACCTGCTGGAGGCTGCAGCGGCACTTGGGCAGCAGCATCTGGATGTGGCGTTCCACCTTGCTGCGCAGGTCGTCGTCCGACGAGCTCTGGGCTTCCAGGTAAAAGCGCACGATGGAGTGCAGCACCGGATCGTGCTGGATGCAGGGATGCTGCAGGGAAATCGGCGACAGGGCGAGGGCGTTGTGCTCCTGGCCGAACAGCACCGGGCAGCCGAAGTAGCGGCGATAGAGGGCGATGTCGGCTTGCGGTTGATGGCGCAGCAGCACCGACCGGGGGCGGAACGCGGCGCCCATCAGCTCGGAGACCAGCAGCTTGCCCTGCAGCAGCGACTTCTCGACGATCTGCGGGATTGCCTCGGGGCAGGGCAGGGAGTTGTCGAAATAGAGCAGCACGTTGCCGGGGCGGCGTTCGAGGCGGTAGTGGATGGAGGGGCTGTACAGGTGCATGTAGCGCAACACCGCGACCAGGCCATCGCCCACGGTCGGCGCCGATCGCGCCAGGTGCTGCAGGGGACCGAGCAGCGAGGAGCCCTGGCGTGCCGCCAGCTCCAGGCCCAGTTCCGGCATGTGGACGGCGCGTGCGCTGCCCTCGAAAATCTGCGCAAGGCTCTTATAGGAAAACTTCTTCTCGAAGTTGCCGACCACGTCCAGGTCGACGTGATGGGGAGCCAGGTGCTCGCGCAATGTTGCGCCTTGCTCGGAGAGCAATTCGCCAAACTGAAGGAAGGCGGTACCGCGGATGCTGTCCATGTGATCACACTTGATAGGTATTGCGGGCTAACGGGGCGCTGCAAGCCCTGGTTCCTGCCAGGGGCTCGGGTGTAGGGTGAAACAAGTATTGCGGGATGACACAAAAGTGCAAACAAAGCCCGGACGCGCGGCGCGCTCCGGGCCTGTCGGATCATTTGTTCTTGAGCGACTGGAAGGTCTTGAGCATGTCCGAAGCCCAGCCATCGAGCACGGCGCGGGCGTCCTTGGCCTGCATGACCTGGGAAGAGTTCTCCAGCTCCGTGCCGGCGCCCTTGCGCACCACTTCGGCGACGACCTTGCCGCTGCCGCCGTCGAGGAAGGCCGCTTCGGTGGCGACGCTGGTGTCCTGGTCGCGGATGCCGGCGGCGGTGCTGATGCCGGCGGCCACCAGGGCGATCGGGATGACCTCGTAGGGTTGCAGGCCCTGGGTCGAGGCGCTGACGGCGGTAATCGCCGGGCGCACCACCAGCACGCCCGGAGCGGGGGCGCTGGCCAGCGGCAGGGCCTTGGCGAACTGGGTTTTCAGGGCCTGGTCGTAGTAGCTGGTGATCCCCGTGAGGGTGTTCTGCGGAATCTTCTCGGTGGGCTGCGGCTGCGGATAGAGCTGGCTGGGCTCGACGTAGACGCTGCTGAAGCGGTTCACGTCCACGCTCGGATCGATCCAGCGCATGACCGGCGCGCCGGTGGGTGACTTGTCTTCCTTGAGAATGCTGTAGTTCTTCAGGAACCCGGAGTAACTCTCGGGCTCCACGTATTTGCTCGCACAACCAGACAACGCGAGAGATGCGCCGCACAGCGTGGCCAGCAGAAACTTCGACTTCATCGTATGGCTCCTTAAAGGTCTTGGGGTCAGGCAGTGATAGCAGTTTGTTGTCATGGAAATGTTGCAGGTAGCCGCAAAAACATCAGCTCACCCCGCCGCCCAGTGCATGCAGCGCGCAGTCCTTGTGGATCCCCAATGGCGTGGCGTCGGTGCGCCGTCTGGATTGCCCGGCGTCCGGATCGCCCGGCCACCCAAGAGTGTAGGCGGCATGCGTGGCCAGTCCATCGCCGGGTGGTAATTGACCCCGCTGAAGGCTGCGCCACTCTGCAGCGTCCGCGACCTTCGGTGCGTGTTCATTTCGCGACATCGATTTCGTAGGAATTCGATTCCTCGCGGTACGGGTGGCGTGATCTGATCGGGATTACAGTAGAAAAGCTTCGTTCTGCGGCACAGTGCGTGGCAGAGTGTGCCGATCAGGATTCCGGCACGCGCGGAATCGACTCGATAAAAATAATCGAACAAGGAAGAACGCGGTGGACACTCGTGAGCAGATCGCCAAGCTGGAATCCAGCATCGGATCGCAGGTGCTGGGCCAGCAGCAAGGTATCCGCCATATCCTGCTGGGCCTGCTGGCCAACGGTCACGTCCTGCTGGAAAGCCTTCCGGGCCTGGCGAAAACCCGAACGGTCAAGGCGCTTGCCACTCACCTGGATGCGCACATGAGCCGCATCCAGTTCACACCGGACCTGCTGCCCTCCGACATCACCGGCGGGGAAATCCTCCAGCAGACCGAATCCGGCAACCAGCTCAAGTTCCAGGCGGGCCCGCTGTTCGGCAACGTCATCCTCGCCGACGAGATCAACCGCGCGCCGGCCAAGGTCCAGGCCGCGCTGCTGGAGGCGATGGAGGAACGGCAGATCACCGTGGCCGGGCAGACCCACGCCATGCCGGGGCTGTTCATGGTGCTGGCCACGCAGAACCCCATCGAGCAGGAAGGCACCTACCCGTTGCCCGAGGCGCAGATGGACCGCTTCCTGATGAAACTGCTCATCGACTACCCGAAGGTGGAGGACGAAACCCAGGTCCTGCGCCTGGTGCGCGAGGAAGAGCAGCGCCAGCAGACGGGCGAGGCGCAGGAGCGTCCCGAGCTGCTGCCCCAGGAGGTGATCTTCGCCGCGCGCCGCGAGGTGGGGCGCGTGCACGTCTCCGAGCCGCTGGACCGCTACCTGATGGACCTGATCCACGCCACGCGCCAGCCCGCCGACTACGATGCGGACCTGGCGCGCTGGATCCGGGTCGGCGCCAGCCCGCGCGGCGGCATCAGCCTCGACCGCGTGGCACGCGCCCATGCCTGGCTCGACGGGAACGACTACGTCTCCCCCGACGACGTCCGCGCGGTGCTCCATCCGGTGCTGCGCCACCGGTTGCTGCTTTCCTATGACGCGGTGGCCGACGGCGTGGGCGCCGATCAGGTGCTCGACCGCCTGCTCGATAAAGTGGCGGTTCCGGCGTAGAGGAGGGGCCATGCAGGAGCAACGCCCCATCGCCGACGGCTTCGTCTACGCCTCGTTGCCGCAGTTGATGCTGCTGGAGCATCGCGTGCGCGGCCTGAGCTTCCTCTCGCGGCAGCCGCTTTCCAGCGTGCTTTCCGGCAACCATGCCGCGCGCCTGCGCGGTCGTGGCCTGAGCTTCGACGAGCTGCGCCAGTACAACCCCGGCGACGACCTGCGCCACCTGGACTGGCGGGCCTCCCTGCGCTACGGCAAACCCTTCGTGCGCAGCTACACCGAAGAACGCGACCGGCCGACCCTGTTGCTGGTCGACCAGCGCATGAGCATGTACTTCGGTTCGCAGCGCAACTTCAAATCGGTGACCGCCGCCGAACTGGGCGCCATCGGCGCCTGGATGGCCTTCCATGCCGGCGACCGGGTGGGCGGCATCGTGTTCGGTGACCATCACATCGAGTACGTGCGGCCGTTGCGCAGCCGGGCGCGGGTGGAGGCGCTGTGCTCGGCCATCGTCCACCACAACCACGCCTTGCACGCCACGCGCAGCGAAGACGAAGCGCCCGGCCAACTGGACCGCGTGCTGAGGGAGTGCCTGGGCATCGCCGGACACGACCACCTGATCGTGATCGTCAGCGACTTCGCCGGCGTCTCCGCGCAGACCTTGCAGTTGCTGCGCCAGCTCAGTGCCCACAACGATGTGCTGGCCCTGCAGGTATTCGACCCCATCGCGCTCAAGCTGCCCGACAGGGGCCGGGTGACGGTGACCCAGGGCGAGCTGCAGGTCGAGCTGGAAATGGAGCGGCGCCAGGTGCATCGGCCCCTGGGGGAGTTTCTCTCCGGTCGCCTGAAGGACGTGGCCACCTTGCTGCGCCGCAGCCAGGTACCGCTGATGATGTTCAGCTCCGGAGGCGACAGCCTCGACCAGCTGCGTGCCGAATTGGGCCGGCTGGCGGTGGTGCCGCGATGAGTGCGGCCGCCGTTCCCAGCATCGACCAGTTGCGCGAGTTGGCCCTGCCGGCGCCGGTGACCAGCTACTGGCCGCAGACCTGGGCCTGGCTGGTGTTGGCGCTCATCCTGTTGGCCATGCTGCTGGCCTGGGGCGTCTGGCGCTACCTGCGCTGGCGCCGCGATCGCTACCGGCGCGAGGCGCTGGCCCGGCTCGACCAACTGGTGCTGGCGCTGGACGACCCGCAACGCCGCCTGGCCGCCCTGCGTGAACTGCCGCAGTTGCTCAAGCGCGTGGCCCTGTCGATGCCGGCGGGGGAGGTGGCGGCGAGCCTGGACGGGGCAGCGTGGCAGGCCTTCCTCCAACGTCACGGCACGGCGCCGCTGCCGGCGGATTTCGCCCAGCGCCTGGCATTCCTGGCCTACGCCCCGGCAGCCCGTATCGAGGCACTGGAGGCCCATGACGTGAACGTCCTGCTCAACGCGAGCCGGCAATGGATCGAGGCTCATCGTGTGGCAGTTTGACTATCCCTGGCTGCTCCTGTTGCTGCCATTCCCCTGGCTGGCCTACCGCTACCTGGGACGCTATGTCGAGGCGCGCAGCGCGCTGCGCGTTCCCTTCTTCGCGGCCATGAGCCAGGCCACCGGACAGTTGCCAGGCAGCGCCAGCGCTGCCGGCGGACGCTGGCAACTGCCGCTGAACCTGCTGGTGTGGGCGCTCATCCTGGCCGCCTGCGCGCGGCCGGTGCTGGTGGAGAAACCCATCGAGCGGGAGCAGCCGATCCGCGATCTGATGCTCGCCATCGATATTTCGCAGTCCATGCAGACCACCGACTACAGCGCCCCGGATGGTACCAGGGTCGACCGCCTGACCGCCGTGAAACGCGTGGTGCGCGACTTCATCGCCAAGCGCAAGGATGATCGCATCGGCCTGATCGTCTTCGGCACCGGGGCCTATCCGCAGGCGCCGCTGACCCTGGACCACGCCAGCCTCGGCATCCTGCTCGACGAAGTCGGCATCGGCATGGCCGGGCCGAACACCGCCCTGGGCGACGCCATCGGCCTGACCGTGAAGCTGCTGGACAAGGCCCGGGAGCAGGAGAAGGTGCTGGTGCTGCTCACCGACGGCAACGACACCGGTAGCGCCATCACCCCTGAGCACGCGGCGAGCATCGCCCGCGATCGGGGTATCGTGGTGCACACCATCGGCATCGGCGATCCCGAGGCGAGCGGTGACGCCAAGGTGGACCTGAAGACCCTGCAGGACATCGCCTCCGCCACCGGTGGGCGCTTCTTCCGCGCCGACGACCGCGATGCGCTGCAAGCGGTCTACACCACCCTGGACCAGATCACGCCACACCGGGTGAAAACCCTTAGCCACCAGCCCAAGCGCGATCTGTTCTGGCTGCCGCTGGGCGCAGCACTGCTCGCCCTGCTGGTGGCCCACGGCATGGCGGCCCTGGCCTCGCGCCTGGGCACGCCGCGTCGGCGGCGAAACCTGGCGGAGGAGGGCTGAGATGGACATCGACCTGGGCGCCTTCCACTTCCTGCGCCCGCTGTGGCTGCTGATGCTGATTCCCGGCGTGCTCCTGCCCCTGTTGTGGGAGCGTCGCCATGACCTGACGCGCCGCCTCAGCGGCGTCATCGCTCCGCACCTGCTACAGCATCTGGTCATCACCCCGCGCGACAACCAGCGGCTGCGCCCGGCGCATCTGCTCGGCGCGGTGCTGGCGCTGGGCGGCGTGGCCGCCGCCGGCCCCACCTGGGAGCAGGACCGCCCGGATTTCCTCGACAACCGCGCGCCGCTGATCCTCGCGCTGGATCTGTCCGCCTCGATGGACGCCGACGACGTGCCGCCGTCGCGCCTGGCGGCCGCCCAGCACACGTTGCGCGACCTTATCCAACGCCGCGCCGGCAGCCGCGTCGGGCTGATCGCCTACGCCGGCAGCGCCCACCTGGTGCTGCCGCCCACCGACGATCCGGCGCTGCTCGACAGCTTCCTGCAAGCCCTGTCGACCCGGCTCATCGAGCGCAGCGGCAAGGACGCGCTGGGCGCCATTCGCCTGGCCAAGCGCCTGCTGGCCGCCGAACAGGCACCGGGCACGCTGGTGCTGGTCACCGATGGCGCGGATGCCAGCCAGTTCGACGCCATCGGCCAGCAGTTGCGGGGCAGCGACCTGCAGGTGCTGGTACTGGCCGTGGGCAGCCGGGATAGCGGCCTGCTGCCAGGGCGCGACGGCCAATCGCGGCTCGATGAACAGGGCCGGCCAGAGCTCGGCCGCTTCGATTCGGAGGGGCTCAAGCGGCTGGCCGATGCGGCGGACGCCCCGCTGGGCAGCCTGACCCTGAACGACGACGACCTGGACTGGATCGAACTGCACGCGCAGCAGCACTTCCAGGCGGTACGCGGCGACGACCAGACCCTGCACTGGAAGGACGCCGGCTACTGGCTGTGCTGGCCGCTGTTGCTGCTGGCGCTGCTCAGTGTCCGCCGCGGCTGGCGAGTGCACTGGCTGAGCGGCGTGCTGCTGGCGCTGAGCCTGGGCTTCCCGCCGCAGCCGGCCCACGCCGGTGTCCTGGCAGATGCCTTTTTCACCCCGGACCAGCAGGGGCGCTGGGCGTTCGAGCACGGCCACTACCCGCAAGCGGCCGGGCATTTCGAGGACACCTACTGGAAGGGGCTGGCGGCCTACCGCGCCGCCGAGTTCGACGTCGCGCTGGCCAATTTCGCCCGGCTGGACAGCGCACCGGGGTATTTCTACCTGGGCAATACCTACGTGCGCCTGTCGAAGTTCGAACAGGCCATCACCGCCTACCGCCAGGCGTTGCGCGTCCAACCGGACTTCCCGGAAGCCCAGGCCAACCTGGCCCTGGCCCTGGCGCTGCAGAAGGACCGGGATGACCAGCAGGAGGCCGGTCCACCGGACGAGAAGGCCGACAAGATCGAGTACGACAACGACGCCGGCAAGGGCAAGACGGTGCAGCAGAAGAGTCAGCAGGCCAGTTCGGACCAGATGTGGCTGAACAACCTGACCACCTCGCCGGCGCAGTTCCTCAGGCGCAAATTCCAGTTGCAGGATGCCTCCAGGGAGCGCGCGCCGTGAGAATCTTCAGCGTCCTGTTGATGCTTTTCATGCCACTCTGGGCGCTGGCCGCCGAGCCCCAGGTCAAGGTCCGCAGCCAGTTGCTGCCGGCGGATTCGGTCCTGGTGGGCGGGACCCTCAGCCTGCAGGTCGATCTCCTGGTGGACACCTGGTTCAGCGACGCGCCCCGCCTGCCCAAGCTGAACCTGGACGGCGCGGTGGTTTCCGAACCCGGCGGAGAGGCCGTCCACCTGAACGAGCAGATCGAAGGCACGCCGTTCTTCGGCCTGCGCTTCACCTACCAGATCACCCCGCAGCAGGCCCGGTCCTTCGAGATTCCGGCGCTGGCGATCCAGGTTTCGCCCGGCCAGGGCAGCGGCCCGGTCACCGTGCACAGCCAGCCGCAACGCTTCGTCGCGCGGCGGCCAGTGGGGGCCGAGGGGGGCGAGGGGGGCGAGCAGCGCCTGGTGGCGCGGCAGGTCAGCGTCACCCAGACACTCAAGCGCTCCCACGAGCCGCTGCGGGTGGGCGACAGCGTGGAGCGCCGCCTGCACATCGAGGCCGAAGGGGCCCAGGCGATGCTGATTCCACCGCCCGGCTTCGCCGAGATCAGTGGTTTGAAGCGTTACCTGCAGTCACCCAGCGTCGGTCCCCTGAGCGACGGTCGTGGTGGGAGCGACGGCGGCGTGCGTGACGATGGGGTGACCTATGTGATCGCCGAGGCCGGCGAATACCGGCTGCCAGCCATCGAACTGCACTGGTGGGACGCTACGACCGGCGAGGCCCGCACGGCCTCCGTGCCGGCGCTGGAGATTGAGGCGAGCGCTGCCGCCGGCTACCAGGCGCCATTCTCGATCACCGAGGATCTGCGCGAGCTGGGCCGCAAGACACAGGTCCGCATCGCTGGTCATTGGCTGCTCCTGCTGGGCGCGCTGCTGCTCGTGGGCGTGCTGGGCTATGCCTGGCGCAGCCAGGGCGCCGCGCTGCTCGGCACCTGGAAGCGCTGGCGCCAGGCACGTCGCCAGGCCTGGCTGGAGTCTCCGGAATACGCCTGGCGGCAGGTCCGCAGCCAGCTCGAAAGCACGCCAGCCGAGCTTGGCGCGCTCTATCTGTGGATTCGTCGGATGAGTGGTTGTCGCGAAATGAGTAGGCACGCGAGTGAGTTTCCCGACGCCCCACGCAATGCTTTGCTAGGGTTCCTGAGGGCTCGCTACGGGCGTGAGCGCAACGTGGGCGCAACGACCGAACTGATCGACGCGCTGCCGGCGCTGCACCGGACTACCCTCGAGCGAGCCGAGGACTCTTCCAGAAAGGACGGTCTGAAGCCGCTGAACCCCTGAATCATTGAACCGCGCCGTTTCCCATCTAGGACGTCACATGCACCGACACGTTGCTTCACGCTGGCTGTTCACCCTGTTGCTGGCCCTGCCGCTGCTGAGCCAGGCCGCCGCTCCGTTGCCGTCGTGGAACGACGGCCCGTCGCGCCAGGCCATCGAGGGCTTCGTCGAGGCCGTGACCCGCGAAGGCGGTCCGGACTTCGTCCCTCCGGCCGAACGCATCGCGGTGTTCGATAACGACGGCACGCTGTGGAGCGAGCAGCCGATGTACTTCCAGGTGCTGTTCGCCCTGGAGGAAGTGAAGCGCCAGGCGCCGCAGCATCCGGAGTGGAAGACCCAGCAGCCATTCAAGGCGGTGCTGGAGAACGACCGCAAGACTCTCGCCGAAAGCGGCATGAAGGGGATCCTGGAAATCGTCGCCGCCACCCATTCGGGCATGAGCACCGACGACTTCATCGGCAATGCCCGCCGCTGGCTGGCCAGCGCGAAACACCCCCGCAGCCAGAAGCCCTACACCGAGATGGTGTTCCAGCCGATGCTGGAGCTGCTCGACTACCTGCGGGCCAACGGCTTCAAGACCTACATCGTCTCCGGCGGCGAAGTGGCGTTCATGCGTGCCTTCGCCCAGGAGGTCTACGGCATTCCGCCGGAACAGGTGATCGGCACCACCCTGGGCAGCCGCTTCGAGGATCGCGACGGGCAACTGTCGATCCAGCGCCTGCCCAAGCTGGCCCACAGCGATGACGGCCCGGGCAAGCCGGAAAGCATCGACAGCATCATCGGCCGCCGGCCGATCCTGGCCTTCGGCAACTCCGACGGCGACCTGCAGATGCTGCAGTGGACCGCCGCGGGCCAGGGCAAGCGCCTGGCCGCGCTGGTCCACCACACCGATGGCAAGCGCGAATGGGCCTATGACCGGGAGAGCAAGGTCGGTCGGCTGGACAAGGCGCTCGATACGGCGAAGAGCAAGGGCTGGGTGGTCGTGGACATGGCCACGGAATGGAAGCGCATCTATCCGTTCGACCAGTAATCAGGGCGAGTAGCAGAAAACCGCAGCAGTCCGGGGGATTCCAGCCGCGCATTCGGCATCTCTCGCGCGCAGTCGTGGGCATGACACAGTGACTGAAAATGGAGAGACAACAATGAATCGCACGGGAAGATTGTTATCGCGGTTCGCCCTGGCGGCGACGGCGATAGTAGGGTGCTCCGTCGCCCAGGCTGCGGACAAGCCGAACATCCTGGTGATCTTCGGCGACGACATCGGCCAGACCAACATCAGCGCCTACTCGTTCGGCGTGGTGGGCTATGAAACGCCGAACATCGATCGCATCGCCAAGGAAGGCATGATGTTCACCGACTACTACGCGGAGAACAGCTGCACCGCCGGCCGCTCGACCTTCATCACCGGCCAGGCGGCGCTGCGTACCGGGCTGTCCAAGGTCGGCATGCCGGGCGTACCGGTCGGCCTGCAGGCACGCGACGTGACCATTGCCCAGGCCCTCAAGGCCCACGGTTATGCCACCGGCCAGTTCGGCAAGAACCATCTGGGCGACCGCGACGAGTACCTGCCGACCAACCACGGCTTCGATGAGTTCTTCGGCAACCTGTACCACCTCAACGCCGAAGAGGAGCCCGAGCGTCCGTACTGGCCGAAGGACGACCCCGAGTTCGTCAAGGCCGCTTCGCCGCGCGGCGTGATCCACTCCTTCGCCGACGGCAAGATCGAGGACACCGGTCCGCTGAACAAGAAGCGGATGGAAACCATCGATGACGACACCACCCAGGCCGCCATCAACTTCATGGACAAGCAGGTGAAGGCCGACAAGCCGTTCTTCGTCTGGATGAACACCACCCGCATGCACGCCTTCACCCACGTGCGTGACTCGATGCAGGGCCAGAGCGGCATGCCCGGCAACGAGTACGCCGACGGCATGCTCGAGCACGACGGCGACGTCGGCAAGCTGCTCAAGGCGGTGGATGACCTGAAGATCGCCGACAACACCATCGTCATCTACACCACCGACAACGGCCCGAACCAGTGGTCCTGGCCGGATGCGGCGACCACGCCGTTCCGCAACGAGAAGAACTCCAACTGGGAAGGCGCCTACCGGGTGCCGGCGATGATCCGCTGGCCGAACCACATCAAGCCGGGCCGCGTCTCCACCCAGATGTTCTCCGGACTGGACTGGTTCCCGACCCTGCTGGCCGCCGTGGGCGACACCGACATCAAGGACCGTCTGCTCAAGGGCACCGACGTCGGTGGCAAGAACTTCAAGGTGCACCTGGACGGCTTCAACCAGTTGGATTACCTGACTGGCAAGAGCGACAAGAGTGCGCGCAAGGAGTTCTACTACTTCAACGACGATGGCGAACTGGTGGGCATGCGCTTCAACGACTGGAAGATCGTCTGGTGCGAACAGCGCGCGCCGGGTGGCCTGAAGGTCTGGAGCGAACCCTTCACCTGCCTGCGGGTACCCAAGCTGTTCAACCTGCGCATGGACCCGTACGAGCGGGCGGACGTGGTTTCCGACCAGTACTACGACTGGCTGACCAAGAACGATTACCTGCTCTTCCAGGGCACTCGCAAGGCAGCGGGCTTCCTGCAGACCTTCGTTGACTACCCGCCGAGCCAGAAACCGGCCAGCTTCAGCATCGACCAGATCCGCGAGAACGTGGACAAGCAGATCGAAGCGAAGATGAAGCAACAGGGCGCCAAGTAACGTAAGGTGCCACCCGGACCTCCTTCGCGGACGTCCCCCCCAGCCCGCGACGGTTCATCCGCCGCGGGCTTTCCTCTGTCTGACAAGGCGTAGTCGATGTCCTCAGCCGCCGGTTCCTCCCGTATGAGTTCCTCCCGCAGCGCAGAACGAACCACCCGTCCGGGTAAACAGTCGCGACTGCTGATTCCCGCGCTGTTGCTGTTCGTCTCGGGGGGCGCGGCGCTGGTCTACCAGGTGCTGTGGGTCAAGCAACTGTCGCTTGTGGTCGGCGTCGAAGTCTTCGCCGTGACCACGGCGATCAGTGCCTTTTTCGCCGGGCTGGCCCTGGGTGGGCTGGCCTTCGGGCGCTGGGCCGACCGCCTGCGGCGTCCGATCCTCCTGTATGCGGCCCTCGAGCTACTGGTCGCCGTCCTCGGTGTCGCCGCCACGCTGGCACTGTCCGCCGCCGCGGAGCCCTTCGCCCGCCTGGAGGAGCGTGTCGGCCTGCTGGCCTGGCTGCTGCCGTTCCTGCTGGTCGGCGGACCTGCGTTCTTCATGGGCGGCACACTGCCGGTGCTGATCCGCGCCGTGCAACCCGATACCGAACACATGGGCCGCGCCGGCGGCGGACTGTATGCCGCCAACACCACCGGCGCCATCGCCGGAACCCTGCTGGCGGCCTTCCTGTTGCTGCCAACCCTGGGCGTGATGGGCAGCGCCTATGCCGCTGCCGCGCTCAATCTGCTGGCCGCCGTGGGCGCGCTGATCGCCCAGCGTGGCGCCGTCGAACCGGCTGCCCAGGCTGTCGCCGCCAGCGGGAAACGCAGCCCGGCGGCGCGCCTGGCGATTGCGCTGTACTGCCTCGCCGGGGGCGTGGCGCTGGGCTACGAGGTGGTGTGGACGCAGTCCATCGTACAGTTCATGAGCACCCGCGCCTTCGCCTTTGCGGTGGTGCTGGCCACCTACCTGCTCGGCCTGGTGCTGGGCAGTGCGCTCTACGCGCGGCGAGCCGATCGGATCCGCGATCCCTGGGGCGTGTTCGCGATGCTGATCGCCGCCGCCGGCCTGCTGGCCATCCTGCAGATCGCCGGGCTCGGCCAGTGGCTGGTGGCGGCGCAGGGTCGCGCTGAATACTGGGTGCTGAGCCTGGGTGGCAGCGAGCTGGCGGGGATGTCCGCGCGCTTCGCGGTGGCCGCGCTGTGCGTGGTGTTCCTGCCGACCACCTTGCTCGGCGCGGCGTTCCCCCTGGCGCTGCGCCTGTCGGTGGACAGCGGTCACGTTGGCCGCGATGTCGGTCTGGTGGTGGCGTTGAACACCCTGGGCGGCATCCTCGGCGTCATCCTGACCGGTTTCGTGCTGGTGCCGACGCTGGGCCTGGTGCGCACCCTGGCGGTACTCGCCATCCTGGCCGCGGCCATCGGCCTGCTGGCGGTCTGGCGCGGGGTGGGCGTAGGGAAGGGCGGGCGCCTCGCCGTCGTGGCGATCGCCCTCGCGACCCTGGCGACCAGCGTGCTGACCTCGCCGCGCCATCTCGCCGAGCTGATGCCGGCGGCACGCCACGGCCAGATCACCTTCTACCAGGAAGGGCGCGGCGGCACCGTCGCCGTGGTGGAGCAGGGCAAGGGCGATCGACGCTTCAACCGTCTGTACATCCAGGGCGTTTCCAATACCGGCGATGCCATGCCTTCACTGCGCTACATGCGCCTGCAGGCGCTGTTGCCGCTGCTGATCCATCGTGGCGAGCCGCGTTCCTCGCTGGTCATCGGCTTCGGCACCGGCATCACCGCCGGCGCGATGCTGCGCTACCGCGACCTGCGGCATCCGGTGGTGGCCGAACTGCTGCCCGAAGTGCTGGCCGCCGCGCCCCATTTCCAGGGTACGTTCGGCGCCATCAGCGATCCGCGCCTGGAAATCCGCCTGCGCGACGGGCGCCGCGAACTGCTGCGCAGCGACGAGCGCTACGACATGATCACCCTGGAGCCGCCACCACCGTCGGCCGCCGGGGTGGTCAACCTGTACTCGCGGGACTTCTACCGCCTGGCCGCCCGGCGCCTGCAGGAAAACGGCGTCGTCGCCCAATGGCTGCCGCTGCCGACGCAGAACGACGAAGACAGCCGCTCGCTGGTGCGCAGCTTCATCGACGTATTCCCCTACGCCTCGCTGTGGACCACCGAGTTCCACGAGATGCTGATGGTCGGCTCGTTGCAGCCCCAGCAGTTGGATGTCCCGCGTATCCGCCAGCGCTTCGAGCAACCGGAAGTCGCCGCGGCCCTGCGCGAAGTGGGGGTCGATTCGCCGCAAGCGCTGCTCGCCACCTGGATCACCGACCGCGATGGCCTGCAGCGCTACGCAGGCGATGCCCCGGCGGTGACCGACGACCAGCCGCGCATCGAATACGCACCCTGGGTACGCTCCCGGGAAATCACCCGGGTGTTGCCGACCCTGCTGGCGTTGCGCTCGGCGCCGCCGCTGGAAGCGGCCGAACCCTCGTTCCGGGGTGCGGTGGACGACCAGTGGCAAAGCCTGCGCCGCTTCTACGGCCTGAGCCTGCACGCCTACCGTGGCGAGCGCGACGCCTGGGCGCGGGATGTACGGCAGATCGCCCGGGAGGAGGGCGATAACCCGTACTACCGCTGGTTCCTGGGAGGGCCCTGATACGACGAGGCGCCGGGGATACCGGCGCCTCGCTCTGCTGCTCGACGGATCAGCGGGAGCTGTCGCTGCGCTCGGCTTGCCCGTCATCGACCTCCACGGCCGCCGCCTGTTGCGAGGCGAGCTGATCCACCCACGAATTGAACAGCTCATAGCCCACGGCCAGCACCACGGGACCGATGAACAGGCCGATGATGCCGTTGCTGATCATCCCGCCCAGGGCGCCGATCAGGACCACCGGCATGGGCACGGCGACGCCGCGCCCCAGCATCAGCGGCTTGAGCACGTTGTCCGAGAGCCCGGCGGCGATGGTCCAGATGGCGAACAGGATGGTGGTGGCACCCACGCCGTCCTGGCTGAAGACGTACAGCACCACCGGCAGGGTGATCAGCAGTACCGGGAGCTGCATGATGCCCAGCAGCAGCACCAGCAGGGCGATCAGGCCCGCGCCCGGTACGCCCATCAGCACCAGCGCCACGCCGATCAGCAGCATCTGGATGAAGGCGATGCCCACCACGCCCTGGGCCACCGCGCGAATGGTGGCGGCGCACAGCGTGGCCAGTTCCTGCCCCCGTTCCGGGCTGAAGATACGCTGGGCGATGACCGTGGCGCGGTGTGCGCCGCGTTGGCCGTTGGCCATGATCACGCCGGCGATGATCAGGGCGACGACGAAGACCAGCACGCCAGTGCCGACCCCGGCCAGTTTCACCAGCAGCGTCTTGCTGAGGTCCTTCAGGTGCGGCGCTACCTGCTGCAGGGCCCAGCTCAGGTCCCCGGAGGCGTGGTTCCAGATGCGGAAGAGCGGTTCGCCGATCACCGGCCACTCCTGTACCGCCGGGGTGGGCGGCGGGATTTCCAGCTTCCAGTCCTGGGCCGAGTGCAGGGCCGCCTGCACCGAGCTGGCGATGGATTCGCCGAGGAACGCCAGCGGCGCGATCAGGCAGACCAGAGCCAGCAGCACCAGCAGGATGGCCGCCTTGCCGGGGGAGATACCGATGCCGTTGGCGATGCGTGAATTGAGCGGGTACAGGGTGACGGCCAGTATCACCGCCCAGAGCATGACGCCGAGGAAGGGGCGAAAGATCTCGTAGCAGAAGATCACCAGGCCGGCGATCAGGCCCGCCCGGATCAGGACATCCAGGTATTCGCGGGCGCCGCTGATCTCGAGGAATTTTCGACTGGTCATCGTGTGTTGCTCCTTCTGCCTTGGCTGCCCGGTATGGATCGACGGCGCACGGCCCGTCCATGCCGTCTATTTCGCTACTAGCAGGCTAGACGAGCGCACCTGCCGTTCAAGTGAGCGGAGGGAGGAAGTGCTCATTTAACGACAGCGATCGCTCAGGCCGCCGTCAACGCGATGATGATCGGCCCGCAGACCGCCAGCGGCACATTGGAAATCGCGTAGCACACGGTGAAGCTGATGGCTGTGCCCAGCGTCCGGCGGCGCACTGTCGCGAAATGAAAACGATAAAACCGGCAAGCCCGGAATCTTCGACTAGGCTTGCGCTGCGTAGTCGTTCGAGCATTCCCGTATCCGCCTCGCCGGAGGGCTGACACTCGCGTCGAACGTTGAAATCACCGCTCGGAAGCCCGCATGCCCCAGGCCCATGACCTGATCATCTGCGAATACTGCGACGCCGTTTACCAGCGCGCTTCGTTGCAGCGTCACCAGCGCGCGCTTTGTGTGCGTTGCGGCGGCGTGCTGCAGCGGCATATCGCGCTGACCATCCAGCAGCGCCTAGCCCTGAGCCTGACCGGCGCGGTGCTGCTGGCCTTCGCCAACCTTTACCCGGTGATGACCATCAACATGCAGGGGCTGAGCAATTCGGCGACCCTCTGGGACTCGGTGATGATCCTCAGTACCGGCAGCATCACCTTCATCGCCCTGGTGGTGGCCCTGGCCATCATCCTCGCGCCCATGCTTCAGGTGGCGCTGCTCATCTGGGTGCTGGGGTTCGCCCTGGGAGGGCAGCGCGCGCCGGGCTTCGCTCTGTGCATGCGCGCCCTGGAAGGGGTCCGCCCCTGGAGCATGCTGGAGGTTTGCCTGCTCGGCGCCCTGGTGGCGGTGATCAAGCTGGCCGGGCTGCTGGAAGTGATTCCGGGCATCGGCCTGGTGGCCCTGGCCGCCTTGAGCATGCTGCTGATCTATGTGGCCGGACGCGACATCCGCGACCTCTGGGGGCAGGTGTGAGCTCGCCACCACTGGCCCCGGAACTGAACCTCTGCCTGTGTCACGGCTGCGGCCATGCCTGCGACCTGGGTCTTGGCGCGCACCAGTGCGAGCGCTGCGGCGCGCCGTTGCATGCGCGCAAGGCCGATGCCATCCATCGCGGCTGGGCCTACCTGATCGCCGCCCTGGTGTTCTATGTGCCGGCGAACCTGCTGCCGGTGATGCGCACGGAAATGCTTGGCCAGGGCGTCGACAGCACCATCGGTGGCGGCGTGCTGGAGTTCTGGGAAGCGGGCGCCTGGGACATCGCACTGATCATCTTCATCGCCAGCATCGGTGTGCCGGCGATCAAATTCTTCTCCCTGGGCCTGCTGCTGTTCACGGCCCAGCGCCACAGCACCTGGGCGCGCCGGCAGCGCTCGCAGCTGTTTCGCTTCGTGGAACTGATCGGCTACTGGTCGATGCTCGACGTGATGGTCGTGGCGCTGGTCGCCGCCCTGGTGCAGATGCACGGGCTGGGTACCATCGAGCCGCGTCCCGGCATCCTGTTCTTCGGCCTGGTGGTGGTGCTCACCATGCTCTCGGCCATGAGTTTCGATCCACGTCTGATCTGGGACAGCGATCCGCAGAAGGGAGACCGAGTCGATGGTGCAGGACACCGATAAGCAGGCGCAGCCAGGACACGGGGACGTGCAGACCCGGCGCTGGAACGTATCGCTGGTCTGGATAGTGCCGATCGTCGCGCTGCTGATCGGCGCTTCCCTGGTGGTCCGCAACTGGATGCAGGAGGGGCCGACGATCTCGATTTCCTTCCGCACGGGCGAGGGCCTGGTGGCGCACAAGACCCAGGTGAAGTACCGCAGCGTGGTGATCGGCGAGGTGAGTTCGGTGGAACTGGCGCCCGACCGCAAGAGCGTGATCGCCAAGGTGCAGTTGTCCAAGGAGGCCGAGTCCTTCGCCAGCCGCAGCGCGCGGTTCTGGGTGGTGCGCCCGCGCATCGGCGCCGGAGGTGTTTCCGGCGTGGACACACTGCTGTCGGGCAGCTTCATCGGCGCCGACTCCGGCGATTCGAACATCCCCGAGAAGAGTTTCACCGGCCTGGAGTCGCCGCCGCCGATCACCTATGGCGAGAAGGGCAAGCGCTTCATGCTGACGGCTGGCGACCTGGGCTCGCTGGATATCGGCTCGTCGATCTACTACCGGAAGATTCCGGTGGGGCAGGTGGTGTCCTATGCCTTGAAGGCGGACGGCAAGGGCGTGGACATCGGCGTCTTCGTCGAGGCGCCCTACGACGCCTTCGTCACCCAGGACTCGCGCTTCTGGAACGCCAGCGGCGTGGATGTGGCGGTGGATGCCAACGGCCTGAAGGTCAACACCGAATCGCTGTCCTCGGTCCTGGTCGGCGGCCTGGCCTTCGGCACCCCTGACTATGCCGGCGACGCCAAGCCGGCGCCGGACCAGCAGGCCTTCGAGCTGTTCGCCGACCGCGACACGGCACTGGCGCCGCCCAGCGGCAAGCCGCTCTACCTGCGCCTGCGTTTCGACCAGGCCATGCGCGGCCTGTCCGTGGGCGCGCCGGTGGAGTTCATGGGTGTGCCGTTCGGCAAGGTCACCTCGTTGAAGCTGGACTACGACCAGGCCAAGCAGAGCTTCCCGGTCATGGTCGATGCGGTGGTTTACCCGGAACGCCTGGGGCCCGTGCACCAGAAGATGCTCAAGATCTTCCACCACGCGCCGGAGGACGAGGCCGGCACCCGGAGGCTGCTCGGCGCGTTCGTCGAGCATGGCCTGCGGGCCCAGGCGCGCAGCGGCAACCTGATCACCGGGCAGATGTACGTTTCCCTGGACTTCTACCCCGACGCCAAACCGGTCGCCTTCGATGCCGGCGCCCAGCCATTCTCCATTCCCACCGTCCCCGGCAGCCTGGACAAGCTGCAGGAGCAGTTGCAGCAGGTGGTGGAACGCATCAGCAAACTGCCGCTGGAACGTATCGCCAACAACCTGGACGGCAACCTGCGCGAACTGCAGGCCAGCCTGAAGCAGTTCAACACCCAGACGCTGCCGGGCGTGACCAGCACCCTGGCCGAGGTAAGGCAGACCTTGCAGACGGCCAACTCGGCGCTGGCGGAAGATTCGCCGCAGCGCGAGAAGCTCAGCGACACGCTGAACGAACTGGATCGCATGTCGCGCTCGCTGCGCGACCTCTCCGACTACCTCGGCAGGCACCCCGAATCGCTGCTTCGCGGCCGCCCGAAGTCCTCGGACGCGAACAACCTGCAGCCCTGATAGCGCATTGCCAAAGGAGTGAATACAGATGCCGAAGCTGCCGACGCTGCTCATTGCCGGGCTGCTCCCGTTGTTCTGGGGATGCAGCAGCGCGCCGATCCACTACCACACCCTGGTGCCGTCGCAGCCGGAGCGGGGGACGGGCAGCAACATCCGTGTCGAGCGGGTTAGCCTGCCGCCCCAGGTGGACCGCTCGCAGATCGTCGTGCGCCAGGGCGGCAGCGGCCTGGCCATCCTGGAAACCGAATGGTGGGGTGCCAATCTGGTGGACGAGTTCCAGAACGCGCTGCAGGACCAGCTTGGCAGCCCCAGCGGTGGCCTCGCCCCTGCGCTGGTGCGGGTCGAGGTACAGCGCTTCGACTCGGTGCCCGGCCGCTATGCGCTGCTGGACGCCACCTGGCGCCTGAAACGCCCCGGCGTCCAGGAGGACCTGACCTGCCGCACCACCGTGCAGAGTCCGGCGGATAACCGCGTGGAGAGCCTGGTGAGCGCGCACCAGGCCAACCTGCGCAAGCTGGCGGACGCCGTCGCCCAGGCCGCGCGCTCCGGGCAGGGGCGTTGCCCGGCATCCGCGGGTTGAGGCGTCGGGCTCGGTGGACGGGGGCGGACGGGGCGTTCACGCGGACTCGCCCGGCCCCGTGTCCGGCACAACGGTAACCTCGAGAAGCCGGCGCCGCATGGCCAGCGGCGTCATGCCGAACCAGCGCCGGCAGGCCCGGTTGAATACGCTCTGTTCGCTGTAGCCCAGAAGGCCGGCGACCTGAGACATGGGCATGTGGCGCTCGGCGAGATAGCTCTCGGCGCGTGAGCGCCGGGCCTTTTCCAGCAGCGCCTCGAATCCGCAGCCCTGTTCGGCCAGGCGCCGCTGCAGGACCCGCTCGTGCAACCCCAACTGCTCGGCGATCAGCGCCAGGCGGCAGCGCTGGGTCGGCAACATCCGCAGGATCAGACTCTCGACCTGATGCACCAGGCCCGCCGGGGCCTGGGCATCGAAGGGGCTGAGGTAATCGAGCAGCACGCGGTGCAGTTGCGGGTCCTGCTGCTCCACCCGCTGGCTGAGGTGTTCCTTGCGCAGTACCAGCGCGTTGCAGGCCTGCCCGGTGTAGACCGCGGTATTGAAGTAGCGCCGGTAACGCGCCGCGGAGAGCGGCGTGAGGCCGCCCAGCAACAGGGATTTCGCACTGAACCGGGCGCCGCAAAGCAGCTTCATCGTGTTGTGCGCCACCCCCATCGCCAGTTCCTGCATCTGCCGCTGCTGCAACTGGCCCGGCAGGCGGAGATCGATCACCAGTCGCGGCGCCTCCGGGTCGTTGCGGTCGAGTTGAACGTCGATGCCGGGGCTGTGGTAGCCGATGAACCGCGAGACCTCCCCCAGCGCCTGGCCGACGGTGGCCGAGTTGCGTGCGATCAGGGCCACCGGCCCAAGGACATGCAGGTCCTGGTACTCCGCCAGGCGCAGCCCGAAATCCGCGCAGTTCAGCTCGCCTGCGGCGTACTCCAGGACATCCACCAGGGCGCGAAACGGTACCCGGGCCTCATCGTCCTCGAGCAGCCTCGGGTCGATGTGGAAGCGCCTCAGCAGTTGAGCGGGGTTGCCGCCCAGTTGGCCCACCAGCTCGGGGAAACCGGTGAAGGAGGTGATACGGATGAGAGTTGTCACAGTCGCCAAAGATCAAAAGTGAGTCGTCAAAGATCAATTAATCTGCGCTTCGCCGGCGAAAAATTCCAGTCCAATGCACCGAGGCCTGTTCCCGGTGCGCCTCTTCCGCAAACCGAGAACAACAATATGGAATTCGATTACATCATTGTGGGTGCGGGTTCGGCCGGCTGCGTCCTGGCGAACCGCCTGAGCGCCGATCCTTCGGTACGGGTCTGCCTGCTGGAGTCGGGTCCGGAAGATCGCTCGCCGCTGATCCATACACCGCTGGGGGTCGCCGCGATCCTGCCGACGCGGCATGTGAACTGGGCGTTCAACACCGTTCCCCAGCCCGGCCTGAACGGCCGGCTGGGCTATCAGCCGCGTGGCAAGACCCTCGGCGGAAGCAGCTCGATCAACGGCATGATCTACATCCGTGGCCATCGGAGCGATTACGACGACTGGAGCGCGCTGGGCAACAGCGGCTGGTCCTACGCAGACGTGCTGCCATACTTCCGCAAGAGCGAGCAGCATCACCGGGGCGAATGCGACTTCCACGGCGGCGATGGCGAGCTGTATGTCGGCCGTGTGCAGCCGCACCGCGCCACGGATGCCTTCCTCAGCGCCGCGCAGCAGGCGGGGCACCGTCGCAACGCGGACTTCAATGGCGCCGAGCAGGAAGGCGTCGGGCACTACGACGTAACCATCCGCGAAGGTCGTCGCTGGAGTACTGCCAGCGCCTTCCTCAAGCCGATCCGCGAACTGCGCGGCAACCTGAGCGTACTCACCGGTGCCCACGCGCAGCGCATCCTGTTGCAGGGCAAGCGGGCGTCCGGCGTTCAGGTGTCGATCAAGGGTGAGCGCCTGGAGCTCACGGCGCGCAAGGAGGTACTGCTCTGCGCCGGCGCGTTCGGCAGTCCGCAGTTGCTGATGCTCTCGGGCATCGGCAAGGCCTCCGAGCTCAAGCCCCACGGCATCGCGATGCAGCATGAGCTGCCGGGGGTCGGGCAGAACCTCCAGGACCACCCGGACAGCGTGCTCTGCTACAAGAGCCACGACACCTCGCTGCTGGGCATTTCCGCCAGGGGCACGCTGCGCATGGGCAAGTCCTTCGTCGATTACCTGCGGCATCGGAACGGCCCCTTCGCCAGCAACTGCGCCGAAAGCGGCGGCTTCCTCAAGACCTCGGCGGACCTGTCGCGTCCGGACATCCAGCTGCATGCGGTCATCGGGACGATCGACGATCACGGCCGCAAGCTGCACTGGGGACACGGTTTCAGCTGCCATGTCTGTGTGCTTCGCCCCAAGAGCATCGGCAGCGTGGGCCTGCAATCCGCCAACCCGTTCGCGCCGCCGCGCATCGACCCGAACTTCCTCGGCCACGAGGACGACGTGCAGACCCTGCTGAAGGGCTACCGCATGACACGGGAAATCATCGAGCAGGCCCCATTGGCCCATTACGGGCTGAAGCCCATCTACGGCAAGGACCTGCACAGCGATGAGCAACTGATCGAGTTGCTGCGCCAGCGCACCGACTCCGTCTACCACCCGATCGGCACTTGCAAGATGGGCAACGACGAAATGGCCGTGGTGGATGACCGCCTGCGTGTCCGTGGGATCGAGGCGCTACGGGTGGTCGATGCCTCGATCATGCCCACGCTGGTCGGCGGCAACACCAACGCGCCGACCATCATGATCGCCGAGCGAGCGGCGGAGTGGATCATCGACGCCGCCTGAGGTCTCCATTTTCCGCGCCAGCGCGCCAGAGGCCGATTACCGCCGGCCCCTGGCCGATTCTCCAGAACAATCAGCAAGGTCGACGATTCATGCTTCTCACCCAAGCCCTGCACACCGCCGCGCAGCTCTATCCCGAGCATCCCGCCACTCTCTGCCACGGTCGCGAGCGTACCTACCGGCAGGCCCTGCAACGGGTCGCCCGCCTGGCTGCCGGCCTGCGCAATCATGGGCTGGAGGAGGGTGGGCGGATCGCGATCCTGGCATTGAACTCCGACCGTTACCAGGAAGGCCTGTTGGCCTGCTGGTGGGCCGGCGGCGTGGTGAACCCGGTGAACATTCGCTGGAGCGCCGGGGAGATCACCTACTCCCTGGAGGACAGCGGCGCCCGCGTGCTCATTGTCGATGACCAGCACCTGCCATTGCTCAGCCAGGTTCTTGCCAGCCTGCGCCACCCGCCGCTGCTGGTCTACGCCGGCGAGGGCGCGACGCCGAGCGGCATGCTCGGCTTCGAGGCGCTGATCGCCGAATCGGCACCCATCGCTGACGCCGGCGCCGGCGGCGAGTCGCTGGCGGTGATCCTCTATACGGGCGGCACCACCGGCAGGCCCAAGGGCGTGATGCTCTCCCACGGCAACCTGCTGTCGGGCGTGCTGATGCGTCTTGCGGACCTGCCGCCGGTGGCGGGCCGGGTAGGGTTGTCCGTCGCGCCGCTGTTCCACATCGCCGGACTGGCGTCCGCCTATGCGCGGATCCTGACGGGGGCGAGCAACATCTACCTGCCGTTGTTCGACGCGCTCCAGGTGCTGGAAACCGTGCAACGCGAGCGTGCCAACGAAATACTGCTGGTGCCGACCATGCTCCAGGCGCTGCTCGATCACCCGCGCTTCGCCGAGTTCGACCTGTCGTCGCTCGAGCGCGTGCTGTATGGCGCATCACCCATCAGCGCCGCTCTGCTGGACAGGGCCGTCGCCGGCCTGCCCTCGGCGGGTTTCGTCCATCTCTACGGCCTGACCGAGAATGGCGGGCAGATTTCCGCCAATCCACCGTGCAACCACAAGGCCGACGGCGGTCTCAGCCGCTCGGTGGGCCGGCCCACGCTGGGGCAGTGGGTGCGGATCGTCGACGAGCAGGGCCATGAGGTGCCGCGCAATACCGTCGGCGAGCTCATCGCCAGGGGGCCGTCGGTCATGCAGGGGTACTGGAATCGTCCGGAGGATACGGCCGCGACGCTACGCGACGGCTGGTTGTACACCGGAGATGCGGCCTACATGGATGACAGCGGTCACCTGTTCGTCGTCGATCGCATCAAAGACATGATCATCAGCGGCGGCGAGAACATCTATTCCGCGGAGGTGGAGAACGTGCTCGCTCGCCATCCCGCCGTTGCGCTGTGTGCCGTGATCGGGGTTCCCCATGATGCCTGGGGCGAGGCCGTGTATGCCGTGGTGACGCTCAAACCGGGCCGGCAGACGGATGCCGAGGGGCTCATCCGGCATTGCCGGGAGGCGCTGGCTGCCTACAAGTGCCCGAAGTCCATCGAGTTCCGTGAGAGTCTGCCGCTGTCGGGCGCCGGCAAGATCCTCAAGCGCGACCTGCGCGAGCCGTACTGGCAGTCGGTGCGGCAAGGCGCGAGCGCCTGACCGGGGGAGGCCACGCCCCGGGACCGGGGCGTGGCGGGTGGCTCACTGCTTCTGTGCGGCGGCCTGCTGTTTCATCTTCTCGGCGATCTTCTGGTACACCGACTGCTGTACCTGGTCGATGGTGAAGCTGGCCGGGCGCTGGCTCGGCGGCCACTCGATGAAGGTCTGCAGGAACTGCGTGGACTTCATGGTAGCGATGCCCATCAGGTAGGCGTTCTTCACCAGCCAGTCGTTGTACTGGTCGGAGACGATGTCGGCCGTCTCGTACGGGTCCATGCGCAGGTGGTAGAGCTTGGGAATGCGCAGGCAGACGAAGGGTTCGCTCCACACCTCGAAGCCGCCGGGCTTGCGCTGTTCGCAGAACACCGCCTTCCAGTTGCCGAAGCGCATGGCCACCAGTTGGCCCTCGTCGTTGAAGTAGTAGAACTCGTCGCGCGCGCTCTTCTTCGCCTTGCCGGTAAGGTAGGGGAGCTGGTCGTAGCCGTCCAGGTGGACCTTGAAGGTCGGCCCGCCCGCCGTCGGCGCCCAGCCCTTGAGCAGCTTCTCCTTCGCGTCAGGCACACCCGCGGCGGAGAGCAGGGTCGGGAACCAGTCCAGGCCGGAGACCAGATCATTGGACACCTGGTCCGCCTTGATGTGGCCCGGCCAGCGGATCATCGCCGGTACGCGGAACGCACCTTCGTAGTTGGAGTTCTTCTCGTTACGGAACGGCGAGGTGGCGGCGTCCGGCCAGGTGAAGCGGTTCGGGCCATTGTCGGTGGTGTAGATGACGATGGTGTTGTCGGACAGCTTCAGGTCGTCGAGGGTCTTGAGCAGCTTGCCGACGTCGCCGTCGTGCTCGAGCATGCCGTCGGCGTACTCGTTGCCGGGCATGCCGCTCTGGCCCTTCATCGAATCGCGCACGTGGGTGTAGAGGTGCATGCGCGTGGTGTTCATCCAGACGAAGAACGGCTTGTCGGCCTTGGCCTGCTTGTCGATGAAGTTGATGGCGGCCTGGGTGGTCTCGTCATCGATGGTTTCCATGCGCTTCTTGGTCAGCGCACCGGTGTCCTCGATCTTGCCGTCGGCATAGGAGTGGATCACCCCGCGCGGGGAGAAGTGCTTGACGTAGGGATCCTTCGGGTCCTTCGGCCAGTACGGGCGCTCGGGTTCCTCTTCGGCGTTGAGGTGATACAGGTTGCCGAAGAACTCGTCGAAGCCGTGCTTGGTCGGCAGGAACTCATCGCGGTCGCCCAGGTGGTTCTTGCCGAACTGGCCGGTGGCGTAGCCTTGTCCCTTGAGGGCCTGGGCCAGGGTGATGTCGCGGTCCTGCAGGCCCACTGGCGAGCCGGGGATGCCGACCTTGGTCAGGCCGGTGCGCAGCGAGGCCTGGCCGGTGATGAAGGTGGAGCGCCCGGCGGTGCAGCTGTTCTCCGCGTAGTAATCGGTGAACAGCATGCCTTCCTTGGCGATGCGATCGATGTTCGGCGTGCGGTAGCCGACCACCCCTTGCGAGTAGGCGCTGATGTTGGTCTGGCCGATGTCGTCGCCGAAGATCACCAGGATGTTCGGCTTGTCGGCGGCCTGGGCGCCAGCTCCGGCCAGCAGGCCGACGGCCAGAGCCAGCCGCGGCAGCCAGCTGCGGTTGCGGGTCATAACACGGTTCTCCGTGATGCTTGTTGTTGTGGATGACAGGCCCTGACCGCAGACGGCCGGACACTGGTTGTCATTGAACGCGGCATGGGGTGGAGTGCAAATCACCCGATCGGGTGGTTTGCCAACAGAGTGGGGGGCGGTTGGGGAGGGGTGTTACGCACCGTATCGCGCGTTTCGTCCGGTACCGGGGCAGGGTCTGCCGACAATGGCGCAAGCGCGAGAAAAAGGGACTTCGCCACCCTCTCGGGTGATGCGAAAAATCACCTGTTCAGGCGCTTTTTCGCGCTACCGGCGACTGACAGCATGCGCACTCCAACACATGGATCACTGGAGTACCGCATGCCAACAATAACAATGCGCGGAAGCTTCCGACCGCAGGCCCTGGCTGTCGCCGTGGCGCTGGCCTGGACTGCACAGGCGCAAGCCGTAAGCTTCAACATTGGCGAGATCGAAGGGCAATTCGACTCGTCGCTTTCCCTGGGCACCAGTTGGGCCCTGCGCAACCCCGATCCGGATTTCGTCTCCAATTACAACGTGGTCGGCGCCAAGGGCAAGGCCGCCTCGCGGACCAACGACAACGGCCGGCTGAACTTCAGCAAGGGCGACACCTTTTCGAAAATCTTCAAGGGCATCCACGACCTCGAGCTCAAGTACGGTGACTCCGGCGCCTTCCTGCGCGGCAAGTACTGGTACGACTTCCAGCTCAAGGACGAGGACCTGCGCTACTACAATATCGATGACCGTGGTCGCGACCAGTCGGCCAAGGCCTCGGGCGCCGAGTTCCTCGATGCCTTCGTCTACCACAACTACCAGGTGGCCGACCTGCCGGGCAACGTGCGTTTCGGCAAACAGGTGGTGAGCTGGGGCGAGAGCACCTTCATTCCCAACTCGATCAACTCGATCAACCCGGTGGACGTCTCCGCGCTGCGCCGCCCCGGCGCCGAGGTCAAGGAAGCGCTGGTGCCGGTCCAGCTGTTCTACCTCTCCCAGGGGCTCAGCGAGAACGTCACCGCCGAGGGCTTCTACCAGATCAAGTGGGACAAGACGATCACCGAGAACTGCGGCACCTTCTTTGCCGTCGACGCGGTGGCCAAGGGGTGCGACGACCGCCTGGTGATCGCCGGTCCCGACTTCGCTCCGGGCGACCCGCGGGCCAACAGCGGCAGCATCCTGGATGTGGCCGGGGGCCGCGCCAACGCCTACATCCCCCGTGGCGACGACCACGAGCCGGGCGACTCGGGACAGTTCGGCCTGGCCCTGCGCTGGTTCATTCCGGACTTCAACGACACCGAGCTGGGTGCGTACATGATGAACTATCATAGTCGCAACCCCTCCCTGAGCTTCACCCGCACCACCTTCGCGGGGCCCTCCAACGCGCTGACCACCGCCAGCCGCGTGCGTGGCGCCAGCTACTTCGTCGATTACCCCGAAGATATCCGTCTGTACGGCCTGAGCTTCCAGACCAACCTGGCCGGCGTCGCGCTCGGCGGCGAGATCAGCTACCGGCCGAACATGCCGATGCAGATCAACACCGGCGACCTCAACCTCGCGGCGGTGAACCAGCTCGGCCTGGTCAACGGCGTGCCCACTGCCGTGTCCCCGGTGTTCGTCGACGGCCAGGCGGTCAATGCGCCGGGCTCGGCGATCCAGGGCTACAAGCGCCTGCCGTTCACCCAGATGCAGGTCACCGCCACGCAGTTCTTCGATCAGGTGATGGGCGCCGAGCGCCTGACCCTGGTGGGCGAGGTCGGCTACGACCACATCAGCGGCATCGACAACTCCCTGGGCAGCCTGCGCTTCGGCCGCAGCCCGACCTACGGCGCCGGCGAGCTGCTCGACCAGTCGGTGTGCGTCGGTACCGCCGCCGGTACGGCCGGGGCCAGCAACCCGCAGCAGGAGTGCAACAGCGACGGCTTCTACACCAGCAGTTCGTGGGGCTACCGGGTACGCGGCATCCTCGACTACCCGAACGTGATCGCCGGCATCAACTTCAAGCCGAACATCGCCTGGTCGCACGACGTCAACGGCACCGGGCCGAGCTTCGAGGAAGGTGCCAAGGCCGTCAGCCTGGGCCTGGATGCGGACTACCGGAACACCTACACGGCGAGCCTGAGTTACACCAACTACTTCGGTGGGGATTACAACACCATGACCGACCGCGACTACATGTCAGTCAGCGTCGGCGTGAATTTCTGAGCAGGTGAACAGCATGTACATGATGAATTTGATGAAGGGCACGATCCTCGGCCTGAGCCTCCTGGCGAGTTCGGTACACGCCGCGGTTTCGGCCGAGGAAGCGGCCAAGCTCGGCACCACCCTGACGCCGCTGGGCGCCGAGAAGGCCGGCAATGCCGACGGCAGCATCCCGGCCTGGACCGGCGGCCTGCAGCCCGGCGCGGGCAAGGTGGAGAACGGCTTCCTCAGCAATCCGTTCCCCGACGACAAACCGCTGTTCGTCATCACCGCGCAGAACGCCGAGCAGTACAAGGACAAGCTCACCGCCGGCCAGATGGCGCTGTTCAAGCGCTATCCGGACAGCTACCGCATGCCGGTGTATGTGACCCGTCGCACCGCTGCCAGTCCGCAGGCCATCTATGACGCCGCGAAGCGCAGTGCGCTGCACACGGAGGAGGCGAATGACGGGAACAGCCTGGCCAACTTCAGCGATTCCCGCAACTACGCATTCCCGATTCCCAAGAACGGCTTGCAGGTGGTGTGGAACCATACGACTCGCTACCGCGGGCCGAATCAGCGCCGACTCACCGCCCAGGCGGTCCCGCAGGTCGACGGTTCCTTTACCCCGGTGACTTTCGAGGAGGACATCGCCTTTCCGCAGCTACTCAAGGATGGCGACCCCAGCAAGAATTCGAACGTGCTGTTCTACTACAAGCAGAGCGTGACCAGCCCGGCACGCCTGGCCGGCAACGTGCTGCTGGTGCATGAAACCATCGACCAGGTGTCGGAAGGCCGCCTGGCCTGGGTCTACAATGCCGGCCAGCGCCGTGTGCGCCGTGCCCCGCAGGTTGCCTACGATGGCCCAGGCACTGCCGCCGATGGTCAGCGTACCTCGGACGACTCGGACATGTTCAACGGTGCCCCGGACCGCTACGACTGGAAGCTGATTGGCAAGAAGGAAATCTACATCCCCTACAACAACTACCAGCTGTGGTCGCCCAAGCTGAAATATTCCGAAATCATCCAGCCGGGCCATATCAACCAAGATCTGACCCGTTACGAGCTGCACCGCGTGTGGGAAGTGGAGGCTACCCTCAAGCCCGGCCAGCGCCATATCTACGCCAAGCGTCACTACTACTTCGACGAGGACACCTGGATGGCGGTCGAGTCTCAGCTGTATGACGGTCGCGGCCAGCTCTGGCGTGTCGGCGAAGGTTTTGCGGTGAACAACTACGAGCAGGGTACCGCGTTGTACGCGGCGAATACTCTGAACGACCTGATCTCCGGCCGCTATCTGGTCATGGCGCTGCAAAACGAGTCCAGGCGTGGAATCGACTTCACGCTGGAGGCCAAGGCCAACGACTTCACCCCTGCGGCCCTGCGCAACGCAGGTATCCGCTAAGCCCCACGGCGCCGCCTCCCAGGGAGGGCAGGGCGGCACCATACCTCGGACTAGTCTCCCGGCTAGTCCGAACGACCGATTGTTCCCCCCATCCCCGAATGCTCTGCTGACACCCCGACGCAGCACGAATTACAACGAAAACGGGTGTCGCCATGTCCAGTTTCTCTGCCATTGCCGCCGGTGCGCCGGTGTCCATGCCTGCTACGCAGTTGCCGCGCGAGCCGCTGCTGCAAGTCCTGCTGGAGTCGCCACGCCGTCTGAGCCTGCTCTGCGCGCCGGCCGGGTATGGCAAGAGCGCCCTGGCCCGTGCCGCCCTGGAGCGCCTGCCGGCCAGCTGCGCGCGCATCTGGCTGGACTGCGCCGACCAGCCGCTGGGCGTGACGGCCGTGTGTTCGCAGATCGCCCGTAGCCTGGGATTGCCGGAGAGCGACCCGGCCAGCGTGCTGCTGGCCCTGCAACTGCGCCGGCAGCCGCTCTGGCTGGTGCTGGACGACTACCCGCAGACCCCCGATGCCGAGCTCGATGCCTGGGTTCAGCGTCTGCTGGGCCTGGCCGAAACGCCCCTGTACCTGCTGGTCAGTTGCCGCCAGCGCCCGGACTGGAACCTCTCGCGCCTGTTGCTCGACGAGCGCCTGTGCGAACTGGGAGCCGCGCAACTGGCCTTCAGCCGCGCGGAAAGCGACGCGCTGGCGCTCGCCCTGGGCTATGACAGCGAATGCCGCGAACGCCTGTGGGCGGCCACGCAGGGCTGGTGCGCCGGCGTGCGGCTGCTGCTCAGTGCGCGCGACGGCGTCCATGCGCCGGGCGAAGTGGCGTCCTGGCTGCGTTCCTACCTGGAGCAGGAACTTCTCGGCCGCCTCGACGCCGAGGCTGGCGACATGCTCTGCGGCCTGGCCTACCTGCCGCGCTTCAACCGCGAAATCTGCGCCGGCCTCTGGGAAGAGCAGGGCGGCGAACTGTTCGACCGCCTGCACCAGGGCCAGGGCTTCTTCCTTCCAATGGACGCCGAAGGCCGCTGCTTCCGCCTGCCGCCACTGGTAGCCAAGGCCCTGCAGGACCACCTCCAGGGGCCGGCCCTGACCCGCCTGCGTCTGCGCGCCTGCAGCGTGCTGAGCCAGGCAGGCTGGCTGAACGAAGCCATCGAAATGGCCCTGGGCGCCGGCCAGCCGGAAGTCGCCGCCAGCTACATGGATCGCCTGGACATGGACTGGCTGTTCGCCGGCCGCCACCTGCGCCTGCTGCTGGACTGGCGCGAAAAACTCCCGGCGGCGCTGATGGAAGGCACCCCCCGGCTGATCTGCCTGAACACCCGCGCACTGCTGTTCAGCTGGCGCCTGGACGAGGCCGAAGCCTGCATCGCGCGCCTCGGCGACTTCCTGCCGCAAGCCCAGGCCACGCGCAACCATCGCCTGCTGGCCAACTGGCTGGCCCTGCGCGGTGCGCTGGACGGCATGCACGGCCGCATGGACGACGCGCGTGAACGCTGCAGCGCCGCCCTGGCGGAACTGGGCCCGCACGACTGGCGTTCGGCGCTGCTGTGCCAGACCACCCTGGCGCGCCTGGACATGGCCTGCGGCCAGCCGCAGGCGGCGCGGCGCACCCTGCGGGAGGCCGTCGAACTGGCGCGTCGGCGGGGCTGCCTGGCCAGCGAAGTGCTGCTCGACTGTGACCGCATCCGCCTGGCGCTGCTCTGCGGCGAAGCGGGGCAGGCGCAGGCCCTGCTGGATGCTTGCTGCGAACGGGTAGCGGCGACCGGCCAGGAGCATGGGCTGCTGCTCGGCCGCCTGGCCTTCCTGCGCGGTGAACTGCTCCTGCTGCAGGGCGACCTGGAAGGCGCCGGCGCCATCCTCGAAAGCGGCGTGACGCAGGCCCGCACCTGCGCCGACCCCTATATCCTGCACGGTCTGCTCGGCCTCGCCGAAGTCGCCTCGCGTGGTGGCGAGCATCTGGAAGCCGGACGCATGGTGGATGAAGCCGAACGCTGCATGCACCGCTGGCGGGTGCAGCCAGCCTGCTATGCATTGCCACTGCAGGGCCTGCGCTTGCGCCTGCTGGCACGCCAGGGCCAATGGCAGCGCCTGCACCAGGAAGGCCAGGCGCTGGCGACGGAGCCGCTGGCGCCGCCGCTGCACACCCCCTCGCTGCCGCAGCGCCTGCATTATCTGCTGGCGCTCGCCGAGGCCGGCTGCGGCGATCCCTTGGCGGCGCGCGAACGTCTGCGCCGCCTGCAGGACGAATGCCAGCGCCTGGAGCTCTACGGCCTGGCCCGCGAGGCGCAGCACGCGCTGGAAAGCCTGGCCGGCGGCGTACAGACCGGGCAACTGCCCGGCCTGCTGCCGGCAGGGCCCGTCGGCACTGCCGAGGGTTGTGGGCACGGCCTCACCGCCCGCGAGGTGACGGTGCTGCGGCTGTTGGCCGAAGGCCTGTCGAACCAGGAGATTGGTAACAGCCTGTTCATCTCGCTGAACACCGTGAAGACACACACCAAGAAGATCAACGTGAAGCTCGGCGTGCGCCGACGTACCCAGGCCATCGTCCGCGCCAAGTCACTGGGACTACTCGGGTGAGCGGCCGCCGCCGGCCTGCCGCAGCAGATCCACCAGCGCCCGCGCGCAGCCGGGCAGGGCCTCGTGGTCGCGTAGCAGCACGCTGCGTTCGCGAACGACCCAGGGCTCGTCCAGAGCAAGGATCTGCAGGTTCATGGTGCGGCTGTGGCGCAACGCCGCCGTTTCCGGGATGACCCCGATGCCGACGCCGGCCTCGACCATCCGGCAGATGGCCTCGAAGCTGGCCACCTGGATACGCAGGTTGAGGCTGCCGCCGACGCGCTTCACCTGCTCGCGCAGGAAGCTCTGCAGGGTGCTGCCCTCGTGCAGGCCGATGTGAGCGAAGCCCAGGGTATCGGCCAGCGTCAGGTGTCGCAGACGGCCCAGCGGATGCTCCGGCGGTACCACCAAGACCAGCCGGTCGGTGCTGAAGTGCACCACCTGCAAGCCTTCGGCGCGCACCGGACCGGCGACGATGCCCAGGTCGGCGGAGCCGTCGAGGATGGCGCGGACGATGTCGCGGTTCAGGCGTTCCTGCAGGTCCACGCTGACACCGGGGCGCACCGCGAGGAAGCCGGCCAGCAACTCGGGCAGGAACTCGGTGACCGCCGTGGTGTTGGCGAAGATGCGGATGTGCCCGACCTGGTCGCCGCCCTGTTCGCTGAAGTCATCCTTCAGATGATCCACCTGGCGCAGGATCAGCCGCGCGTGCTGCAGCAGCCGGTGGCCCGCCGGGGTCAGCTCGACGCCGCGGTTGTCGCGATACAGCAGGCGGCAGTCGAGCTGGCCCTCCAGCGCCTTGATCCGCGCGCTGGCGGCGGCGGCCGAGAGATGGGCGCGGCGCGCGCCCTGGGTCAGGCTGGGGGCTTCGGCGATGTGCGCAAAAAGCCGCAGGTCGGCCAGGTCGAAGTGCATGGGGCGGTTCTCCGCGAAACGGCAGACAGCCCCGCTAGGCTGTCAGTGTCGAAGTGGCGTTAGGATTTCCCTAACGCTGGATTATGAAAATGTATATTCAGCGAACGCAAGCCCTGTTGCATGCTCCGTTCATCAAACCTGCGAAGAGGTCCGAAATGAGCGATTCACCCTACGCCGACTGGATCGGCCGCTCCCAGGAGCGCGAGGAAGAATTGAGTACGCTGCTGGTCCGCCGCCTGGCCGTGACCCTGGCCGAAGAGGCTCCGGCTGCTGGCGAGGCGCTGCCGCCGCTGTGGCACTGGATGTTCTTCCAGGATGAAGTGATCGAGCCGGGCCTGGGCGCCGACGGCCACCCGGCGCGTGGCGGCTTCCTGCCCCCGGCCGATGGGCGCAACCGCATGTGGGCAGGCGGCCGCCTGGAGTTCCATGAGCCGCTGCGCGTCGGCGGCGTGGCGAAGCGCACCACCACCATCCTGAATGTCGAGGAAAAGCACGGCCGCACCGGCTCGTTGCTGTTCGTCACCCTGCGCCACGAATTCGTCCAGGACGGCCGCCTGGCGTTCAGCGAAGAGCAGGACATCGTCTACCGCGAGCCCAGCCCGCCCAAGCTCTCCAGCGGCGACGCAATGCCCGTCGGCGGCTGGCGCGAGGCCGTGGTGCCGTCGCCGATCCTGCTGTTCCGCTACTCCGCGCTGACCTTCAACGGCCACCGCATCCATTACGACTGGCCCTACGTCACCGAGGCCGAGGGCTACCCCGGACTGGTGGTGCACGGCCCGCTGATCGGCACCCTGAACCTGCGCGCGTTCTGCCGCGCCAACCCCAACGCACGCCTGCGCCGCTACGCCTACCGTGGCCAGCGCCCGCTGATCAGCCCCGAGCCGTTCGAAGTCGGCGGCCGCCTGAGCGGCCCCGGCAAGGCCGAAGTCTGGGCCGGCAACGGCGCCGGCATCGCCCAGCGCGGCGAAGTGGAATTCGACTGACCGCACCGTTTCCGGTGCCCCCAACAAGAAAGACATGAGGTGTTTCGATGACGTCCACCCCCGAAGAACTCCAGGCCATCCGTGAAGGCGTGCGCGCCCTGTGCGCGGAGTTCCCCGCCGAGTACTGGCGCAAGATCGACGAAGAGAAGGGCTTCCCCGAGGCATTTGTCCGCGCCATGACCGAAGCCGGCTGGCTCTCGGCGATGATTCCGGAAGAGTACGGCGGCTCGGGCCTGGGCCTGGCCGAGGCCTCGGTGATCCTCGAGGAAGTGAACCACTGCGGCGGCAACTCCGGGACCATCCACGGGCAGATGTACAACATGTTCACCCTGCTGCGTAACGGCAGCGCCGAGCAGAAGGCCTACTACCTGCCCAAGCTGGCCAGCGGCGAGCTGCGCCTGCAGTCCATGGGCGTCACCGAGCCGACCACCGGCACCGACACCACCAAGATCAAGACCACCGCCGTGCGCCAGGGCGACAAGTACGTGATCAACGGCCAGAAGGTGTGGATCTCGCGCATCCAGCATTCCGACCTGATGATCCTGCTGGCCCGCACCACGCCGCTGGCCGAGGTGAAGAAGAAATCCGAAGGCATGTCGATCTTCCTCGTCGACCTGCGCGAGGCCATCGGCAACGGCCTGACCGTGCAGCCGATTGCCAACATGGTCAACCACGAGACCAACGAGCTGTTCTTCGACAACCTGGAACTGCCGGCCAGCAGCCTGATCGGCGAGGAAGGCAAGGGCTTCAAGTACATCCTCGACGGCCTCAATGCCGAGCGCACCCTGATCGCCGCCGAGTGCATCGGCGACGGCCGCTGGTTCACCGAGAAGTCCGCCCAGTACGCCCGCGACCGCGTGGTGTTCGGCCGCCCGATCGGGCAGAACCAGGGCGTGCAGTTCCCTATCGCCGAGGCGCACATCGAGATCGAAGCGGCTGACCTGATGCGCTGGCGCGCCTGCCAGGAATACGACAGCGGCAAGAACGCCGGCGCCGCCGCCAACATGGCCAAGTACCTGGCGGCCAAGGCCAGCTGGGAAGCGGCCAATGCCTGCCTGCAGACCCACGGCGGTTTCGGCTTCGCCAACGAGTACGACGTCGAGCGCAAGTTCCGCGAGACGCGCCTGTACCAGGTGGCGCCGATTTCCACCAACCTGATCCTGTCCTACGTGGCCGAGCACCTGCTCGAACTGCCGCGCTCCTTCTGATCACGGCGCCTCGAGAACAACACAATGAACAACACCCACGCCCTTGCCGAATTTCTCGCCGGCCTGCGCTACGAAGACCTGCCGCAAGCGGTGGTCGAGCGTACCGAAGACCTGTTCCTCGACTGGCTCGGCTCAGCCCTGGCCAGCCAGGACCGCCACCCGATCCCGCTGTTCCAGCGCTACGCCCGCACGATGGGCCCGGCGGACGGCAACAGCCGCATCCTGGTCGACGGTCGCGGCAGCAGCGCCTACTTCGCCGCGCTGGTGAATGGTGCCAGTTCGCACCTGGTGGAACAGGATGACCTGCACAACAGCTCGGTGTTGCACCCGGCTACCGTGGTCTTCCCGGCCGCCCTGGCCGCTGCCCAGGACCTGGGCAAGTCCGGCCGCGAGCTGATCCTTGCCAGCGTCGCCGGCTATGAGGCCGGCATCCGCATCGGCGAGTTCCTTGGCCGTACGCACTACCGCATCTTCCACACCACCGCCACGGTCGGCACCCTGGCCGCCGCGGTGGCGGTGGGCAAGCTGCTGGGCTTCGACAGCCATCAGTTCGTGCATTGCCTGGGCAGCGCCGGCACCCAGGCCGCCGGGCTCTGGGAGTTCCTGCGCGACGCTGCCGACTCCAAGCAACTGCACACCGCCAAGGCCGCCGCCGATGGCCTGCTGGCCGCCTACCTGACCGCCGACGGCCTGACTGGCGCGCAGAACATCCTCGAAGGCGAGCAGGGCATGGCCGCCGGGATGTCCCGCGATGCCGACCCACGCTGGCTGGTGGACGGCCTGGGCACCCGCTGGGCGCTGGCCGAGACCTCCTTCAAGTTCCACGCCTCCTGCCGCCATACCCACCCGGCCGCCGATGCGCTGCTGGCGTTGATGCAGCGCGAGGGGCTGGAGCACGACGACATCGCCAAGGTGACCACCCGCGTGCACCAGGCAGCCATCGACGTGCTCGGCCGTGTGGTGGTGCCGCAGAGCGTGCACCAGGCGAAGTTCTCGATGGGCACCGTGCTGGGCCTGATCGCCGTGCACGGCAAGGCCGGGCTGGTGGAGTTCGAGACGTTCGCCCTGAAGGACCCGCGCATCGCCGCCTTCCGCGAAAAGGTCGAGATGCAGCTCGACCCCGAGGTCGACGGCGCCTACCCGCAGCGCTGGCTGGGCCGGGTCGAGGTGGTGACCACCGATGGTCGCTGCTTCCAGGGGGCGATCGACGAGCCCAAGGGCGATCCGGGCAACACGCTGAGCCGCGAGGAGCTTGCGGACAAGTTCCGCCGCCTGTTGGCGTTCGCCGGTGCCCGTGGCGATGCCGAGGCCGAGCGGCTGATCGACGCCACCTGGCGCCTGCATGCGCAGACGCAGCTCGGCGACTTCGCCTGAGCCTGTCCCGGGCGGCCATGCCGCCCGGATCTTCCGAATCGTCGCGCCGGCCGGCTGGCCGGCGCCTGGAGTTTTCCATGAGTTCGCGTCCCCTCGACGGCATTACCGTGATCAGCCTGGAACACGCCATTGCCGCGCCGTTCTGCACCCGCCAATTGGCCGACCTCGGCGCGCGGGTGATCAAGGTCGAACGCCCCGGCGTCGGCGACTTCGCCCGTGGCTACGACGAACGCGTGCGTGGCATGGCCTCGCATTTCGTCTGGACCAACCGTTCCAAGGAAAGCCTGGCCCTGGACCTCAAGCAGGCACCTGCGCAGGTCGTGCTGGAGCAACTGCTGGAGCGCGCCGACGTGCTGGTACAGAACCTGGCGCCGGGCGCCGCGGCGCGCATGGGACTGTCGTTCGAGGCACTGCACGAACGCTTCCCGAAGCTGATCGTCTGCGACATTTCCGGCTACGGCGAAGGTGGGCCCTACGAGCAGAAGAAGGCCTACGACCTGCTGATCCAGAGCGAAAGCGGCTTCCTCTCGGTGACCGGCGGTCCCGGCGCCGATGGGATGGCCAAGGCCGGCTGCTCCATCGCCGACATCTCCGCCGGCATGTATGCCTACAGCGGCATCCTCTCGGCGCTGCTGCTGCGAGGGCGCACGGGACAGGGCAGCCGGGTCGAGGTGTCCATGCTGGAAAGCATGGCCGAATGGATGGGCTTCCCGATGTACTACGCCTTCGAGGGCCAGAACCCGCCGCCGCGCGCCGGCGCCGCCCACGCCACCATCTACCCCTACGGCCCGTTCCCGGTGGGCGATGGCGGCAGCGTGATGCTGGGCGTGCAGAACGAACGCGAATGGCAGGCGTTCTGCGAACAGGTGCTGCGACAGCCGGCCCTGGTCGGCGACCCGCGCTTCACCAGCACCAGCCTGCGCGTGGCCAACCGCGAGGCGCTGCGGGCACTGATCGTCGAAGCCTTTGCCAGCCTGACGGCGGAACAGGTGGTCGAGCGCCTGGAGCTGGCGCAGATTGCCAACGCCCACGTCAATGACATGCGCGATCTGTGGCAACATCCCCAACTCGCCGCCCGTGAGGGCTGGCGCGAAATCGACAGCCCGGTCGGCCGACTGCCGGCGTTGCTGCCGCCCGCCCGCAACAGCGCGTTCGCCGCGCGCATGGACGCGGTGCCGGCGCTCGGCGAGCACACCGACGGCCTGCTACAGGAACTGGGCTATACCCCCCGTGACATCCAGCGCCTGCACGAGCAGGGCGCGGTATGAGCCAGGAGAACCTCATGACCCCCATTGTCCGCACCGCCCTGTTCGTTCCCGGCAGCCGCCCGGAGCGTTTCGCCAAGGCCCTGGGCTGCGGCGCCGACGCGGTGATCGTCGACCTGGAGGACGCGGTGGAGGCATCGCTCAAGGCCCAGGCGCGCGACAACCTGGCGGCCTTCCTCGGCGCCGAACCGACGGCACGCGTGCTGGTGCGAGTGAATGCCGCCGGTGACCCGGAGCAGGCCGCCGACCTGGAGCTGTGCGGACGCCTGCCGGGCGTGGTCGGCATCCTGCTGCCCAAGGCCGAGCGCGCCGCCCAGGTCCGCGTCGCGGTGGCCTGCGGCAAACCGGTCTGGCCCCTGATCGAGAGCGCGCGGGGCCTGCTGGCCCTGGGCGAGATCGCCGCCTGCGAGGGCGTGGAGCGCCTGACTTTCGGCGGGCTCGATCTGGCCCTGGATATCGGCATGAGCAACGGGACGGCGGCCGCCGCCGCGGTCTACGACCAGGTGCGCCTGAGCCTGCTGCTGCATTCGCGGGTCAACGGCCTGCAGCCGCCGCTGGATACGGTCTACCTTGCATTCGACGATGCCGAAGGGCTGGCGGCGACCATTCGCCACGGCCGCGACCTGGGTCTGGTGGGTGCGCTGTGCATCCATCCGAAGCAGGTCGCGGTGGTCCATGCGGCGCTGGCGCCCGACGCCGACGAGCTGGACTGGGCTCGGCGCGTGGTGGAGGCGGCGCAGAGTGGCGCGGCTGCGTTCCAGGTCGATGGGCAGATGGTCGACGCCCCTGTGCTGGGCCGTGCCCGGCGCCTGCTGGCCAACGCCGGCCTCTGACCCTCCGCTTTCTGTAGGAGCTTGCTCGCGAAGCGTCCTGCATCGGCATAGGCCCGCCGGACGCTGATCTTGCCGGCGAATCGCGGACAAAGTCCGCTCCTACAGGGCGACAGGGTTTCGTCCGTAGAAACTTGGTAGGCCTAGCGCCGAGGGCATGCCCGGATCTGTAGGAGCGAGCTTGCTCGCGAACAGCTCCGCAGCGGAGCGGGTTCGCGAGCAGGCTCGCTTACACGGGCAAACGCCGCCTGAAACGCTTGAGCGCCGTCCCGACGCCGCTACTTCAGTTCCGGCCGAACAGCGTGACCACGCAGGCGCCGCCCAGGCCCAGATTGTGCTGCAGGGCGATGTCCAGTCCTTCCACCTGGCGCACACCGGCGCTGCCGCGCAACTGGTGGGTCAGCTCGTAGCATTGCGCCAGCCCCGTGGCGCCCAGCGGATGGCCCTTCGACAGGAGGCCGCCGGACGGATTGGTGACCACCCGGCCGCCATAGGTGTTGTCGCCGTCCAGGACGAATTTTTCCGCGCCGCCGAGCGGACACAGGCCGAGCGCTTCATAGGTCAGCAGCTCGTTGTGCGCGAAGCAGTCATGCAGCTCCACGGCGCGCACATCCTGCGGGCCGACGCCGGCCTTCTCGTAGACCTGCCGCGCGGCGGCCTGGGCCATCTGGAAGCCGACATAGCTGATCATCGAGGGCGGATCGAAGGATTCCAGCGGATCGGTGGTCAGCGCCTGGGCGAGGATCGCGACGTCGGTGCTCAGGCCGTGGCGGCGGGCAAAGCGCTCGCTGCAGACGATGGCCGCGGCGGCGCCGCAGGTGGGCGGACAGGCCATCAGGCGGGTCATCACGCCCGGCCACATCACCTGGTCGTTGAGGACGTCTTCGGTAGTCACCACCTTGCGGAACAGCGCCAGCGGGTTGTTGGCCGCGTGGCGGCTGGCCTTGGCGCGGATCGCGGCGAAGGTCGACAACTGGGTGCCGTACTTGAGCATGTGCTCGCGACCCGCGCCGCCAAAGGTGCGCAGGGGACCGGGGAGATCGCCGGCATCGGCGGTCAGCGTCTCGACGATCGGCAGGAAGCGCGCACGCGTCACCGGGCGGTCATCCCAGTTGGACTTGAGCGCGCCCGGCCGCATCTGCTCGAAGCCCAGCGCCAGAACGCAATCGGCCTGGCCGCTTTCCACGGCGGCGCGCGCCAGGTACAGCGCGGTCGAGCCAGTGGAGCAGTTGTTGTTGACGTTGATGATCGGAATACCGCTGCGGCCCACCTCATAAATGGCGGTCTGGCCGCAGGTGGAGTCGCCGTAGACGTAGCCGGCGAAGGCCATCTGCACCTTCTCGTAGCCGATGCCGGCGTCCTTCAGCGCCAGGCGCAGCGCCTCGGCGCCCATCTGGGTGTAGCTCGGGCTCGCGCCCGGCTTGGTGAAAGGGATCATGCCGACGCCGGCCACTATGACTTTATCGCTCATGGGGAAAGGCTCCTGTGCGGAATACCCGCTGGGTTTGGGAGGGCGGGGCGCGCTGGGCGCCCCGGAAAACGCATCAGAGACTGCGGTCGCAGAGGCCGCTCCAGAAGCCGGCGGAACCGGCGCCTATAGCCGCCTCGCCGAGCAGGCGCGCCCACTGGCTGTCGCTGCCGAAGTCGTCGCGCCAGGACCACAGCCGCCGGGTCGCCTGGTGCAGGCTGTGCTCGCGGGTGAAGCCGATGGCGCCGAATACCTGGTGCGCCACCGAACAGGCCAGGGTCGCCGCCTCGCCGGCGCAGACCTTGGCCACCGCGACGTCGAAGCGCAGGCGGAGGGTGCCGCCCGGCTCGCCGGCGAATGCCGCGTCGGCGCTGTCCAGGGCCACCTGGCAGGCCATGCGCGCGGCGCCGATGGCGCCGGCCAGTTGCGCCAGGTACTGCTGCAGCGCCTGCTGGCGGCCGATGGGCTTGCCGAACTGGACCCGCTGGTTGGCGTACTCCACGGTCTTGTCCAGGGTCGCTTCGAGGGCTCCCCAGAGCATGCAGGCCCGCGCCAGGGCGCCGAGGGTCCAGGCCGGCTCGTCGAGTTCGTCCAGCGGCTGCGCCGCCAGTGCTGCGATCCCGGCATCCTCCAGGTGCAGACGGTCGAGGGGTTCGGCGGCGTAATTGCTGTCGGCCTCCAGGCGGACGGCTGCCTGGCGCAGGTCGACCAGTGCCAGTTGCCGTTCCACTCCGACGACCACCAGCCAGTGGCAGTCGCGAGCCCAGGGTACCCGCGAGACGCTGCCGCCCAGGCGACGGCCATCGGCGCACAGCCGCAGATCGCCGTGGCGGCCGGCCTGGACGATCGTCAGCGGCCCCTCGGGTATCGCCAGACCCGCGCGGTCCAGCAGCGCACCGGCCAGCATGCTTTCCGCCAGGGGCAAGGGCGCCTGCCAGTAGCCGATGGCGCGCAGCAGCGGGCCAACCTCGCTCCAGCGGGCGCCGCTGCCACCGGCGCTCTCGCCGACCAGCGCGGCGGGCAGGCCCTGCGCGGCCACGCTGCGCCAGAGTTGCGGGTCGGGAGTGCCGGTCTCGAAGGCTGCCAGGCGCTCGGCGTCGATCAGGTCGGCGAACAGACGCTCGACGCTGTCGGCGATCAGGCGTTGCAGTTCGGACGGCTCGCCAGCAGCGGCCGCCAGGTGTTCGGAAGTCGGATTCATCGCAGTCCAAGGCCTCTGGCAATGATGCCGCGGAGGATTTCACGGGTGCCGCCGCGCAGGGAGAAGGAGGGCGCCACCTGGGTGACGTAGCGCATCACCTGTTCCAGGTCGGAACCGGGTTCGCAGCGGCCGCCGAACAGGTCGTGGGCGAGGTCCGGCAGCGACTGTTCCAGCAACGCGCCCTGATCCTTGACCAGCGCCGCCGGGGTGGCCGGGTTGTCGCCACGGGCGAGCATGCCGGCGACGCCCAGGGACATCTGCCGCAGTGCCGCGTAGCGTGCGACGACGCGGCCCAGGCCGATGGCCTGGTGGCTGTCGTCCGGGGTGGCGGCATCGAGCATTTCCAGGTACAGCTGGGTGCTGCTCAGGTAGCGTTCCGGGCCGCTGCGCTCCAGCGCCAGTTCGGCGCCGACCTGCTTCCAGCCGTCGCCGGGCTGGCCAATGACGAAATCGTCGGGTACGAAGACGTCTTCGAGGAAGACTTCGTTGAAATCATGCTCGCCAAGCAGGTTGTGGATCGGTCGCACCGTCACGCCCGGCGCGCCCAGGTCGATCAGCAACTGGGACAGGCCGGCATGCCGGTTCGCTTCGTCGCGCGGCGCGGTGCGCAGTAGGGTGACCATGTACTGGCAGCGTTGCGCGCCGGTGGTCCACACCTTGCTGCCGTTGACGATCCAGCCGCCGGCGGTCTTCACCGCGCGGGTGCGCACCGCCGCCAGGTCGGAGCCGACGTCCGGCTCGCTCATGCCAATGCCGATGTAGATCTCGCCCCGCGCGATGCCGGGGCAGATACGCGGTGCCAGCACCTCGGGGGAAAAGCGCATCAGCAGCGGTCCGCTCTGCCGCTCGGCGATCCAGTGGGCGTTCACCGGGGCGCCGGCGGCGAGCAGTTCTTCCAGCACCACGTAGCGCTCCAGGGCGCTGCGCTCATGACCGCCGTAGCGCCGGGGCCAGGTCATGCCGAGCCAGCCGCGCTCGCCCAGTCGGCGGCTGAAGGCGGGGCTGGCGCCATTCCAGCTCTTGGCGCGTTCCGCCGGCGGCAGGTCCTGCAATGCCTCGGCGAGGAAGTCGCGCACCTGCTGGCGCAGCGCCTCGCAGCCAGCATCCAGGCGGCAGGGGCGTATGTCGAGTGCCTGCATCGTTGTCGTACTCCAGGGCAGGGAGATCATGTTTTAAACTTGCTTGTCAGCAAGCAAGTAAATAACCTATCAGCAATCTTCGCATCCGGGCAAGCGGTGCCCGGTTGCCTATCACCGAGGAGAACACGATGTCAGCGACGCCAGGATTCACCCCGGGACGCGGCCTGTCCCTGGAGCTGCAGGGGCATGTCGCCGTGCTGGAGTTCAGCCGCCCGCCCTACAACTATTTCGACAAGGAACTGATCGAGGATCTGGTTGCTGCCCTCGACTACCTCGACAGCCTGGAACAATGCCGGGTGACCGTGCTGCAGGCGCAGGGCAAGGTGTTCTGCGCCGGCGCCGACTTCTCCGGGGCCGAGCAGCGCGACCCGGAGTTCCCGCGGCGCCTGTACCGCTTCGCGGTGCGCCTGTTCCGCGTGCGCAAACCGGTGATCTGCGTGGTGGAGGGCGCCGCCGTCGGGGGTGGCCTGGGCCTTGCGCTGTTCGCCGACTTCCGCGTGACCAGCGAACGGGCGCGCTTCTCAGCGAATTTCAATCGCCTGGGTATTCATCCCGGCTTCGGCCTTTCCGTGACACTGCCGCGCCTGCTCGGTCAGCAGCAGGCGGCCCTGCTGTTGGCCACCGGGCGCCGTATCGACGGCGCCGAGGCCGTGCGCATCGGCCTGGCCGACGTGCTTGCGCCGGCCGGCGAGGAACGGCAAGCTGCGCTCGCCCTGGCCGGGGAGATCGCCCTGTGCGCGCCGCTGTCGCTGCTGTCGACCCGGGAAACCCTGCGCCAGGGCCTGGCCGAGCAGGTCGAGCGTGCGGTGGAGCGCGAGGCCGACGAGCAGGCGTGGCAGATCCGCAGCGAAGACTTCGCCGAGGGCACCCAGGCCATGACCGAACGGCGCGAACCACGATTCAAGGGCAGATGAGGTAGTCCCCATGCAAACCCCCGCAGCCAAACCGGCGCCGCAGCGGCGCACCCAGCAGGAGCGGCGCAGCGAGGCCGAACAGCGCCTGCTCGAAGCCGCGCGGCGCATCGTGGCGCGCAAGGGCTGGGCGGGCATGACCCTGGCCGAGGTGGGTACCGAGGCCGGGTACAGCCGTGGCCTGGCAACCCACCATTTCGGCAGCAAGGCCGAGCTGCTGCGCGCGCTGGCGGGCCACGCCAACGCCTGCTTCATGGACCAGGTACGCGCCGCGCCGCGTTTCGCCCGGGGCCTGCAGACGCTGATCGGCTTCGTGGGCGTCTACCTCTCGCCGGACGAGGACGAGTGGCTGAACAACCGTTGCCTGCTGGCGTTGATGGCCGAGGCGGTGACCGAGGACTCGGACACCGCCGAGGTGCTGGGCGAATACAACGCGCAGGTCGTCGATTACCTGTCCGGGCATATCCGTCATGGCATCGAGCAGGGCGAGATCCGCGCGCAGATCGACCCGGCCGCCGGCGCCGCGTTGGTCCTGGGGGCGATGCGGGGTGTGATGCTGCAGTACCTGCTCAAGCCGGCGCGCATCGACCTGGCGCTGGTGCGCCGCCAGTTGCAGGACTTCGTGGGGGCCGCGTTGGGCAACTGACTGCACGTTCACGCCTACCGGTGTGTTTTCGTAGGAGCAACTGTCTTCACACGGCATCTGTTCGCCAGCGGGGCCGTCCCCGCGTCGTTCAGCTTTGGGGCTGCAGGTGAATCCGTTCGCGAGCAAGCTCGCTCCTACAAAAGAACGTCGGCGAGTTCTGGTGGCGGGGCTGGCGTATACCGGGACACCGTGGTGCCCCGCTACGAACGCGTTTGCGTTCTAATCCAGCATCCCCCGTGCCCGCGCAATGGCCACTGCCTCGGTCCGCCCCTGGGCGCCCAGCTTGGCGTTGATGTTGCGCAGGTGCGACTTCACGGTGAACTCGGAGAGGAACATCTTCTCGGCGATCACCTTGTTCCGGTGGCCGGCGGCGAGCAGGCGGATCACCTGGATCTCGCGGCTGGTCAGGGCCTCGCCGCCGCTGCCGGCGGCGGCGCCCTGGCTGGGTGTCTCGCCATTGCCGGCGAAGCGCTGCAACAGGGTGGCGAGGTAGCGGGGCTCGATGCCCAGGGCGCGGCTCTGCGCCTGACAGGTCACCGCCCAGCGCTGTAGCAGGCTGCCCAGACGCGGGCCCTCGTCGAGGAAGGTCCGCAGGAAGCCTTCGTGGCTGGCGAAACACAAGGCTTCGGTCAGTTCGTCGAAGGCTTCTTCGCTGCGCCCAAGGCCGTCCAGCGCCAGTGCGTGAAGCAGGCGCAACTTGAGTTCGCGGCGTTGATGCTGGCGTTGCCGGGCGGCGGTCATGGCCTCGCGCAGTTGCTGTTCCGGCTCGGCGTAGTCGCCACGGGCGATGCGCAGGCGCAGGCGGGCGATGCTGGGGATGTCGACGTCATTGCCGTAGTGCAGGATGCCGGGCTGTTCCCAGTCGCCGTGCAGTTCGGCGTAGCGCAGTGCTTGCGCGGCCGCGTCCAGGCGGTTCTCCAGGGTGGCGACACGGGCGCGTTCCAGCCAGGCCGAGCAGATCGCCCGGGCCGAGCCGGCCTGCTGGCCGATCTGTTCCAGGTCCGCCAGATGGCGCAGCCAGCTGTCGCGGTCGCCGCGCAGCAGCGTGATGCGCGCCAGCAGGACATGGCTGGAGATCAGTGAATCCGGCGGGCTGCTTTCCTTGGCGCTGGGCAGCACGTCGTCTAACAGCTGGGCCGCTTCGTCCAGGGAGTCGGTTTCGTAGAGCACGGTGCCGAGGGTGCATTCCAGGGACGGCCGCCCACCCGGGTCCTGGCCGTTGTCCTTGCCCCAGTGTTGTTGGCTGGCCGCCTGCAGGCGCGCCAGGGCGTTGCCCAGGCGGCCCTGGACCAGCTCCAGGACTGCCTCGATGCTGTTGGCCACGCCGCCCATCGACATCATCCGATTCTGCGAGCAGCGCAGGATGGCGCGGGACAGCAGGCTGCGCGCTTCCTCATAACGGCCGGTGGCGATCAGGCTGTAGGCCAGGCTGTTGGCCGTCACGCCGTACTGGAACTGCTCTTCCTCCGGCAGCCGCTGGATATGCGCCAGGCTGGCGACACAGCATTCCTCCACCTGGTCGGTGACCGCCAGCAGCATGCAGCGGATGGTCTCGGCCTGCAGGGCCTGCGGGAGCTCGTCGGCGGAGCGCTCAAGCAGGCCGATGGCCTTGTGCGCGTCGGAGTAGCGGCGGTGCACCGCCAGCGCCCAGGAGTACGCCAGGCAGACCTCGGGGTATTCGCGCAGCACGGTTGCCGGAACCTGGTCCAGCCAGCGCAGCAGCAGCCGCGCGCGGCCGGCATCGATCAGGCCCTTGATGTGTTCGGCCAGGTGGCGCGCCGCCAGCTCGCGTTCCTGGGCGTGCAGCAGGTGGTCGATGGCCGGTACCGGGCGCCCCTGCGTCAGGTACCAGTGCGCCGCCGAGCGGTGCAGTTCGGTGGAGCGGCCCGGATAGCGGCGCTCCAGAGCATCGCGAAGGTAGCTGGCGAACAGGCTGTGGTAGCGGAACCACTGATGCTCGTTGTCCGCCGGGAAGATGAACAGATTGGCGTGCTCCAGGTAGTCGAGCATGGCCTGGCCGTTGCCCTGGCCGGTGACGGCGTCGCACAGCGGCGCGGTGAGCCGGTCGAGCACGCTGGTTTGCAGCAGGAACTCGCGGCATTCGTCGCTCTGCCGGGCCAGGATGTCCTCGGCCAGGTACTCGGCCAGCTCCAGGTTGCTGCCGGAGAAGCTGGCGACGAAGGCGGCGTGGTCGGTGCGGTCCTGCAGCGACAGGCTGGCCAGGTAGATGGCGGTGATCCAGCCCTCGGTGCAGCGGTGCAGGGTGGCGATCTCGTTGTCGCGCAGCGGCAACTGGCGCTTGTCGCGGATGAAGCGGGTTGCCTCGTCGATGGAGAAGCGCAGTGCGCCGGGGTTGATCTCCAGCAACTGGCCGCGCGCGCGGATGCGGCCCAGGCCGATGTCCGGGGTGGCCCGCGAGGCGATCAGCAGGACGCCGCAGGAGGGCAGGGCGTCGATCAGTTGCTGGACGAAACTGAGCACTGCCGGGTTGTTCACGGCTTCGAACTCGTCGAACAGCAGGGCAAAGGGCTGGGTTCGGTCGGACAGTTCTTCCAGAAGGTCCTGCATCGACTGGGGTCGGCATGCATTTTCGGCGGGCGCGCTGCCGTCCAGTTGGTGCAGGCCGGAGGACAAGTGCGTGACGAAGCGCAGCAGGTCGTTGTCGGCGGCGTCGAGGTTGAGCCAGAGCACCTGGCGGCCGGCGCCGAGGCTGCGCTCGCGGTACTGCTGCAACAGGGTGGTCTTGCCGAAACCGGCGGCGGCACGGATGAGGATCAGGCGCGCGGCATCGGCCTGCTCCATCTGCTCCAGCAGGTGCTGGCGGGGCAGGTGGGTGCTGGCGGCCGAAGGAACGGCGAACTTGCTGGCCAGGATGCGCAGCGGCGGAACTTGGACGGACATAGCGACTCCGCTGGCCGGTCGATTGGCTGCGCTGGGCGCTGCCTCCGGCTCATTTGTTGTTCTGTATCGGAGCATCTTGCCACGGTCGGTGGAAGCGGGGCAGTCGTCCTTTCGAACTAAGCGAAGTTTGAGGCACGCCAGTGCCCTGAAGGACTAGTGGGACTTTCGTTCCTTCGAACCATTGTTGGTGCAGTGGGGGGCGCTAGGCTGGGTGATCGCCGGATGGTCCGGCATTTACAGGAGCGATGCGATGGCGGGCCCGCTGACGGGATTGAAGGTAATCGAAATGGTCGGCCTGGGGCCGGCGCCTTTCTGCGCCATGCTGCTGGCCGACATGGGCGCCGAGGTCATCCGCGTGCAGCGTCCCGGCCAGGCGCTGGGCGAGCGGGCTCGCTTCGACGTGCTCGGCCGGGGTCGCCGTGTGGTCGCCCTGGACCTGCGCAAGCCCGAAGGGGTGGAAACCCTGCTGCAACTGGTGGAGGGCGCCGACGCGCTGATCGAGGGCTTCCGTCCCGGCGTGATGGAGCGCCTGGGCCTGGGGCCGGAGCAGTGCCTGCAGCGCAACCCGAAACTGGTCTACGGGCGCATGACCGGCTGGGGCCAGACTGGCCCGCTGGCCCAGGCTGCCGGCCACGACATCAACTACATCGCCCTGGCCGGCGCGCTGCATGCCATCGGTCGTCCCGGCGAGAAGCCGGTGGTGCCGCACAACTACATCGGCGACTTCGGCGGCGGCGGCATGCTGCTGGGCTTCGGCGTGCTCTGCGCGCTGCTGGAGGCGCGCCAGTCCGGGCGCGGCCAGGTGGTGGACGCGGCCATGACCGACGGCACCGCGCTGCTCTCGGCCATGATGTACGGCTTCCGCGCCGCCGGCCGGCTCAGCGACGAACGCGGCGTCAGCCTGCTCGACGGCGGCGCGCACTTCTACGACACCTACGCATGCGCCGATGGCCGGTTCATCGCCCTGGGCGCCATCGAACCGCAGTTCTACGCCGAATTGCTGCAACGCTGCGGCATCGACGATCCGCAGTTCCAGCGGCAGATGGACCCCAGCCAGTGGCCCGAACTCAAGGCCAAGCTGGCCGCGCTGTTCCTCCAGCGCAGCCGCGATGCGTGGTGCGAACTGCTGGAGGGCAGCGACGCCTGCTTCGCCCCGGTGCTGGGCTGGGCCGAGGCCGCGCAGCACCCGCATAACCGCGAGCGCGGCACCTACCTCGAACTTGACGGCGTACTCCAGCCGGCGCCGGCTCCACGTTTCAGCCGCACTCCGGCGGCCACTCCGACACAGGCCCAGGGCGAGCCGCAGAGTGACGCCGTGCTGCGCGACTGGGGCGTCCCAGATGCCCGCATCAGTGCATTGAAGGGCGCCGGAGTCATCTGATCCGCGCCCCGTCTCAACAATAAGAAAGGTGAACAGATGGAACGGATATTCGATTACATCGTGGTCGGCGCAGGTTCCGCCGGCTGCGCCGTGGCGGGACGCCTCGCCGATGCCGGCTGCAAGGTCGCACTGCTGGAAACTGGTGGCCACGACCACAACGGCAAGGTGACGGTACCGGTCGGTCTGGTGCTGACCATTCCGCGCAAGGGCGATTACAACTACGCCTACGAAAGTACCGCGCAGCCGAGCCTGGCCGGGCGCGCCAGCTACCTGCCGCGCGGTCGCGGGCTGGGCGGCAGCTCGTCGATCAACGGCATGCTGTACCTGCGTGGCACGCCGTCGGATTATGACGGCTGGGCCCGCCAGGGCTGCGAAGGCTGGAGCTGGAAGGAAGTTCTGCCGTTCTTCAAGCGCGCCGAGAACAACGAGCGCGTCGCCGGCCGTGACGACGAACTGCACGGCGGCAGTGGCCCGCTGCATGTGACCGATCCGCGTTCGCCCTGCTCGTGGGCGCGCCATTTCATCGAGGCGGCGGCCAGCGTCGGCCACCCGTACAACCACGACTTCAATGGGCCGAAGCAGGAGGGCGTGGGTTACTTCCAGGTCACCCAGTTCAACGGCGAGCGCTGGAACTCGGCGCGAGCCTACCTGCACCGTGGCAAGGCCGAGGATGCGGCGCACAACGGCGGCCGGAGCAACCTGCAGGTACTCACCGGTACCCGGGCGCTGCGCGTCCTGTTCCAGGACAAGCGTGCGGTCGGCGTGCTGGTGGAGCGCGAGGGCCGGGAAGTTGAACTGCATGCCGCACGGGAAGTGATCGTCTGTGCCGGCAGCCTGGTATCGCCGCAACTGCTGATGGTTTCCGGCATCGGCCCGGCCGCGCACCTGCGCCAGATGGGGATCACCCCGCTGCACGATGCGCCGCAGGTGGGGCAGAACCTCCAGGAACACCCGGACCTGATCCTGCACAAGCGCATCTTCAGCACCGACCTGTTCGGCGTGACCGTGCGCGGCGCGCTCAGCTACCTGGGGCAATGGCGCAAGTACAAGCGCGAGCGCGGCGGCCTGTTCACCCGCACCTTCACCGAGGCCGGCGCCTTCCTCAAGACCGACCCCGGCCTGGCCGATCCGGACATCCAACTGCACTTCGTGATGTCCTCGGGCGACAACCACGGGCGCACCTTCCACTACGGCAGCGGCTATTCCGTCCATGTATGTGTACTGCGCCCGCACAGCCGCGGACAGATCCGCCTGACCAGCGCGGACATGCGCGATGCTCCGCAGATCGAGCTGAACCTGCTGAAGGACGAGCGTGACATGGCGACCATGCTCAAGGGCGTGAAGATCGTCCACCAGATCCTCGAACAGCCGGTGCTCACGCGCTTCGGCGGAAAACCGCTGTTCCACGGACACCTGAAGTTCGACGGCAGCGACGACGAAGCCGTGAAGCAGATGATCCGCGAGCATTGCGACAACGTTTATCACCCGGTGGGTAGTTGCCGGATGGGTGGCGACGAGCAGTCGGTGGTCGATCCGCAGCTGCGCGTGCGTGGCGTGCAGGGGCTGCGGGTGGCGGATGCCTCGGTGTTCCCGGCGCAGGTCGGCGGTAACACCAACGCGCCAGCCATCATGGTGGGCGAGCGGTGCGCGGACCTGCTGCTGGTGGACTACCGCGCTGGCCAGGGTGACCGCACAAAGGCCCGCGGCGAAGCGCTGACGGGCTGAGACGGGGTTGTACGGGGGAGGGCCGGGCGGCTTCGGGCGCCTGGCCCTTTTTATTGCGTGCAGGTTGGTCCCTCGCTGCTGGAGCGTCCGCTTCGCGAGCGAGCTCACTCCTAAGAAGAGCTGTCCGGCGCGCGCCTGCAGGGGCGAGCTCGCGAACCGTCATCCGCCGCGTCGTCCCTCTAGTTCATTCGAACCATCCATCAATCCCCTGCAGGTTCATCCCTTCGACCGACGCCGCGTCCGGCGTCGCTCCCTAGTATCGATCGCACAAGAACAACACCCATTGGAGACCCTCCATGTACCTGACCCAAGGCCTGCAGCGCATGCTGCAGCAGGACCCGGACCACGTCGCGACCATCTTTCGCGGCCGCACGCGGACCTTCCGCGAGCAGGGCGAGCGCGTCTCGCGGCTGGCGGCGGCCCTGCAGGCGCTGGGCATGCGCGTCGGCGACCGGGTCGGCATGCTGGCCCTGAACTCTGACCGCTACCTGGAATACATGCTCGCCACCTGGTGGGGCGGTGGCGTGCTGAACCCGGTGAACATCCGCTGGAGCGTGCCGGAGATCGTCTACTCGCTGGACGACTGCCAGACCGAAATCCTGCTGATCGACGACCACTTCCTGCACCTGGCCGAAGGCATTCGCGCCGGCGCCAAGCGCGCCCCGGTGCTGGTCCACGTCGGTGACGGCGCGGCGCCCGAAGGCATGCACTCCTTCGAAGGCCTGATCGCCAGCCACCAGCCCATTGCCGATGCCCTGCGCGGCGGCAACGACCTGGCCTCGATCATGTACACCGGCGGCACCACCGGCCTGCCCAAGGGTGTGATGCAGTCGCACATGAACCTCTGGTCCTCCGCCGTGGCACGCATGGCCGAATATCCGGCCGAGGAACAGTCGCGCACCCTGCATGCCGCGCCGATGTTCCACACCGCGGCGATGGCGCGTTGCCTCAGCCAGGTGATCAGCGGCGACGTCAACGTGTTCATCCCGATGTTCGACGCGCTGGAAGTGCTGCAGACCATCGAGCGCGAACGCATCAACGAGATACTGCTGGTGCCGACCATGCTGCAGGCGGTGATCAGCCACCCGGACTTCGAGCGCCACGACCTGTCCTGCCTGAAGCGCATGGCCTATGGCGCCTCGCCGATTTCCCTGCCGGTGCTCGAGCAGGCGCTGGCCAAGCTCCCCGGCATCGCCTTCATGCAGGCCTACGGCATGACCGAGTCCTCGCCGGTGATCTCGGTGAGCCCGGAATGGACCCACGAAGCCGCAGGCATCGCCAGTGGCCTGGTACGCAGCGCCGGTCGTGGCGGCTACGGCGGCCTGGTGAAGATCGTCGACGAAGAGGGCAACGAAGTGCCGCGCGGTACCGTGGGCGAGATCATCGTCTGCGGCCCGAACGTCATGCTCGGTTACTGGAACCGCCCGGAAGAGACCGCCCAGGCCCTGCGCAACGGCTGGTTGCACACCGGCGACGGTGCCTACATGGACGAGCGCGGCTTCCTGTTCATCGTCGACCGCCTGAAGGACATGATCGTCACCGGCGGCGAGAACGTGTACTCCGCCGAGGTCGAGAACGTGGTGGCCCGCCACCCGGCCGTGCAGAGCTGCGCGGTGATCGGCATCCCCCACGAACGCTGGGGCGAGGCGGTGCACGCGGTGGTGGTGCTGCACGCCGGCAGCGACGTCTGCCCCGACGACATCCGTGCCCATTGCGCCCAGCACATTGCGGGCTACAAGTGCCCGAAATCCGTGGAGTTCGTTGCCGCGCTGCCGCTCTCGGCGGCCGGCAAGGTACTCAAGCGCGACCTGCGCGCGCCCTACTGGAAAGACCAGAAACGTGCCGTCAACTGACGGCGCACTGCACGACTCACCCCCAAGGAGAACGACATGAGCAATAAAGTAGTGGTGGCAGGGGTCGGCATGATCCCCTTCACCAAGCCGGGCCAGAGCGACGAATACCACATCATGGGCGCCAATGCGGCCAAGGCCGCCCTGGCCGACGCCGGCGTGGACTATGCGCTGGTGCAGCAGGCCTACGTGGGTTACGTCTACGGCGACTCCACCTGCGGCCAGGCCGCGGTGTACGGCGTCGGCCTGACCGGTATCCCGGTGGTCAACGTCAACAACAACTGCGCCACCGGCTCCACCGCGTTGTTCCTGGCGCGCCAGGCCGTGGAAAGCGGTGCGGTGGATTGCGCCATCGCCCTGGGCTTCGAGCAGATGGTGCCGGGCGCACTGAAGGGCGCCTACACCGATCGCACCGGTCCGATGGACCGCTTCGCCAAGACCATGATCCAGGTGCAGGGCTTCGACGAGGCCGCTCCGCGCGCCGCGCAGTTCTTCGGTGGTGCCGGCCGCGCCTACATGAAGGAATATGGCATCAGCCGCGAAGTCTTCGCCCGCATCCGCGTGAAGGCCAGCCAGCACGCCGCGCGCAACCCGCTGGCGGTGTTCCGCAATGTGGTGAGCGTCGATGAAGTCATGGCCTCGCCGATGATCTTCGACCCGCTGACCCGCCTGCAGTGCTGCCCGCCGACCTGCGGCGCCGCCGCCGCCATCGTCTGCTCCGAGGCCTTCGCCAAGAAGCACGGCCTGCGCACCGACGTGGTGATTGCCGCCCAGTCCATGACCACCGACCGCAACAGCACCTTCGACGAAGGCGACATGCGCAAAGTGGTGGGCTACGACATGACCCGCAACGCCGCCAATATCGTGTACGAGAAGGCCGGCGTCGGCCCGCAGGACATCCAGGTCGTGGAGCTGCACGACTGCTTCACCGCCAACGAACTGATCACCTACGAAGGCCTGATGCTGACCCCCGAAGGCACCGCCGAGAAGTTCATCCTCGACGGCGACAACACCTACGGCGGCCGCGTGGTCACCAACCCGTCCGGCGGCCTGCTGTCCAAGGGCCATCCGCTGGGCGCCACCGGTCTTGCCCAGTGCTTCGAGCTGACCCGTCAGCTGCGCGGCACCGCCGACGCCACTCAGGTGGACGGTGCGCGCTTCGCCCTGCAGCACAACCTGGGCCTGGGTGGTGCCTGCGTAGTCACCCTGTACCAACGCCAGTGATCCGGGAGTCGCACGCATGATCAACAAGAGCCATATCGGCGCCGTGGTATCCAGCCACACGCAACTGGTCGAGGCGGGGCGCCTGCGCTTCTTCGCCAAGGCCACCGGCCAGACGGACCCGCGCTACAGCGACGAGACCGCCGCCCGCGACGCCGGCTACCCCGGCCTGCCGGTACCGCCGACCTTCCTCTTCTGCCTGGACATGGAAGCCGGCGGTTCGGGTTCGGTGCTCAAGCGCCTGAACATCGACCTGGGCCGCATCCTCCACGCCGAGCAGGGCTTCACCTATCACCGCATGGCCTTCGCCGGCGAACGCCTGTCGTTCGAGACGAAGATCGTCGACATCTACGACAAGAAGGGTGGCGCCCTGGAGTTCGTGGTACGCGAAACCCGTGTCACCAACGGTGACGGCGAGCTGGTGGCGGAACTGCGCAACAGCCTGGTCGTACGCAACTAAAAGGAGACGCGCGTGAACCTGAATGCTATCGCCGTCGGCGACGAACTGCCGAGCTTCACCACCGATCCGGTGAACCGCACCACCCTGGCGTTGTACTGCGGCGCCTCGGGGGACCACAACCCGATCCACGTCGACATCGACTTCGCGAAGAAGGCTGGCATGCCCGACGTGTTCGCCCACGGGATGCTGTCGATGGCCTACCTGGGCCGACTGCTGACCAACTGGGTACCGCAGGAGCGCCTGCGCGGTTTCTCCGTGCGCTTTGCCGCCATCACCCAGCTGGGTGACGCCATCACCTGCTCCGGCCGCGTGCTGGAGAAGGACGAGGCCGCCGGCACCCTGCGCCTGGAAATCACCACCCGCAACCAGGCGGGTGAAATCAAACTGTCCGGCGAAGCCATCGTGGCCCTGGACGCCTGAAACAGGAGAATAACAATGAGCAAGAAACTCGCAGGCCAGGTCGCCATCGTCTCCGGCTCCGGTCGTGGCATCGGTCGTGAAATCGCGCTGAAACTGCACCGCGACGGCGCCGCCGTGGTGGTCAACGACCTCGATGCGGCCCCGGCCGAGGAAGTGGTCGCGCAGATCGTCAGCGAAGGCGGCAAGGCTGTCGCCTGTGTCGGTAGCGTCACCGACAAGGACTTCGGCGAGCGTTTCGTGAAGACCGCCCTGGAATCCTTCGGCGGCCTCGACATCATCGTCAATAACGCCGGCTACACCTGGGACAACGTGATCCAGAAGATGACCGACCAGCAGTGGGACGACATCATGGAAGTCCACGTCTCCGCGCCGTTCCGCATCCTGCGTGCCGCTTCCGGACACTTCCGCGAAGCCGCCAAGAAGGAAGCCGGGGAAGGCCGCGAGGTGTTCCGCAAGGTGGTCAACATCTCCTCCGTATCCGGCGTGATGGGCAACCCCGGCCAGGCCAACTACTCGGCCGCCAAGTCTGCGATCAACGGCCTGACCAAGGCGCTGGCCAAGGAGTGGGGCCGCTACAAGGTCTGCGTGAACAGCGTTGCCTTCGGCCTGATCGAAACCCGTCTGACCTCCGCCGCGGCGGGCGAGGGCGCCACCATCAACGTCGGCGGCCGCGAGCTGAAGGTCGGCATCAGCGAGCAGATGGCGAAGAACGCCGCGTCGCTGATCCCGATGGGCCGCGCCGGTACCCCGGAAGAGGCCGCCGGTGGCGTGTACCTGTTCTGCATCCCGGAGTCCAACTACGTCTCCGGCCAGGTGCTGATTGTCGGCGGCGGTCGTCCCTGACCGTCCTTTCCAGCCGCCGCCAGGCGGCTGGATTTCTTTTCTCCCGAATCGTCTCCCGAGGAGCCGCCATGAGCGCCACTCAATCGCCGTGGATCACCGACGACCTGGTGATCTTCCAGGACTCCATCCGCCGCTTCATCGCCAACGAGCTGGCGCCCCATGAGGAGCGCTGGTGGAAGCTGCAGCACATCGACCGCGACATCTGGCTCAAGGCCGGCGAGTTCGGCATGTTGCTGCCGAGCATCCCCGAGCAGTACGGTGGCGGCGGCGGTACCTTCGCCCACGACGCCATCGTCACCCTGGAACAGAGCCGGGCAATGTGCACCAGCCTGGGTACCAACGTGCACAGCGGCATCGTCGCGCACTACATCCTGCGCTACGCCAGCGAGGAGCAGAAGCTCGAGTGGCTGCCGAAGATGGCCCGCGGCGAGCTGGTGGGCGCTATTGCCATGTCCGAGCCGGGCGCCGGTTCCGACCTGCAGGCGATCAAGACCCGCGCCGTGCGCGATGGCGACGAGTACGTCATCAACGGCTCGAAGACCTTCATCACCAACGGCTTCCACGCCGACCTCATCCTGGTGGTGGCCAAGACCGACCCGGAGAAAGGCGCCAAGGGCACCTCGATCGTGGTCGTCGAAACCAAGGACCTGGCCGGTTTCCGCCGTGGTCGCATCCTCGAGAAGATCGGCCAGAAAGGCCAGGACACCACCGAGCTGTTCTTCGACGATGTGCGCGTGCCGGCGGCGAATCTGCTCGGCCCGGAGGAGGGCAAGGGCTTCATCCAGCTGATGCAGCAACTGCCCCAGGAACGCATGATCATCGCCCTCGGCGCGCTGGCCACGATGGAGCGTGCGGTGGAAGAAACCGCCGAGTACGTGCGTAGCCGCAAGGTGTTCGGCCAGACCCTGCTGGACCTGCAGAACACCCGCTTCAAGCTTGCCGAGTGCAAGAGCATCGCCACCATCGCCCGCGCCTTCATCGACGATTGCATGGTCAAGGTGCTCAAGGGCGAGCTGTCCGGCGAGACCGCAGCGATGGCCAAGTGGTGGAGCACCGAGCAGAACTGCAAGGTGATCGACGAGTGCCTGCAGTTGCACGGCGGCTACGGCTATATGCTCGAGTACCCCATCGCGCGGATGTACGCCAACGCCCGGGTGAGCCGCATCTTCGGCGGCTCCAACGAAATCATGAAGGAAATCATCGCCCGCACCCTGTGATGCGGGTGGGCCAGGCCGCCTCACCGGGCGGCCCGGCCATTCCCGCCGGGATGCCTGCCATGAGGTACGCATGTCGAGCATCGAACTTTCTATCGAAGACGGGTTGGCGCGCCTGACGCTGGCCAGTCCGGAACGCAAGAACGCGCTGTCCACGGCGATGGTCGCCGAACTGATCGACGCGCTTACCGCACTGCGCCGCAACCCGGATGTGCGCGCACTGCTGCTGAGCGGTGCCGGCGGGGCGTTCTGCTCCGGCGGTGACGTCAGCAGCATGGGTGGCACGCCCGAAGCCGGTGCGGTGCGCATGCGCATGACCGAGACCAACCGGGTGCTGGCGGCGCTGGCCGACTTCGACCGGCCCGTGGTGGCGCTGGTGGATGGCGTGGCCTACGGCGCTGGCTTCAGCCTCGCCCTGGCCGCCGACTTCGTCATCGCCAGTGACCGGGCGCGCTTCTGCATGGCCTTCGCCCGCATCGGCCTGGTCCCCGATCTTGCCGCCTCCTGGCTGCTGCCGCGCCTGGTGGGTATGCAGCGGGCTCGCGAGATCATTTATTCGGCCCGCGAAATCGGCGCGACGGAAGCGGTGCAACTGGGCATCGCCCTGGAGACCCACGCGGGTGAACGCGCCGCCGCGCGCGCCGAGGAACTGGCCCGGGCGCTTGCGCAGATGTCGCCGCCGGCCTTCGCCATGAGCAAGCGCCTGCTGGCCCGCAGCTTCGAGAACGACCTGGCTACCCAGCTCGACGCCGAGGCCGCCGCCCAGGCCGTGGCGCTCACCTCCGGCTACGTGAAAGAAGCTTCGGCCCGCTTCATGCGCAAGGAAGCCCCGCAGTACCAGTGGCCGACCCTGCGCGACGACTGAATAACCAGAAGAACCTATCAGGAGACCCGTCATGACCCAGACCACTCCCGGCGCCGACATTCGCGCCATCCTCGACCGTCAGCGCGCCGCGCACCTGGCCAGCGAGCCGATGAGCGCCGAGCGGCGCATCGAGCTGATCGACCGCGCCATCGGCCTGCTGGTCGATCACCAGGACGAGATCGTCGCCGCCGTGCGCGCCGACTTCGGCCAGCGCAGCGATGACTTCTCCCGCGTGGTGGAAGTGCTTTCGCCGCTGGCGAGCCTGAAGCAGACCAAGGCCCAGCTCGCCGGCTGGATGCAGCCCGAACAGCGCCCCTGCGAGCGTGGCGAGGCCTGGGTGGAGTACCAGCCGCTGGGTGTGGTGGGCATCGTCACACCGTGGAACTTCCCGGTGAACATGGTCTTCACCGGCCTGGCCGGGGTACTGGCCGCCGGTAACCGGGCGATCATCAAGCCGTCGGAGTTCACCCCGCACAGCTCGGAGCTGATCGCGCGGATGATCGCCTCGGTGTTCGCCGAGGACGAGGTCGCCGTGGTCACCGGCGGGCCGGAAGTCGGCCAGGCGTTCTGCGCCCAGCCCTTCGACCACCTGCTGTTCACCGGCGCTACCAGCATCGGCAAGCAGGTGATGCGTGCCGCCGCCGAGAACCTGGTACCGGTGACCCTGGAACTGGGCGGCAAGTCGCCGACCATCATCTCCCGTTCGGCCGACTTCCAGGCCGCGGTGCAGAAGATCGTCGCCGGCAAGCTGCACAACGCCGGGCAGATCTGCCTGGCGCCGGACTACGTGTTCGTCCCCGAGGAGTCGCTGGACGACTTCATCGCCAGCGCCCGCGAGGTGGTGGCGCGCTTCTACCCGAGCCTGCGCGACAACCCCGACTACACCTCGGTGATCAATGCCCGCCATCGGCAGCGCCTGCAGGGCTACCTGGACGAAGCGCGCGAGGCCGGCGTCGAGCTGGTCGAGCTGAACCCGGCCGGCGAGGACTTCGCCGTGCAAAGCGCGCACAAGCTGGCGCCGACCCTGCTGCGCAACCCCGGCGACGAGCTGAAGGTGATGCAGGACGAGATCTTCGGCCCGCTGCTGCCGCTCAAGCCGTACAAGGACATCGGCGAGGTGATCGCCTACATCAACGCCCATCCGCGCCCGCTGGGCCTGTATTACTTCGGTAACGACGTCGACGAACAGGCCCAGGTGCTGCGCCGTACCACCTCCGGCGGGGTGACCCTCAACGACGTGATCAAGCACGTCGGTATCGAGAGCCTGCCGTTCGGCGGCGTCGGCCCTTCGGGCATGGGGGCCTACCACGGCCGCGACGGCTTCCGCACCTTCAGCCACGCCAAGGCCGTGTTCAAGCCGGCCGAAGGTCCCGACCTGATGCGCCCCCCGTACATCGAGCAGGTCAAGCAGATAGTCGCCTCCCTGATCACCCGTTAAGACCCACCGGGCGCGGTATGGGCCGCGCCCACTGCCCAAGAGGTTTTCCCTTATGAAGGCTGCCGTTTTCCATCAACCGGGCGCTGCGCTGACCATCGAGGAGGTCAGCATCGCCAAGCCCGGTCCGCGCGAGGTGCTGATCCGAACCGTTGCCAGCGGTGTCTGCCACTCCGACCTGCACGTGGTCGATGGCACCTATCCCTATCCGTTGCCGGTGCTGCTCGGCCATGAGTCGGCCGGTATCGTCGAGGCGGTCGGCGCCGATGTGCGCAGTGTCAAGCCGGGCGACCACGTGGTTACCTGTCTGTCGGCGTTCTGCGGCTGCTGCAGCGACTGCGTGACTGGCCACATGAACCGCTGCCAGTCGCCCAGCACCAAGCGCGGCAGCGACGAAGAACCGCGCCTGAGCTACGTGCAGAAGCCGATTCCGCAGTTCATGAACCTCGGTGGCTTCGCCGAGCAGATGCTGGTCCACGAGAACGCCTGTGTGGCGATCCGCAAGGACATGCCACTGGACCGCGCCGCGCTGCTCGGTTGCGCAGTGATCACCGGTACTGGCGCGGTGTTCAACACCGCCAATGTGCGTCCCGGTGAAACCGTGGCGGTGATCGGTTGCGGCGGCATCGGCCTGGCAACCATCAATGGCGCGGCCCTGGCCGGCGCCGCGCGGATCATCGCCATCGACATGCTTGATTCCAAGCTGGAACTGGCCAGGACCTTCGGTGCCACCGATGTGGTCAACGGCAAGGATGGCGATGCCGTGCAGCAGGTGCTGGAAATGACTCGCGGCGGCGTGCACTACGCCTTCGAATGCATCGGCCTCAAGCAGACCGCCGAGCAGGCCTTCGGCATGCTCCGTCGTGGCGGCAGCGCGACCATCATCGGCATGATCAAGCCGGGTGTGAAGATCGAACTGCCTGGCCTGGATTTCCTCGGCGAGAAGAAAATCCAGGGCTCGTTCATGGGTTCCAACCGTTTCCCGGTGGACCTGCCGCGCCTGGTGGACTTCTACATGCAGGGCCGTTTGAAGCTCGACGAGATGATCTCGCAGCGCATCAAGCTGGAGCAGATCAACCAGGCCTTCGACGAGCTCAAGCGCGGCGAGCTGGCCCGCTCGGTGATCATCTTCGATCAGTGAGTGTCCGTTGGCCGGGAGCGTGCGCCGCTCCCGGCAGCGTTCCCATCCAACCGAATTTCGAGACAGCAGCATGAAAACACGCATTACCGAGCTGTTCGGCATCCGCTACCCGATCATCCAGGGCGGCATGATGTGGGTCGGCCGCGCCGAGATGGCCGCCTCCGTCTCCAACGCCGGCGGCCTGGGCATCCTCACCGCGCTGACACAGCCGACCCCGGAGGCGCTGGGAGAGGAAATCGCGCGCTGCCGCACGCTCACCGACAAGCCCTTCGGTGTCAATCTGACGTTGCTGCCGTCGATCAACCCGCCGCCCTACGAGCAGTACCTGGACGTGATCATCGCCAGCGGCGTGAAGGTGCTGGAAACCGCCGGCAACAACCCCGGCGAGTTCATCGCCAAGGCCAAGGCGGCTGGCATGACGGTGATCCACAAGTGCGTGGCCGTGCGCCACGCGCTCAAGGCGCAGAGCCTGGGCGTGGACGCGGTGTCCATCGACGGCTTCGAGTGCGCCGGCCATCCCGGCGAGGACGACGTGCCGGGCCTGGTGCTGATTCCGCTGGCGGCCAGCCGCCTGCAGGTGCCGGTGGTCGCCTCCGGCGGCATCGCCGATGGACGTGGCATGGCCGCCGCACTGGCGCTCGGCGCGGAAGGGGTGAACATGGGCACGCGCTTCTGCGCCACCCGCGAAGCGCCGATCCACGACAACATCAAGCGCGCCCTGGTCGGCGCCACCGAGCGTGACACCCGGCTGATCTTCCGCACCCTGCACAACACCGCGCGGGTGCTGCGCAATCCGATCTCCGAGGAAGTGGTGAGCATCGAGCAGCGCGGCAACGCGCAGTTCGAGGACATCCGCCACCTGGTGGCCGGAGCCCGTGGCCGCGCGGCGCTGGAGAGCGGCGCAGCCGATGACGGCATCGTCACCGCCGGTCAGTGCGTGGGCCTGATCGACGACATCCCGACCTGCGCCGAGCTGCTCGAACGCATGGTGCGCGACTGCCGCGCCGCCCTGGGCCGTGCCCGTGGCTACCTGGGAGACGAGGCATGAGCGCGATGGATTGCGTGGAGGAGGGCGGTGCGGTACCGGCGGGCTTCGAGCCGATGGTGCGGCCCGGCTTCGTCAACAATTGCCGTGGCGTCTACGTCAATCTGGAACGCCGCATGGTGGCCGCACGTATCCTGCCCGAGCACCTGAATCCGCTGGGCATCGCCCACGGCGGCTTCCTCGCGACCCTGGCCGACACCGGCTTCGGCACGGCGATCAAGCTGACCGCCGGCAGCGAGCTGCCGCCGGCCACCGTCAACCTGGACATGGACTACCTGAGCCCGGCGCTGCCGGGACGCTGGATCGAAGTCCGGGTGCAGATCCACAAGCTCGGCCGCAGCATCAGCGTGGCCAGCTGCGACCTGCTCGACGGCGACAAGCTGGTGGCGCGCGGCAAGGGCACCTTCATCAATAACACGCGCAGCCTGCACGGCCGCGTCGATCAGAAGTGAATCAGGAGCCTGTCATGGCCGAGACTCCCCAAGCCGCCGCGCCCGTCGGGCCGGAGGCGCAGTACCAGCGATTCCTCCAGCAGGGCCGCTTCATGATCCAGCGCAGCGCGTCCAGCGGCCGCCATGTGTTCTACCCGCGCGTTGCCATCCCCGGCACCGGCGAAACCGACCTGGAATGGGTAGAGGCGGCTGGCACCGGACGCATCTACGCCATCACCGTGAACCGCTCGCGCAACGCCAGCCACAACGTGGCGCTGATCGACCTGGACGAAGGCGTGCGCATGATGTCGCGCATCGAGGGCCGGGAAACCGCGTCCATCGGCAGTCGAGTGAAGGCTCGGGTGATCGAGGAAGAGGGGCAGGCGCTCGTGGTGTTCGACGTGATCGATGAGGTGCAGGCATGAATGCGTCCCTTCGCGGCAAGACCGCCATCGTCGGCATCGGCAGCGCCGGTATCGGCGAGGCCCACGGTTTCAGTGCAATGGAATTGCTCGGCCAGGCGTCGCTGAAAGCCATCGCCGATGCCGGGCTGAAACTCTCCGACGTCGATGCGGTGTTCTCCGCCACCAGCTCCCACGCCTTCCCGACGCTCTCGGTGTGCGAGTACCTGGGCATCAAGCCGAAGTTCGTCGATGGTACCAACGTCGGCGGTTCCAGCTTCGAATGGCACCTGCTGCAGGCGACCCTGGCACTGCAGGCCGGGCTGTGCGACGTGGCGCTGATCTGCTATGGCTCCAACCAGCGCACCGCTGGCGGCAAGCTGGTGTCGATGAGCGAACCGCAGTGGCACGAGACGACCTACAAGCCGCGCCACCCGATCACCTCCTACGCGCTGGCGGCCAGCCGGCACATGCACCAGTACGGCACCACCCGCGAGCAACTGGCGGAAGTGGCGCTGGCCGCGCGCGGCTGGGCCAACCTCAACCCGGAGGCCTTTGCCCGTGGCCCGCTGAGCATGGATGACGTGCTCGCCGCGCGGATGGTCAGCGACCCGCTGAGCGCCGCCGACTGCTGCCTGGTCACCGACGGCGCGGGCGCCTGCATCATGGTCCGCGCCGATCGCGCCCGCGACCTGCCGAACAAGCCGGCGTACTTCCTCGGCGCAGGCGGCGCGCAGTGGCACCGTTCGGTGGTGTGCATGCCGGACCTGACCGTCACCGCCGCCTCGGAAAGCGGCCCGCGCGCCATGCAGATGGCCGGTGTGAGCCACGCCGACATCGACCTGGTGATGCTCTACGACGCCTTCACCATCAACACCATCCTGTTCCTCGAAGACCTCGGCTTCTGCGCCAAGGGGGAGGGCGGGCGCTTCGTCCAGGACGGGCGCATCGCTCCCGGCGGCGAACTGGCGGTGAATACCAACGGTGGCGGTCTGTCCTGCGTGCATCCGGGGATGTACGGGATGTTCCTGATCCTCGAAGCGGTGACGCAGATTCGCGGCCAGGCGGGCGAGCGGCAGCTGAAAAAGGCGGATATCGCCTTGCTGCATGGTAACGGCGGCACGCTGTCGAGCCAGGTCACGGCCTTCCTGGGGAGCGCGGCGGCGCTTTGATCCAGCGCCGAGGTTGGGCAAACCTGTAGGACCGAGGGGGACGCCTAGTTCTTGCTCGCGAACAGAGGTTACCGGCTACCCCATCCTTTCCGGGATATCTGGTTCGCGAGCAAGCTCGCTCCTACAAAGAACAAAAGCCCGCCCGGCCCACGCCGTGCGGGCTTTCTACTTCCCGGGCCAACAAAAAATCCCTCCCGAAATTGGTCCGAACGAACTACAGCCAGCCCCTCGGCACATCCCGATACTCAACGACGGTACCCAACCGGTCGCCCCTGCGCGGCCCACAAGAACAACAGGTCTGAGGAACACCTCAATGGACATCCACTACACGCCCGAAGAGCTGGCCTTCCGCGAGGAAGTGCGGGCCTTCCTGCGCGACAAGCTGCCGGCCGAACTGGCCGCCAAGGTCAAGCTCGGCAAGCGCCTGAGCAAGGAAGACAACGTCTTCTGGATGCGCACCCTGAACGAGCGCGGCTGGCATGCCTCGCTGTGGCCGGTGGAGCACGGCGGCACCGGCTGGAGCGTGGTGCAGAAGTACATCTTCGAAGAGGAGTGCGCGATCTTTGGCGCGCCGCGCGTGCTGCCGTTCGGCGCCGTGATGGTCGGCCCGGTGATCATCAAGTTCGGCACCGAGGAGCAGAAGGCCCATTACCTGCCGCGCATCCTCGACATGACCGACTGGTGGGCGCAGGGCTACTCCGAGCCTGGCTCCGGCTCCGACCTCGCCAGCCTGAAGACCCGCGCCGTGCGCGAGGGCGATCACTACATCGTCAACGGCCAGAAGACCTGGACCACGATGGGCCAGCACGCCGACTGGATCTTCTGCCTGGTGCGCACCGACCCCCAGGCCCAGGCCCAGCGCGGCATCAGCTTCCTGCTGATCGACATGAAGTCGCCAGGCGTGACCGTGCGGCCGATCATCACCCTGGACGGCGAGCACGAAGTCAACGAAGTGTTCTTCGACGACGTGAAAGTCCCGGTGGCCAACCTCGTCGGCAAGGAAAACGAGGGCTGGACCTGCGCCAAGTACCTGCTGACCCACGAACGCACGGGGCTTGCCGGCATTGGCTTCTCCAAGCAGTTGCTGCGCCAGCTCAAGGCCATCGCGGCGCGTGAGCACAAGGGTGGCAAGCCGCTGATCGACGATCCGCTGTTCCGCGCCCAGATCGCCGAGCTGGAAATGCAATTGATGGCGGCCGAGATGAGCAACCTGCGCATCCTCGCCGCGGCCCGCGAAGGCGGTGGCAGCGGCGCCGAGAGTTCGATTCTCAAGGTGCGCGGCACCGAGATCCGCCAGGCCATCACCCACCTGCTGCGCAAGGCGGTCGGCCCGTACGCGCTGCCGTTCCTGGAAGAAGAAATGGAAGCCTGCACCGGCGATCTGCTGCACACCGACTACAGCGCCACCGCTGCCAGCCAGTACTTCATCATGCGCAAGCTCTCGATCTACGGCGGCTCCAACGAGATCCAGAAGAACATCGTTTCCAAAGTGAACCTCGGACTCTGAGAGGCAGCCGACTATGGACTTCAAACTCAACGAAGAGCAGCAGATGCTGCAAGACACGGCGGCACGTCTGGTACGTGATGCCTATGGATTCGAGCAACGCGAAGCCTATCGCCGCAGCGAACTGGGCTACGGCGCGGACTTCTGGCGTCAGCTTGGCGAACTGGGGCTGACCTCGGTGTCCCTGCCGGAAGCCTACGGCGGCTTCGGTGGCGGCGTGGAAAGCATGCTGGTGCACACCGAGCTGGGCCGTGGCCTGTGCCTGGAGCCGTACCTGCAATCGGTGGTCTACGCCGGCGGCCTGATTGCGCAGCTGGGTAGCGAGACGCAGAAAGACGAGCTGATCGGCGCGCTGGCCAGCGCTGAACTGCAGGTTGCGGTGGCCTTCGAGGAGCCGCACAGCCACTACGAACTCAATGCGGTCAGCGCCCGTGCCGAAGCGGTGAACGGCGGCTGGCGGCTGTCCGGGCGCAAGGTTGCGGTGATTGGCGGGCACAGTGCCGGGCTGATCCTGGTATCGGCGCGCGTCTCCGGTGCCGAGCGAGACGAGCAGGGCATCGCTCTGTTCCTGCTGGACCCGACTGAAGCCGGGGTGAAGCGCCGCGTCTACCCGACCGCCGATGGCTTCAAGGCTTGCGAGCTGTACCTCGATGGCGCCTTCGTGGCTACCGAACGGGTGCTGGGCGAACCGGGCGCGGCCTTTGCGGCGCTGCGCTATCAGCAAGGCCGCGCCATCGCCGCGCAATGTGCCGAAGCCGTGGGGGCGATGGAAGCGACCTGCGAGCTGACCCTGGATTATCTGAAGACCCGCAAGCAGTTCGGCGTAGCCATCGGCTCCTTCCAGGTCCTGCAGCACCGCATGGTGGACATGCGCGGCGAACTGGACCAGGCCAGCAGCATGGCGATTCTCGCCGCCTGCGTCGCCGACCAGCCGGACAGCGCCGAGCGCAGCCGCGCCCTGGCCGCCGCCAAGTACATCGTCACCCGTGCTGGCCGTTTCATCTCCGAGCAGTGCATCCAGCTGCACGGCGGCATCGGCCTCACCGACGAATACCTGGGCTCGCACTATGCCAAGCACCTGGTGATGATCAGCCACCAGTTCGGCGACGACGACCACCACCTGCAGGCGTTCAGTCAATTGATGGACGTTGCATAGTCTGTTGGTAACGTCAAAACAGCAACGCAGGGCGCTTCCTGCTTTTCGTAGGAGCGAGCTTGCTCGCGAACAAACCTCGCTGCAAAGCTGTTCGTGAGCAAGAACCAGGCGTCCCCTCGCTCCTACAGTCCCCTGGCTGTCTCGCAGGTGACGCCCCATTCCCTGAGTCACCCCTTGTTCCGGGCCGCGAGGCCCGGCTTTTTTTCAGGAGTCCCCGATGAAAGTCCTCGTAGCCGTCAAGCGCGTGGTCGACTTCAACGTCAAGGTCCGCGTCAAGGCGGATAACTCCGGCGTCGATCTC
>NZ_JBTVPY010000040.1:0-20148 GCF_054720805.1 Pseudomonas sp. MT3
AGGCTCCTACCCTACGCCATACAAGCGAGCTTGCTCGCGAACCGCTTGACGCCGTTGTCAGGGGGGCGCTTGGTTCGCGCAAGGGTTGGGGCCCCCGTCGCTCCTACAAAAAAGCCACCCATGAAAAAGCCGGGCAGATGCCCGGCTTTTTCATGTCCGCAGGTGGCGCTATCAGAAGCGATAGGTCATCTGTGCGGTCAGGCCGTGAGCGCTGTTGTCGTACTTGGCGCTGTAGGCCGGCTGCAGGGCGCTGCCTTCCAGGTTGACGCTAGCGGTGTCTTCCCACAGGTAGGCGTAGGCCATGTCGACGGTCAGGTCCGGGGTCGGCGACCAGCCGGCACCGAAGGTGACGATCTGGCGATCGCCCACCGGGATGCGCACGCTGCGGTAGTCGTTGTCGGTCGGCGACGGGTCGTAGGCGTAACCGGCACGCAGTACCCACTCCTGGTTCAACTGGTAGGAGGCGCCTACCGAGGCGGACCAGGTGTCATGCCACTTCAGGTCTTCGCCGATGGTGCCGAAGCCGAGGGCCTGACCCAGAGCCGGTACGCCGCTGTTTTCCACTTCGATCTTTTCCAGGCGGCTCCAGCGGGTCCATACCGCGCCGATGTAGCCAGTCCACTGGTCGTTGAACTTGTGGGTGATGGAGGTATCCACCGACTCCGGCAGGGTGATGTCCAGCTTGGCGTCGTAGGAGCCGTTCAGGCCCAGGGCGCCGGGGGCGTTCTTGACCTTGGTGCGGCCGTCCAGGTGATAGTCGACCTTGGAGTGGTAGGTCAGGCCCCAGGCGGTGTCGTCGGTCACGTCGACCAGTACGCCGATGTTGTAGCCCACCGCGGTGTCGTCACCCTTGATGTCGATGTGGGTGTCGCCCTGGCCGCCGGCCAGGCCGTTGGTGGCCAGGTCGTTCTTCAGCTGGCCGTCGATACGGTTGATGGTCGGGCCGAAACCGACGGAAACCTTATCGTTGACCTTGTAGGCGATGGTCGGCTGCAGGGTGATGACCTGGACCTTGCTGTAGGAACCGTGGTAGCTGCCCTGGAAGCCGTTCTCATAGTCGTTGATGATGCCGTAGGGGACGTACATGCCGAAGCCGAAGGTGAAGTCCTCGTTGATCGGCGTGGAGATGTAGCCGAACGGCACGGCGGCCAGGGGCACGGAATCGCCCTTGTTGGAGCCCGGATGCGGGCTGTTGGCCTGGCTGATGTCGTCCTTGGCATCGACAATGGCGAGACCGCCGCTGATTTCGGTGCGCTTGAGTTTGGACAGACCGGCCGGGTTGCCGTAAATGGTGCTGGCGTCGAGCGCCGAGGAAGCGCGGCCTGCGTAGGCAGTACCGGCGCCGCTGGCGCTCTGCTCGTTGATAGCGATGCCGTTGGCCAGGGCCTGGGCAGAGGCGGCGCTAATGGTCAGTGCGAGCGTGGTCTTGAGCCATGTTGTTTTCATTGTAAGAGCAACTCCTGTGTTTATCGGCGCGCAAGCTACCAAGATTCCCAGGTCTTGGGTAGTCTCTGGAAAGCGCTCTACCTTGGGCTTCAACGCTCAAACGAGCGTTCTATCGGTATCGTTACCGTTCGTCGCTGTATGTAAAAAACCTGACCGTTTGGTCATTCAGGGACTGTCGGCTCCGCTCAGGCCACCTGGCTGAGACTGCCAACGTAGCTGTGCCAGGCGTCGACGAAATCGTGCAGGCGTCCGTGGGGGTGGAAGACCCGGCGCCAGACCCGGGCCAGGCCCAGGGGATCGTCGGCGTGGGGCAGGGGGATGCGCTCGGCCTCGACCATCATCCAGGCGATGGCGGTGCTGTAGCGCAGGTTCACCGTGAGTTCCAGGTGCGGCGCGTCGAGGAAGGCGTGCTGACTGGCCAGCCCGCGAACCCGGCTAGCCAACTCCGGGTCGCAGGCCAGATAGCAGTCCCAGAGGCTCTGGTGACGGCTTTCACCGATGCGGTACAGCCCGTGGCCATGACTGTCGCCCAGCGCACTCCCCAGCGCCGATTGACAGGCCGCTGCCCCCAGCAGCAGCGCTTCCGCCGCGACACTATGCCGCTCCAGATACAGCAGGGTAGGGCGAATCACATAGTGGCACAGGTCGTTGGCGGCAATTCCCATGACGTCCTCGTCCTCGGTGACCGGCGGGGCGGGGCGACTTGGCAGCTTCGAGTGATTTTCCTGGCCCCGCCGGAAGCGGACTTAGCCGCTCGATTTGAAGTGTAGTGCGATAATTATGCTGTAAAGGCCTGTTTTTAAATTGTTTTGATGGTGCAGGAATAATCCATATTCCCTCCGGAAATTAGATGCTGGGCGGCAATTCGGGCATGGCCTCGAGTTTTTCCTCGGCCTCTTCGTGCCCCTGGTCCGCCGCGCGCTGGTACCACAGACGGGCCTGCGCGGGGTTCTTCGCCACCCCCCGACCCTTGGCGTAGCCCTCGGCCACGGCGAACTGGGCATCCACGTCGCCCTGCTCGGCCGACTTCCTGTACAGCGCGAAGGCCCGCTTGTCGCTGCGGGTCACCCCGGTGCCGTTCTCGTACATGATCGCCAGGTTGTACTCGGCGTCCTTGTCGTTCTGGTCGACGGCCTTCTGGTACCAGTACACGGCCTTCTCCGCGCTCTGCTCCACGCCGTCGCCGCTGTCATAGGCGTTGCCCAGGTTGTACTGGGCGCAGGCGTGTCCCTGTTCGGCGGCCTTCTGGTACCAGTACGCGGCCTGCTCGTAGCTCTGCTCGAACTCGTCGCTGCCGGAGTCGTATTCCAGGCCGAGGCTGTACTGGGCGGTGGCGTGGCCGGCGTTGGCCGCCGTCACCAGTTCGTCGCCGTACAGGTCGGACCAGTGGTCCGTGATGGAACAGGGTGTGGCCTCCAGGGTGGCAGCCTGGATCGGGGTGGCGGCCCACAGGCACAGCAGGGCGCTGGCGAGCAGGGTGTGGCGGAGACGGGTGGGCATGGGATCACTCCTTTGAAAATGGGCATGAGTCTGACGCATGCCCGGGTACCTATCCATCGGAACACAAGCGCCCGGCATGACGCGTATTCCGTTTTCGCTGCGGGACGACTGATCAGTCGCCCTTGGCCACCGGGCGCCTGGCATCGGTGATCCATTCGCTCCAGGAGCCGGCGTACAGGCGCCCCAGCGGATAGCCGGCCAGGCTCATGGCGAACAGGTTGTGGCAGGCGGTGACGCCGGAGCCGCAATAGGCCACCAGGTCTTGCGCCGGGCGGCCGCGCAGCAGGCTGGCGAAGCGCTGGTGCAGGTGCTCCGGGCGCAGGAAGCGGCCGTCGCTGCCGAGGTTGTCGGTGAACGCCGCGCACTGGGCGCCGGGGATGTGGCCGGCGACCGGGTCGATGGGTTCCACTTCGCCACGGAAGCGCGGCAGCCCGCGGGCGTCCACCAGCGGCAGGTCGGGTTCGCCCAGGCGCGCGCCGAGAGCCGTGGCGTCGATCAGCAGGCTGTTGTCCGGCTTGCCCTGGAAGTCGCCGGGGCGCACGGGCGTCTCGGCGGTGGTCAGGCGCAGGCCGGCGGCGTGCCAGGCGGCAAGGCCGCCGTCGAGCAGGTAGACACCCTCGCGCTTGCCCAGCCACAGCAGCAGCCACCAGGCGCGGGCGGCGAAGGCGCCGGGGCCGTCGTCGTACAGCACTACTTCGCTTTCCGTCTCCAGGCCCCAGGCGCGCAGGCGTTCCAGCAACTGTTGCGGATCGGGCAGCGGGTGGCGGCCGGTCACGCCGGGAACGACAGGTGCGGAAAGGTCCTTGTTGAGGTCGGCGAAGTGGGCCCCGGGAATATGGTTTTCCTGATAGCTGCGGGCCCCGTAGCCGGGATCGTCGAGGGAGAAACGGCAGTCGAGCAGGACCAGGTTCGGGTCATCGAGGCGGGCGGCCAGTTGCTCGGGCGTGAGCAGGCGGGCGTAGGTCATGGGCGCATTCCTGTGTCGTGACGGGGCTTGGGCGCATCATAAGGCTTGTATCGCGAACAAGTTACTCTCGGTGGGGAATTGGCGAAAATGCTCAATCTGCAATCGGCGCCGCGCAAGGCCGGCCCGCTGCGCGTCGCCCTGGTGGGGCTGGCGACCGTCCTGATCACCCTGGGCTACAGCGTCCGTGTGCTGGCGCTTGGCGCCATCGGCCGGCTGCGTCGCGGCAAGGTCGACGGTTTCACCCGCGACTGGTCGGGGAGCCTGCTGCGCCTGACCGGTGCGCGCCTGAGCCGCCACGGCGAAGTACCGGACTTCGGCGATGGCCGCCGCTACATGATCCTTTGCACCCACTCCAGCTTTTACGATATCCCGGCGATCTTCGTGACCATGCCCGGCTCGATCCGCATGCTGGCGAAGAAGGAACTGTTCGCGGTGCCGATCTGGGGCGCGGCGATGCGCGCGGCGGAGTTCCCGTCCATCGACCGGCACAACCGCCACCAGGCCATGGCCGACCTGGCCAAGGCGCGGGAAATGATGGAGAGCGGCATCGTGCTCTGGGCCGCACCCGAGGGCACGCGCTCCAAGGATGGCAAGCTGCAGCCGTTCAAGAAAGGCTGCTTCCGCCTGGCCCAGCAGACCGACGCGATCATCGTTCCGGTGGCTATCCGTGGCATCCAGCAACTGCTGCCGGCGGGCGGCCTCAAGCTGAACCTCGGCATGCCGGTGGAGGTGCATGTCGGCGCGCCCATCGACTCCACCCGGTTCACTGAGCATGGCGTCGATGCGCTGATGGGGGAGGTGCGCGAGCGCATGCTGGAGCTGCTGGAACCCGCCGCCGTGCCCGCACCGGCGCCTGCCCTGAAGGAGCAGACGCCGGCCTGAAGCGTCCTGGGAGCCGGCGCCTTTCAGTGGATCGGCAGCCGGCCGATGCGGTCGTTCTCCAGGCTGCCCAGGTAGAGCACGCCGTTCACCGGTTTGGCCGAAGTCACCATGCGCAGGTGCTGGCCGCTGGTGTCATGCAGGCTGCGGACGATCTCGCCTTTCTCGTTCACCTGGATCACCAGGCCGTAGGGCACCGGCTTGGGCAGCACGGCGCGCGGCAGTTTGGTCAATTGGCGCTTGAGCCAGGGCATCTGCTGGATCAGGTCGGCGTCGGCCTTGCGCGGCGAGGGCAGGGCCACCCAGAAGGTGCCGCTGCGGTCACTGGCGAGGTTGTCCGGCAGGCCCGGCAGGTTGTCGACGAACACGTCATGCTGCCCGGCCTTCTCACCCTTGAGCCAATAGCGGGTGATGCGGTAGCGGTAGGTCTCGTTGACCAGCACGAAGTCCTCGTTCTGCGACAGCGCCACGCCGTTGGCGAAGTACAGGTCCTTGAGCAGCGTCTCGGTCTTGCCGGTGGCCGGGTCGTAGCGCAGCAGGCGGCCGTGAGGGCGGGCTTCGAGCAGGTCGAGGATGTAGTCGGGCTGGTGGAAGCGGCTGGACGCGTCGCTGAAATAGATGCGGCCGTCGCTGGCGATGTCCAGGTCGTCGGTGAAGGCGAAGGGAATTCCGTCGGCCGAATCGGTCAGCACGCGGATCTTGCCCTGCGGGTCGACCTCCAGCAGGCCCTTCCAGGCGTCGGCGACGATCAGCTTGCCGCTCTTGTCGAACGCCAGGCCCAGCGGGCGGCCGCCGGTTTCGACGAAGGTTTCGGCCTTGCCGTCGGTGCCAATACGCACGATGCGCCCGTCATCCAGCCCGGCGAAAACCCGGCCCTGGCTGTCCACGGCGGTGTCTTCGGGGCCGACGATCTGGCCCTGGGCGAGCAGTTCGGCTTTCATCAGCGTGTCGTTGGGTTCCATCACGCCGGTCATCGGCGGCGCCTTGGGCGGCGTCCAGGCCAACGGATCGATGGGGCTGGGCGTGAGCGCCAGGTAGACCGCGAGGGCTACGACCAGCAGGACGACCAGTCCGAGAAGCTTTTTCATGCGCAAGCTGCCTTCTTGTTGTTGTGGGCGGGGCAAAGCGTAGAGATTGCCATGCAGTTGTCACAGACCGATGGCCGAGTGGAATGCTCGCACATCATGCATCTCTATATACTGCGCGCACCGAAACGAAGGAGATGTTCGTGACCGCTCTCGATATTCAGTGGATTCGCGACGATGCCAGCCTCGAGCGCAAGTGCCGGGACTGGAAAGAACTGCCGTACCTCGCGCTCGATACCGAGTTCATGCGTGTCGATACCTTCTATCCCGAAGCCGGTCTGGTGCAGGTGGGCGATGGCAGCGGCGTGTGGCTGATCGACCCGCTGCTGATCCGCGACTGGTCGCCGTTCGCAGCCGTGCTGGAGTCGCCGCTGGTGGTCAAGGTATTCCATGCCTGCGGCGAGGACCTGGAAGTCTTCCAGCGCCTGACCGGCAGCCTGCCGCAGCCGCTGTTCGACACCCAGTTGGCCGCCGCCTACCTGGGCATGCCGCACTCGATGGGCTATTCGAAGCTGGTGCTGGAGATCCTCGGGATCGACCTGCCCAAGGACGAGACCCGCTCCGACTGGCTGCAGCGCCCGCTGACCGACATGCAGGTGCGCTACGCCGCCGAGGACGTGCAGCACCTGGCCGAGGTCTACGTGAAGCTGGCGCCGCGCCTGAGCGACGAGAAGCTGCAGTGGCTGCTGGCCGATGGCACCGACCTGACCAACAACCAGAGTCGCGTCAGCGACCCGCAGGAGGCCTACCTCGACGTCAAGCTGGCGTGGAAGCTCAATCGCCCGCAACTGGCCGTGCTGCGCGAGCTGTGCGTCTGGCGCGAGGAGCAGGCGCGGTTGCGCAACAAGCCGCGCAACCATGTGCTGCGCGAGCACACCCTGTGGCCGCTGGCGCGTTTCCAGCCGGCCGACAAGGTCGCCCTGGCGCGTATCGACGACATGCACCCGCGCACCGTGCGCCAGGATGGCGACACCCTGATCGCACTGATCGCCCACGCGGCGAAGCTGCCGGAAGCCGTTCATCCCGAGATGCTGCCCGAGCCGCTGCCGCGCGAGGTTACGCCGGTACTGAAGAAGTTGCGCGAAGTCGGCCAGAAAGAGGCCGAGCGCCTGAACATGGCCCCCGAGCTGATGCTGCGCAAGAAGGTACTCGAGGCGCTGCTCAAGACCGGCTGGCCGAACGGCCCCTACCAACTGCCCGAGTCGCTGCAGGGTTGGCGCCGCGAACTGATGGGCCAGGCCCTGCTGGACAGCCTTGCCGTCCAGCTCACCGAATAACGCGGAAGAGACACCATGAAACGCATCTGCTCCATCTACAAGAGCCCGCGCAAGAACGAGATGTACCTGTACGTCGACAAGCGCGAAGCGCTGACCCGCGTGCCGGAGGCGCTGATCGCCGTGTTCGGCCCGCCGCAGCACACCTTCGACCTGGTGCTCAGTCCCGAGCGCCAACTGGCCCGCGAGGACATCGACAAGGTCCTGGAAAACATCGAGAAGCAGGGGTTCCACCTGCAGATGCCGCCGGTCGAAGAGGAGTACATCGAGCACCTGCCGGAGGAGCTGCTGCGGATGAACGATCCGCTCTGATCCCTGGCCGTCCGGCAACATTTTCTCGAGCCGTGAACGGGTACAGTGCTGGTACTGTGCAAGTTCGCGGCTTGAGCGCATTATGCGCGGAGAAAAAGGGTTCAACGGAGCGGAACGCTTGGTCTCTGGCTGTGTCTATAGCCGCCTGTCTTCCCTCGAACTAATACCGATATCAATGGGAAGCTCTCTTGAGGCGAGTCCAGATGCGCCAGCCTGAAACGTTACACCGATCGAAGCGAAGGTCCTGAGTCATGCGCCTGCTCGTTCTCGATCGTGATCATGCCCTTTACGCCGCCCTGATCATGGCGGCGGAGCCCCGAATTACGGTGGTGTCCGGTGACCAGCCGGACAAGCTCGTTGCTGCCGCCGCCGAATGCCCCGTCTGGCTGGCCCAACCCGATTTCGCCGCGCAACTGCTGCGCCAGGGCGTGCATCCGGTGTGGATCCAGTCCAGCTGGGCGGGCATCACGCCGCTGCTGGCGGACGATCTGCCCAAGGACTACGCGCTGACCCGCGCCGTGGGCATCTTCGGCCAGGTCATGACCGAATACCTGCTCACCTACCTGCTTGCCCATGAGCGGCAGATGCTCGGCCGCCTGGCCAGCCAGGTCGGCGTGCAGTGGGACGATCGCCTGCCCGGCACGCTCAATGGCCGCCAGGTGCTGATCATCGGAACCGGCGAGATCGGCCAGGCGGTGGCGCACATGCTGGCGCCGTTCGGCGTGGACCTGGTGGGCGTGGCGAAGAACCCGCGATCGCTGCTGCCGTTCAGCCGCGTGGGCGCGCTGGAGGATCTGCCACGCCTGGTGCAGACCGCCGACTACGTGGTGAACCTGTTGCCCGATACCGAGCACACCCGCGATATCTACAACCTGCCGCTGTTCAACCGGATGAAACCGACCGCGCTGTTCATCAATGCCGGCCGTGGCACCTCGGTGGTCGATGCCGACCTGGTGTCGGCGCTGGAGGCCAACCGGATCGCCGGCGCGGTGATCGATGTCTGCCGCGAAGAGCCGCTGCCGGCGCAGCATGCGTTCTGGCATACCCCGCGCCTGCTGCTTACCGGACACACCGCCGCGCCGACGCTGCCGGGGCCGCTGATCGAACTGTTCCGCGACAACCTCACGCGCTTCTGGGCTGGCCAGGAAATGCGCGGCGAAGTGGATTTCACTCGCGGTTATTGAAACCTGATGCCGTCAATGAAAAAGGTCCCGGATGGGGCCTTTTTCATGTGCGGGCCTTTCCTGGGAGCGAGCCTGCAAGGCGCGCTGCATCGCCGTTCGCGAGCAAGCTCGCTCCTACATGAATGGTTTCAGAGCGAGAAGTCGCCCTCGGCCACGATTTCCGCCAGTGGGCGGCGGGCATTGGGCACTTCGCGAGCTTGCAGGCTCTCGGAGAGGGTCGACTTGTCGCCCAGCTTGCCGATGGCGATCACCGCATGGATCTCATGGTCCGCCGGGACCTTCAGCTCGCTGCGCGCCAGGTCGCGGTCGAAGCCGGCCATGCCGTGGGTGTGCCAACCGGCCAGGCTCGCCTGCAGCGCCAGGAAGCCCCAGGCCGAGCCGGTGTCGAAGCTGTGCCAGAGGGCGGGCTTCTCTTCGGCGGAGCCGGGCGGGGCGAAGGTGGTCTTGGACAGCACCACCACCAGCGCCGAGGCGTTCTGCGCCCAGCCACGGTTGAACTCGCCCAGCAGGTTCAGGTAGCGCTGCCAGTTCGGTGTGTCGCGGCGCGCGTAGAGGAAGCGCCAGGGCTGCGAGTTGAAGGAGGACGGCGCCCAGCGCGCGGCTTCGATGAAGCTCAGCAGGGTGGCTTCGGGGATGGCTTCGCCGCTGAAGGCGCGGGGCGACCAGCGATTGATGAACTGCGGATCGATCGGGTGCTCGGCAACGCGAGGATTGGCGCTCATGGTGGCTCCTGTGAGGGCTTGGGATGGGCCGATGGTGCCGTGGACGGCCGGGCATCGCGGATGGGGACGGGCGGCGCGGCTGCGGAGGCAGATGGCGGGTGCTGCGCCAGGTGTGACAGGCGCAACGGACCGGGCCCGTAGGGCGCCCAACCTAACCAGCGTGGCGCGCTCTGGCAAGCGTCTTGCGGTCAATGGTCGCCTGCGCTTGGCCTTCGCGCGCTGCGGGCTTAGACTTTGCGCCCCGTGAAGCTGCTCCTGTACAAAACATGGCCGCCAAAGTCGAACCCTTCTGGAAACGCAAGACCCTCGACCAGCTCGATCAGGACGAGTGGGAGTCGCTGTGCGACGGTTGCGGCCTGTGCTGCCTGCAGAAGCTGGAGGACGAGGACGACGGTACCGTCTACTACACGCGCATCGCCTGCAAGCTGCTGGACCTGAAGACCTGCCGCTGCACCGACTACGCCAACCGCCGCGTGACGGTGCCGGACTGCATCCAGCTCACCCCGGCCCAGGCCGATGAGTTCCAGTGGCTGCCGCCGACCTGCGCCTATCGCCTGGTGGCCGAGCGCAAGGACCTGCCGCTGTGGCACCATCTGGTCTGTGGCGACCCCGATGCGGTGCACCACGAGCGCATCTCCCAGTCCGGCCGCATGCTCGCCGAGGGCTCGGTGCCCGAGGACGACTGGGAAGAGCACCTGATCTTCCGCGCCGGCTGATCCGCGCTCAGCGCGGCGCGCGCAGCCAGTAACAGGCTTCCTCGCCGGTCAGTGGAGTCTCGTTGTCCGGCAATTCCACGCGCTTTTCCCACAGCGGGAACCAACGCTCGTCCTTCTCGTCGTCGATGGTGGCCGGGCGTACCTGCGCGCGGAAGCGCCGTTCGCAGGCGCCCCATTGCACGAAGTTGACCTGCGCCTCGATCAGGCTCACGGCGTTGGCGCCGCCGCGTGCATCGGGGAAGCACAGCTGCAGATGGTCATCTTCCCAGTAGCAGATTTCACAAATCTCGTACGACCCCGGCGGGTCGCCGAAACTGAAGTAGCCGCAGCACGGGCAGGTGTAGAGCATCAGGCGTTGCCTTCGATGCCCAGCACCTTGAACAGGAAGGCGTATTCCAGCGCCACGTCCTTCAGGCCCTGGTAACGGCCGCTCATGCCGCCGTGGCCGGCGCCCAGGTCGGTCTTGAGCAGCAGCAGGTTGTCGTCGGTCTTGCTCACCCGCAGCTTGGCCACCCACTTGGCGGCTTCCCAGTACTGCACGCGGCTGTCGTTGTAGCCGGCCACCGCCAGCAGCGCCGGATAGTTCTGGGCGCTGACGTTCTCGTAGGGGGCGTAGGCGCGGATGCGCGCGTAGACCTCCGGCTCTTCCGGGTTGCCCCATTCGTCGTACTCGGTGACGGTCAGCGGCAGGTCGGGGTTGAGCATGCTGTTGAGCACGTCGACGAAGGGCACCTCGGCGATGGCCGCGGCGAACAGCTGCGGGCGCTGGTTGAGCACCGCGCCGATCAGCAGGCCGCCGGCGCTGCCGCCGCTGATGGCCAGTTGCGCCGGGGTACTGTAGCCCTGGGCCAGCAGGTGTTCGGCGCAGGCGATGAAGTCGCCGAAGGTGTTCTGCTTGTGCGCGAGCTTGCCGGCGCGGTACCAGGCTTCGCCCAGCTCGCCGCCGCCGCGTACGTGGGCGATGGCGAAGACGAAGCCGCGCTCCAGCAGGCTCAGGCGGGCGTGGGAGAACCAGGGGTCGAGGCTCTCGCCGTAGGCGCCGTAGCCATAGAGGTAGAGCGGCGCGGGCTTGCCTTGGGCGACGTCTTCCAGCACCTCGCGGCGGCCGACCAGGCTGATCGGCACCTGCACGCCGTCGGCAGCGTCGGCCCAGAGGCGGCGGCTTTCGTAGGCGTCGGCGTCGAACGGGCCTTCCACCGGGGTCTGCTTGAGGACTTTCTGTTCGCCGCTGGCGAGGTCCAGCTGGCGGATCTGCGCCGGGCGGTTGAGCGCCTCGTAGCGCAGGCGGATCACCGCGCTGTCGAACTCCAGGCTGTCCTGTACATGGAGGTTGTAGGCGGCGTCCGGCAAATCGACGCGGTGCGCCGGCTGGCCGTGCGGGTGGACTTCGACGATCGGCAGGCCGCCTTCGCGCAGGCTCAGGGTGAGCGCGCTGGCGCTCAGGGTCAGGCCTTCGAGCATCACGTCGTCGCGGTGCGCCACCAGCTCGATCCAGTGAGTGCGGGTCGGCTGCGCTTCGCTGGCGTGGTAGAGGGCGAAGTTGATGCCGGTCTGGTTACTGCGGATCAGCCAGGCCCAGTCGCCGTTCAGGCGGCCGTGGTCGGGGTAGTACTCGTGGTCTTCCTCGCGCGGCGCGAGGCAGGCGAACTCGCCGTCGGGGGTGTCGGCGTCCAGTACCCAGGCTTCGCTGGTGGTCTTGCTACCCAGCAGCAGGATCAGTTGGCGCTCGGAACTGGCACGGTAGCAGTGCAGGAAGAAGCGTCCGTCGCGCTCCTCGAACACCTGTTCGGCGCTGTTTTCGCCCAGGTGGTGGCGGTACAGCTTGTGCGGGCGGTGGGTGTCGTCCAGCTCGCCGAAGAACAGGGTGCGGTTGTCGTTGGCCCAGGTCAGGCTGCCGTCGCAGTTTTCGAAGGGCAGGGCGGTGACGCTGCCATCGGCCAGTTCCTTCACGTAGAGCGTGTAGATCTCGTCGCCGCTGGTATCCAGGCTGTAGGCCAGCTTCGAGTGGTCCGGGCTGATGCTGAAAGTGCCCACGGAGAGGAAGTCGCCGCCGGCCAGGGCGTTCGGGTCGAGCAGCAGTTGTTCGGCCTGCTCGTCGACGTCCAGCGAACCGTCGGCCGGGCGCGGGCAACGGTAGTGGCGCGGGTATTCGTCACCGGCGGTGGTGCGCTGGTAGTACAGCCAGGGGCCCCAGGGCGTGGGCAGCGACAGGTCGGTTTCGCGGATGCGCCCCTTGATCTCCTGGAACAGCCGTTCGCGCAATTTCGTCTGAGGAAGTAGCTGATCCTCGAGGTAGGCATTTTCCGCTTTCAGATAGTCGAGGACATCCTTCGCGTCGTGGTTTTCCAGCCAGGCGTAGGGATCGGCGGCGGGCTCGCGGCGGGCGATGGGGGGCTGGCGGTCGATCATGGCGGCTCCTGGGGCGGCGGCATGGATGACGCCCGGCTGCGCACCCATGAGTAAAAGCAGCTATCATACGCACCCCTCTGTCGACACCGCACGTACGCACGCGCATGAACGAACACGATTACACGCTCGCCTGGGGCGCCTATCTGGGCGCCGGCCTCGGCCTGACTCTGGTCTGGTTCCTGATGACCGGCTGGATGTGGCGTTGGCTGCGCGAACCGCTGCGGATCATCGTCGTCGTGCTGCTGTTCACCCCGACGCCGGTGGACCCGGCCAATAACCTCTACGCCCCGGCCATCGCCATCACCGCGCTGGACGTGGTGTTCAAGGTCGGCAACAACGCCTGGCGCGCAGTGTCCGACCTGGCGCTGGTGCTGCTGGCGGCGTTCGGCGTGTACCTGTTGTTCGTGCTGATCCGCTGGTCCATCGAGCGGGCGCTGAAAAAGCGCCGCAAAGCGCCGGACCCGGAAGACGAGCCGACCCTGCGCCAATTGATGCAGCCGGAGCTGATGCCCGACGTGGACACCCGCACCGACGATCAGGGCGAACGCCGCATGCGTATCGAGCCGCGCCTCTGATTTCGCGCCTTGCGTCCTGACCGACACGCGTCCAGCATGAACTGAACGGCCTTTCGAGGAGTTCTCATGGACTGCGTGTTCTGTGCCATCGCGGCCGGTCGCGTGCCGGCCCGCACCCTCTACGAAGACGATCATTTCATCGTGCTGCTGGATATCTACCCGCTGCGGCCCGCGCATCTGCTGCTGGTGGCGCGGGAACACGCGACCTTCCTGCACCAGCTTTCGGAAAGCGCGCAGCAGGACCTGATCCCGCTGGCCGAACGCATGCAGCGTGTGCTGCGCCGGGCCGGTTATGGCCGGGTCGGCATCAATCTGCTGGTCAACGACGGCCCCGCGGCCAACCAGCACCTAGCGCATTTTCATCTGCACCTGATTCCGCGTGAGCTGAACGATCTGCCGGCCCTGCTGCTGCGCGTGCTCATACGGTTCCTGCCGCTGGGGCGGCGGAGGATGCAGCAACGCCTGGAACGCGAGCTGCACCGGCTGCGCGAGGCACTGTTGGAGGAGAACTGATTCATGTGCGAGTTGCTCGGCATGAGCGCCAACGTCCCGACGGACATCGTGTTCAGCTTCACCGGGCTGATGCAGCGTGGCGGCGGCACCGGTCCGCACCGCGACGGCTGGGGCATCGCTTTCTACGAAGGGCGTGGGGTGCGCCTGTTCCAGGACCCGTCGGCGAGCATCGACTCGGAAGTGGCGCGCCTGGTGCAGCGCTACCCGATCAAGAGCGAGACGGTGATCGGCCACATCCGCCAGGCCAACGTCGGCAAGGTCTGCCTGTCCAATACGCACCCCTTCGTGCGCGAGATGGGCGGGCGCTACTGGACCTTCGCCCACAACGGCCAGCTTGCCGACTTCCACCCCGAGCCGGGGCTGTACCGTCCGGTGGGCGATACCGACAGCGAGACGGCCTTCTGCGACCTGCTCAACCGGGTGCGCCGTGCCTTTCCCGAGCCGGTTCCGGTGGAAGTGCTGCTGCCCACGCTGGTCAGCGCCTGCGCCGCCTTCCGTGAGAAAGGCGTGTTCAACTGCCTGCTCAGCGATGGTGACTGGCTGTTCACCTTCTGCAGCAGCAAGCTGGCCTGGATCACCCGCCGCGCGCCGTTCGGCCCGGCGCGGTTGAAGGACGCCGACCTGACCGTGGACTTCCAGTCCGAGACCACACCCAACGACGTGGTCACGGTGATCGCCACCGAGCCGCTGACCGACAACGAGAACTGGACCCTGATGCAGGGCGGCGAGTGGATGCTCTGGTGGCGCGGCGAGATCGTCGACCAGGGGCGGATCTGACCCGGTCCGCGCGCATCCGTGCGACGCAGGCCCGGACCTCGCGGGCGCCTTCGATGACAATCGGCGGCGCCCGCGCGGGCGAATCCAATACGACAATAACGAGGGGGAGAAGATGCTGCGCAGCTACATTCGCATGGTGCTGTTCGCACTGGGTCTGATGGTGGCGGTACAGGTGCCAGGCTTCATCAAGGACTACACCCAGCGCATCGACGCCCATCGCATCGAGGCGGCCCAGGCGCTGCAAGGCTTCAAGGACACCTCCGGGCAGTTCTTCAAGGGCGATCTGAATGCCCTGGTGGCACATTATCGCGGCAGCGCCGATCCGGTATTCCAGCGCGACGCGGACAACATCGAACGCCTGTTGCGCCGCGCCCAACTGTTCGAGAATGAATGGCGGGCCTTGCAGGGCAACTGGCTACAGCGTGCCTGGCACATGGCAACGGCACCGAACCCCGAGCTGCTGCAGGAAACCTACGCGAACTACCGCTACCAGGTTGTGCTGGAGCCCGACGCCATCGGCTGGGGCCTGGCTGGCGGCCTGGTACTGGCATGGATCGCCGAGGTGCTGATGGCCTCGCTGGCGGCGCTGGTCGGCCTGGGCGACAACCGCCGCGCCACGCGCCGGCACTGGAACTGAGGCCTGGCGGCTTTTCGTAGGAGCGGACAGCTCCAGGTTCGGATCAGCCCTCACCCTAACCCTCTCCCAGGGGGAGAGGGGACCGTTCGGCGCAGGGAGCAATCAAGGCGTCAGCCGATACAGACGGCTCCCTCTCCCTGAGGGAGACGACTGCATGGATGCAGGAGGTAGAGCGACGCAGGATGTCAAAGCCGAGGGCTGGCGGCTCTTCGTAGGAGCGAGCTTGCTCGCGAACCTTCGTTCGCCGGATGAAGTGGTATCAGGCACAGCTCCGCTGTTCGCGAGCAGGCTCGCTCCTACAGGTCGTGCTCGACACGGGTCAACGCGCCAGCGCTGCTTCCGGCGATTCATGCCGGCGGTAGGGGAACACGTCGATCACCTTGCCGGCCAGGATCTGCTCCTGCAGGCCCTTCCAGTAATCCGCGTCGAACAGGTTGCCGTGCAGCCGGGCAAACAGCCGGCGCTGCTTCAGGTCGACGAACAGGAAGCGCGGGAACTCCTCCGGGAACACGTCCATCGGCCCCACCGAGTACCACGGCTCGGAGGACATCTCGTCCTCCTCGTAGCGCGCCGGCGGAATGTGGCGGAAGTTCACCTCGGTCAGGTAGCTGATCTCGTCGTAGTCGTAGAACACCACGCGGCCGTGGCGGGTGACGCCGAAGTTCTTCAGCAGCATGTCGCCGGGGAAGATGTTCGCCGCCGCCAGTTGCTTGATGGCCAGGCCATAGTCGTTCAGCGCTTCCTCCACCTGCGCCTGCGTGGCGTGCTCCAGGTAGATATTCAGCGGGGTCATGCGGCGCTCGGTCCAGCAGTGGCGGATCAGCACTACGTCGCCTTCCAGCTTCACGGTGGAGGGGGCTACCTCCAGCAGTTCGGCGAGGCAGTTCGGGTCGAACTTGCGCACCGGGAAGCGGAAGTCGGCGAACTGCTGGGTATCGGCCAGGCGGCCGACGCGGTCGTGGTTCTTCACCAGCTGGTACTTCTGGATCACCGTGGCGTGGTCCACGGTCTTGGCCGGGTTGAAGTTGTCCTTGATGATCTTGAACACGGTATTGAAGCCGGGCAGGGTGAACACGCTCATCACCATCCCGCGCACACCCGGCGCCATGATGAACAGGTCGTCGGTGGTCGCCAGGTGGTTGATCAGCGCGCGGTAGAACTCGCTCTTGCCCTGCTTGTAGAAGCCGATGGAGGTGTACAGCTCGGCGATGTGCTTGCCCGGCAGCAGGCGCTTGAGGAACGCCACCAGCTCCGCCGGCACCGGTGCGTCGACCATGAAGTAGGAGCGGGTGAAGGAGAAGATGATCGAGACTTCCGCCTCGTCGGTGATCACCGTGTCGAACTGGATGCCGCGCCCCTCGTGGTGCACCAGCGGAAATACCAGCGGCCACTGCTCGTCCGGGGTGAACAGGCGACCCACCAGGTAGGCGCCCTTGTTGCGGTAGAACACCGAGCCGATCAGTTCGAGGGTGAGCAACGGGTCCTTGCAGACCCAGTCCGGCAGGCTGGCGCGCAGCAGGTTGTCGATGCGTTCCAGGTCGCGCTCGCGGTCGTCGTAGTCCACGGCGAAGCGGTAGTCGTTGAAGATCTGCTCCAGGCTGTGGCGCAGATGGCCTTCGGGACGGTACAGGCGGGTGTGCGGGTCGCGCGCATGGGCACGCAGGGACGGCCGGGTGGTGTGCACGAACATGGTGCCGTCGCTGATGTTGTCGTGGCTGAACAGGCCGCAGAAGATCGAGTTGAACCAGGTTTCCGCCAGTTCGTCGTCCAGGCGCGGATCGATCAGGCTGATGTAGGCGCTCTTGGCGATGGGCCAGCGCTCCACATCCACCAGGTCGATATGGGGCATCGCGCGGGTCAGGCGTCCCACGGTTTCGGCGACCTTTTCCTCGTACAAGTTGATCCGCTCGGCGGAGGCCTGCTGTGCCTCCTGCCAGAGCGCCTGCTCGAAGCGCGCCGGCGCACCGTCGGTGATCTGGTGGAAGCGTGCGCGGTAGTCGTCGAAGCCTTCGAGGATCAGGGTCGCGATCTCGGTCGCCGGCCAGTGCTCGGTCATGGGAGCGCCTCTGCTGAGTTCTTGTGCAGCGAGCTTAGCCAGGGGGAAGGAGGAGGGAAAGGGAGATTTCCCACAGCCGGTGGTGCACGCAGTGCCGTATGCTGGACGGCCCATTTCCGTAGGCAAGGAGCCTTCAAGCGATGGACGATATCCGCATCGAACGCTGCACGGAGCAGCATATCAACGGCCTTGCGGCTCTCTACAACGACCCGGCCGTGTGCCGACAAGTCCTGCAGATGCCGCATCAGGCGCCGGAGTTGTGGCGCAAGCGGCTGGTGCTTGATGACGAGCGCCGGGTGACATTGATGGCGATGCATCAGGACCAGGTGATCGGTAGCGCCAGCCTCGAACAATTCTCCCGAGTGCGCCGCAGCCATTGCGGCAGCATCGGCATGGACGTCGCCGTGGCCTGGCAAGGACGTGGCGTTGGCAGTCGGTTGATGGCCGAGTTGCTGGAGGTGGCCGACAACTGGATGAACCTGCGGCGGGTGGAGCTGACGGTCTACACCGACAACGCCCCGGCCATCGCGCTGTACCGCAAGTTTGGTTTCGAAGTGGAAGGCCAACTGCGTGAATACGCCATTCGCGACGGCGCCTACGTCGACGTACTGAGCATGGCGCGCCTTCGGAGAAGTTGACCGTGGATTTTGAAAGTCAGCTGTGGATGGATGTGGTTTTCCACCGGCGTAGTCTGGTGGCTTACCTGCCCTGGAGCTCTTCGCGATGAATCCCGCTGCTGTGCTGAATATGTTCGGGCTGGCCGCCATCTGGGGCGCCAGCTTCCTGTTCATGCGTCAACTGGTGCCGGCTATCGGCGTGATGCCAACGGCCTTCTTCCGCGTCGTGCTGTCGGCGCTGGGGTTGGTGGTGATCATGCTCGTACTGCGCACCCGCTGGGATTTTCGCGGCAAGCTCACGCGCATCCTGCTGATCGGCGTGATCGCTTCCGGCATTCCGGTGCTGATGTACAGCCTGGCGGCGCAGGTGCTGCCGGCGGGGTATTCGGCGATTTTCAACGCCACCACGCCGCTGATGGGCGTGTTGATCGGTTCGCTGTTCTTCGGTGAGGCGCTCACCGGTGGCAAGGCTCTCGGCGTGCTGCTGGGGTTGGCGGGCGTCGCAGTGCTGACCCGTGCCGGGCCCGTGCCTTTCGATGCCCAGGTGCTCTGGGGCGCCGCGGCCTGCCTGGTGGCGACCACCTGCTACGGCTTCGCCGGCTATTTCACCAAGCGCTGGATCAACGACCAGGGCGGGCTGGATTTCGCCGTCTCGGCGCTGGGCAGTCAGACCGGTGCGACCCTCTGCCTGCTGCCGTTTTTCCTCGGCACCAGCCTGAACATGCCGCTGGCGCCGCTGGCCGAACCGAAGATCCTGCTCGCGCTGGCCGGGCTGGGCTTCCTCTGTACGTCCTTCGCCTACGTCCTGTACTTCCGCCTGCTGGCCAGCATCGGCCCGCTGAAGACCATGACAGTGACGTTCCTGATTCCGCCGTTCGGCGTGTTCTGGGGCGTGCTGCTGCTGGATGAGTCGCTGTCCTGGGCGCACCTGCAGGGTGGCGTACTGATCGCTCTGGCGCTGTGGCTGGTGCTGCGCCCGGCGCCGCAGCCGAAGGCAGAGGCAGCCAACTGAGCGAAGCGCAGGCGAGGAGCGATCCTCGCCTGCGTCTTTCGGGGCTGGCTAGCGGTTATCCACAGCCGGTGTCGACTTGGATTCACTGGCCGGGACTGCCGGGCGGAAGACCAGCATCAAGCCCAGCACGATCAGCCCCATTCCCAGCAGGCCGAGGGCGGACAGGCGATTGCCGAACACCGCGTAATCCATCAGCGCCGTGACCGCCGGCACCAGGTAGAACAGGCTGGTGACGTTGACCAGGTTGCCCGCCGCGATCATCCGGTAGAGCAGCACGGTGGCCAGCACCGAGACCATCAGGCCCATCCACAGCGCGCTGAGGATGAACGCGGCATTCCATTCCACGTGCAGCGGCTGGAAGGGCGTGACGGCGATGCACAGCGCCAGTCCGGCGATGTATTGCAGGGGCAGGGTGCCCAGCGGGTTCTCGCGGATGTTCTTCTGCAGGATCGAACCGCCGGTGATCGACAGCAGCGCCAGCAGGCAGCAGGCCAGGCCGGCGAAGGTCAGGCCGGACAGTCCGATGCTCTGGTAGACCACCATCACCAGCCCGATCAGCCCCAGCGCGAGGCCGCCCAGGCGCGGCGCCGAATGCCGGCGCTCGAGCAGGAAGCTGGTCAGCATCGGCTGCACGCCCAGCACGGTGGCAATGACGCCGGGGGTGACGTGCAGGTCCAGCGCCATCAGGTAGAAGATCGGGTAGATGCCCAGCATCACCAGGCCGGTAAGCACGGCGTGGCGCACCTGCTTGCGCTCGCGCGGCCAGCGCAGGCCGATCAGCGGCGAGAGGATCAGCAGCGCCACCAGCGCGGTACCGAAGCGGGCGATGAGGAAGACTATCGGCGAAGCATGGGCCAGGCCCCACTTGCTGATGATGGCGGCACTGCTCCACAGCAGCACGAACAGGGAGGTGCTGGCCAGGGCGGCCAGGGAGGAACGGTTGAGCGAAATCATGCAATGCACCTGTCGTCAGGCAGATCACGACCGGCCATTAATGGGCCGGACACAGACCGGGCGCCGCGTCAGTCGGGCGCGGAAAACCAGGCGATGGAAAACGCGTGTGGCGTCAGAAGCTCACGCCGGGTGGCGGGTAGGCCGCACCGGGAGGCGGAGGCGACGCGACAGCGACGACAGGGGGCGGAGGAGGGCAGGCCGCGCCCGCACCCGCGCCGCAGGCCGGAGAGGCTGCAACGGTGATTGCCGGATCGGGCAATGGGTATCGGGACATGGAAGGCGAACCTTGTTGAGTGGGGCAGCATTGGCGCTGCGTGGACTGACTATAGCGGCCTTCGCGCGAGGGGGCGAGCCCTGTGCGAGTCGCGCGGCAATGCGCGATTCCTGCGACAGAAACGACTGCGCGGGCAGGATGCTGGTGCTCTTCGTAGGAGCGAGCTTGCTCGCGAACCGATTTTGCCGCGGAGCCCGTTCGCGAGCAAGCTCGCTTGTATGGCGTAGGGTAGGAGCCTG